>DATDKW010000082.1:0-37428 GCA_036519715.1 Mycobacteriales bacterium
GCCGCCGTGCTGGCCGCCGGCGGCCTGGTCACCCCGGCCGACCTGGCCGCGTACGAGGTGATCGAGCGGGAGCCGGTCACGGTCACGTACCGGGGCCGCGAGGTGGTGACCAACCCGCCGCCGAGCGCCGGCGGCATCCTGCTGGCGTACGCGCTGGCGCTGCTGGACCGCGAGCCCGGCCCGCCGGACGCGCTGGCGCTGGTCCGGGCCCTGGAGGCGATCCAGGGCGCCCGCGACCACGACTTCTACGCCGGGCTGCCCGACCCCGGCTTCGCCCGCGACTTCCTGTCCAGCCGGGTCGGCTCGACCACCCACATCTCGGTGCTGGACCGGGACGGCTGGGCCTGCTCCGTCACCACCTCCAACGGCGAGGGTTCCGGGGTGCTGGTGCCCGGCACCGGCCTGCACCTGAACAACATGCTGGGGGAGGAGGACCTGTCGCCGCTGGGGTTCTTCGCCCACCCGCCGGGCAGCCGGCTGCCCTCGGCCATGGCCCCGACCCTGGTCCACCGGGACGGGGAGCTGGAGCTGGTGCTGGGCTCGGCCGGGTCCAACCGGATCCGCTCGGCCCTGCTGCAGGTGATCGTCAACATGCTGGACCTGGGGCTGCCGGTGCAGGCGGCGGTGGACGCGCCCCGGCTGCACGCCGAGGACGGCCTGGTCAGCGTCGAGCCCGGCATCGACGCCGGGGCGCTGTCCGCGGCCGGGCACCGGATCAGCCGGTTCCGCCGCCGCAACACCTACTTCGGCGGGGTCCAGGCCGTGGCCCGCACCGGCGCGGTGCTGGCCGGCGGGGGCGACCCGCGCCGCGGCGGCGCGGTCGCCGAGGCCGACTGACCGGCTCGGTGGCGCGGTGGCCGAAGCCGACTGACCGGCACGGCGGCGCGGCGACCGAAGCCGCCTCAACCGGCGCGGCGGCGCGCTGGCCGAAGCCGGCTGACCGGCTCGGCCGGCCGGGGGCGAATCCGGTTGACCCCGGCGGGACCCTGACGGCATGGACGCGCTACGGACCGAGCGGCTGATCCTGCGACCGTTCCGGGGCAAGGACCTCCCGCTGTACGCGGCGCTCAACGCGCACCCGCAGGTCGCCGACGCGCTCGGCGGGCCGCTGAGCCGGGAGGACTCCGACGACATCGCGCTGTGGGCCAACGAGTGCTGGGGGCCGGCCCCCTTCGGGCTGGTCGCGATCGAGCGCGCGGCCGACGGCGCTTTCCTCGGCATGTGCGGCCTGCACCACCTGCGGGACCGGCCCTCCGACACCGAGATCGGCTGGCGGCTGGACCCGGCGTACTGGGGGCAGGGCTACGCGACCGAGGCCGGCCGGGCCTGGCTGGCGCACGGGTTCTCCACGCTCGGGCTGGAGCGGATCATCTCCGTCACCGACGAGCCCAACGTGCGCAGCCTGGCGGTGATGCGCCGGCTCGGCCTGACCTTCCTGGAGAACGACCGGATCCAGGACAACGGCACCTGGTTCGACGCCGTGGTCTACGCGATCACCCGCGAGGAGTGGGAGGCCCGCTAGACCCGGGTCCGCCGGCGGCGGGTGGCGCGGAAGGCGGCCCGGCGGCCCGGCTCGGCCACCGACCCCTCCAGCGCGGCCAGGTCGACCACCTTGGTCGCGGTCGAGCGCAGCCGGTCCGACAGCGCGTCGGCGCCGGGGCTGAGCACGGTCAGCGGGCCGCGGTCGGCCAGCCCGGCGAAGATCCAGTCGTTGCTGAGCAGGACGAACTGCAGCGCGCCGGTCAGCTCCGCGGCCGCGTCCAGCAGCACGTGGTCGGCCAGGTCGCTGCCGTCGGCGACGGCCCGGGCCCGGGGCGCGAACTCCTCCAGGTGCGGGCGGGCGCGCCGGACCGCGCCCTCCTGGCCGGCCAGCGCGACCACGTCGGCCTGCCGGGCCAGCGCGACCACCATCCCCATCCGGTCGCGCCAGCGCACCGGGTCGGCCCGCAGGTTGTCCAGGTCGACCAGCAGCACCCGGCTGCCGGCGGCGGCGTTCCACACGCTCTCCCGCTGCAGCCAGGCCAGCACGGCCTCGGCCAGCGGCTGCCGCTTCCCAGCGGCCGTGCCCGCGGCCGGCGGCGGCGCGTCGGGCAGGTCGGCGAGCCGGACCCACTCGTACTCGTCCCACTCGCTCGGACCGCCTCCGAGTCCCATGGCGGGCAGCGTAGCGTCGAAGGCATGGCTGCTCCGTTCACCGGCATCGGGGTCGCGCTCGTGACCCTGTTCGACGACACCCGCGCGGTCGACGAGAAGGGCACGGCCGACCTGGCCGCCCGGCTCGTCGACGACGGCGTGCGCGCGGTCCTGGTGGCCGGCTCCACCGGCGAGGCCCACACCCTCGACGACGACGAGCGGCGCCGGCTGCTCGACGCCGTCCGGTCCCGGGTGGACGGCGTGCCGGTGCTGGCCGGCACCGGCGGCAGCTGGTCCGGCGAGGCGATCCGGCGCACGGTCGCGGCCCGGGACAGCGGCGCCGACGCCGCGCTGGTGCTGTCCCCGCCCCGGGTGGCCGACCCCCGGCCCTACTTCCGCGAGGTCGCGGCCGCGGCCGGCGACCTGCCGCTGATGGCCTACCACTTCCCGGGGGTGTCGGCGCCGGGCATCCCGGTCGAGCTGCTGCCCGACCTGCCGGTGCTGGGGGTGAAGGACTCCAGCGGCGACCCCGAGCGGCTGCTGGCCGAACTGTCCACATGGGACGGTCTGGTCTATCCCGGCGCGGCCACGTTGCTGTCCTTCGCCGGCCCGCTCGGCTGCCCGGGGGCGATCCTGGCGCTGGCCAACGCCGCGCCGGAGCGATGCGCGGCCGCCTTCGCCGGCGACGCCGAGGCCCAGCGCGCGCTCACCGCCGACCACCTCACCGCCGCCCGGGACTTCCCGGCCGGGGTGAAGGAGCTCACCGCCGCCCGCTACGGCACCTCGACCGTCGCCCGCGCGGTCTGATGCCCACGCTGGAACCCGACGTCCCCCACGGCTTCTTCGACCCCGGGCTGGCCCCGGCCGTCAGCGTCGAGTCCGGCGGCACCGTACGGCTGCGGACGCTGGAGTCGGGCTGGTCGCCGGAGCCGTTCGACGTCGGCGACCTGGACTCCCGGCGCCGGCACCCGGCCTGGACCGAGGGCGCCGGGCACGCGCTGACCGGGCCGGTCGAGGTCCGCGGGGCCCGGGCCGGGCAGGTGCTGGAGGTCCGCATCGACGCGGTCGTCCCGGGCAGCTGGGGCACCACGTACGCGAATGCCCGGTCGTCGGCCTTCAACGACGCCTACGGCCTCACCGGCACCGACGCCACGGTCGTGCACCGCTGGGGGCTCGACCCGGTCGCGCAGACCGGCCGCAACCAGTACGGGCACACGGTCGCGCTGCGACCGTTCCTCGGGGTTATCGGGATGCCGCCGGCCGAGCCCGGGCGGCACTCGACCGTCCCGCCCCGCCGGCACGGCGGCAACCTCGACTGCCGCGAGCTGGTCGCCGGCAGCACGCTGTGGCTGCCGATCCCGGTCGACGGGGCGCTGCTGTCGGTCGGCGACGGGCACGCCGCCCAGGGCGACGGCGAGGTCAGCGGCACCGCCATCGAGTGCCCGATGGACCGGGTCGACCTGACCCTCTCGGTCCGGGACGCGGCCGACGTCCCGGTCACCGGTCCGGTCGCCTCGACCCCGGCCGGCTGGGTCACGATGGGCCTCGGCGACACCCTGGACGAGGCCGCGTACGAGGCCCTGAACGCGATGTTCGACCTGCTGGCCCGGCTGTACGGAGTGTCCCGGCCGCATGCCGTCGCGCTGGCCAGCGTGGCCGTCGACCTGCGGGTGACGCAGCTGGTCAACGAGGTCGTCGGCGCGCACGCGGTGCTGGCCCCCGGCGCCATCCGCTGACGCCGGGGGCGGGGCCGGCCGCTACCGGATGGCGACGATCGTGCCCGGGCCGGTCGGGTTGCCCTCGGCGTCCGTCGGGCCCGCGGTGCCGGCGTAGAGGGTGCCGCGCGACCAGGTCAGCCCGAGCGGGCCGGCCAGCTCCACGTACGGCCGGACCCGGCCGCGGTCGATGACCGAGATCCGCCCGCCGAACAGCTCCGAGACGAAGATCCGGCCGTGGCTGCCGAGCGCGACGTTGGTGGCGCCGGCGAACCCGCCGGCCAGCCGGGTCGCCCGCCCGGTGCGCGAGTTGACCGACACGACGGCCCCGCGGGCACCCAGGCTCGGGTCCTCCGGGCCGCCGGGCAGCAGGCTGACCACGAGCCGGCCGTGGGCGGCGACCTCGACGTCGGTCGGCACCGGCTCGAAGTTGTAGACGGCGCCGACCACGCAGTCGGGCAGGCCGAGCTGGGCCGCGGCCGAGGCGCTGATCACGGTCGGCTGCCGCGGCAGCACCGACAGCACGCTGATCCGGCCCTTGCGGTCGACCTTGAGCAGGTCGTTGCCGCCGGCGTCGCCGACCACCCAGGCCCCGCCGGGCAGGGCCGCCACCGAGTACGGGTGCGAGTCGACCTGGCCCGTGGTCGACGCCCCGCCCAGCGGCTCGAACGCCTTGACCTGGCACGGCGTCGGGTTGTCGATGCCGTAGCGGACGTGCTGGTCCGGGTTGTGACGGCGCTCGAACGCGGCCAGGTCGGCGACCACGGTCCGGCCGTACCGGGGCTTGATCGTCAGCGCGGTCGCACCGGTGGTGTAGTCGGTCGACGTGTAGGCCAGGTCGCCCCGGCCGTTGACCGCGACGCCGGCGACCTCGCCGGGCTGCGGGCCGTGCGCGACCGGGACCAGGCCGTGGCGGGTCAGCCGGGAGACGGTCGACGTGCCGCCGTCGGCGACGTACACGCCGCCGTGGCCGGACGCGAGCTGGTACGGCGCGGAGACCGTGCGGTCCAGCACGGTGATCCGGGGGCCGTGCGAGGCCGCTCCGGCCGCACCGGCCGGGCCGGCCGACGCGGGGCCGGCCGAGCCGATCAGGGCCGCGGCCGTGGCTCCGGCCAGCAGCAGGAGAGAGGGACGGAAGCGCATCAGGAACCCCCGACGGGTACGTTCCGCGACCACCGTGGACGCGGCGGTCGCAGACTGGCACAGCCTGCGGGCGATCTGGCGCCGGATCGGCCGGAGTTACCCCAAAGGGCCTTGGGGTTACGCCGGGCGTCAGAACTCGTCGTCCGCCAACCAGGGGAAACCGTCGGGGTCGGCCTCGATCCGGGCCGCCAGCGTCGGGTGGTGGTGGCCGCGGATGGGCAGCGGGAAGTCGGCCCGCTCGACCGTCAGCTTGGCCAGCGGCGCCACCGGCTCCAGCGCCGCGGCCTGCGCCGTCTCCACCCGCCGGCCGCCCTCCGCGTACGGGGCCTCGCGCTCGAACGGTCCCGTCGGCAGCAGGTAGACCGTCCCGGGGCTGAACTGGTCCTGTTCCAGCACCTCGGTGTTGACCGAGAAGAAGTAGTACGGCTCGCTGGCCGTGCCGTCGTCGTGCAGGACCCGGAAGCAGGTGTTGTTGAGCGACATCCGATGCCGGGGCCGGTCCAGGATCGCGAAGTACATCGCCCACAGGCCGTCGGCGGCCGCGTACACGGCCTTGCGGTTGCCGAACTCGGCGATGTCGTTGGACTGCCGCGGCTGGAAGCGGGCGATGTCCGGCGCCGAGGAGCCGTGCAGCATGGCGTCGCCGCGGTCGGCCACGTGACACAGGAACTGCCACTTCGGCGCGGCCAGCCGGTAGTCGATCGGCTCGGCCGGCCCGGCCGCCACCGCCCGCGCCAGCAGCTCGTCGAACGCGGCCCGGGTCGCCGCATCCGGCGGCGGCCCGGGCCGGGTCAGCCAGGGTGTCATCCGGGAGAGCCTACGACCGCCCCGGACCGGGCGGCGGGTGGCCCGGGCCGCCGCGGGAAGCGGCGGCCCGGGTCCCGGTCACGGCGAGAGGTCGCCGTAGATGTCCTGGTCCAGGCCGCCGGCCCGGGGACAGGTGTCACCGGTGTACGTGCCGTCGGCCCGCAGCGTCCGGCACTGCAGCACGTCGCCGCGGGTACCCGCCGTGCGCGGGTCGTTCCCGGCCACCGTGTTGCGGTAGTCCGTCCAGGTCGAGAACGTACGGCCCGCCGCGGAGTCGATCCACAGGTAGTCACCCGCGAACGGCACCGTCCGGCCGCCGAACTGGTCCCAGTTGGGGTTGCTGGTCACGTCGGAGAGCCGGGCCGTGCCGACCGCGGTCAGCGCCGGGCTCAGCGTGGCGCCGAACGCGTCCAGCGACGGGGTCAGCGTGCCGTCGGCGCAGTTGCCGACCGGGCGGGCCGGCGAGTAGCACCGGTCGTTGCGGCTGTCCCACCACAGCACGTGCACCGTGCCGGAGTCGGCGACCACGTCGGCGAACAGCTGGTGCCCGGTCGCCTCCGGGGCGATCCGGACCTGGCCGGTGCTGGCACCGGTGACCGGGTTGAAGGCCAGCGCGTACACCGCGCTCTGCCCGCCGATGCCGGACTCGATGGCCCCGTACGTGGTCCCGGTCGGCACCTGCGAGCCGGGCACCACCGGGTCGAGGACCACGTAGACCAGCGGGTTGCCCGGCGCGGTCTGGTCGGCCGAGGACCGCGGCGAGGTGGTCCGGCGGAAGAAGATGTAGCCACTCGCGCAGGCCGCGGACAGCACACCGCAGTCCCGGGCGTCGCCGGCCTCCTCCTCGTCCGCCTCAGCGCCGCCCTCGTAGTCCGGTCCGGACGTCGGGGCCTCGGCCGTCGGCGCCGACACGTCCTGGGCGTCGTACGAGATGTACGTCGTCAGCGTGCGGGCCGGGGTGAAGGTCGCGCCGCCGTTGCGGGACACCGCGTACCGGACCGAGTCCAGGTCGCTCTTCTTCGACGACGAGTCCCAGGTGACCGTCACCGTGCCGTCGCCGCGGATGGCGATGTCCGGGTCCTGGATGTCGTTCTCGCTGGTGGTCAGCAGCCTCGGGTGGCTGAAGGTCGCGCCGTGGTCGGTGGAGCGGACGAAGTAGATGTTCGAGCCGCCGTTGCCGGTGAACCGGGACCAGGCGAAGTAGACGTTGCCGCGGGTGGCCGGGTTGTTGGTCCGGTCGGCCGCGATCGAGGTCTTGTCGTTGAAGACGCCGTTGAGGTTGGGCGCGGCCGAGCCGCGGGCGACGATGACCGACCGGCGGAACTCCTTGCCGTCGGAGATCGTCGGGCCGCCGACCCCGGCCGGGTTCTCGTACGTGCCCACCCAGACGTCGCCGAAGGTCTTCTTGCTGCCGGCCGGGTCGTCGGAGCTCTCCGAGCCGGCGAACAGCCGGCCGTCGCCGTCCCAGGCCAGCACCGGGTCGCCGGAGCTGGCCGTCCGGACCTGCGCGCGGGCCCCGTACGGGGAGGTGTCACCGGGATAGCCGGGGACGAGCGAGGACTGGAACGACGCGCCGCCGTCCTGGGAGCGGTAGTAGCCGAGCCAGATCGGTCCGACCGGTAGCGGCGCGCCGTCCGCGTCGACCCCGTCGTCGTACGTCCCGCAGTAGTCGTTGGAGCTGCCCACGATCACCTGCGGGTTGCGCGGGTTGACCGCGACCGACGGCTCGTTCTGCCGGCCCCGGGCCCGGGAGCACTCGGTGAGCACCGGGTCGCTGTAGGGCTGGCCGGTGACGGCCGTGTAGTTGGAGACGTAGCCGGACGTGCCGGGCGCGTCGTTGGAGAGCCGGACGTCCGCCCGGGGGGTCGACGCCGAGGCCGGCAGTGCGGCCAGCACGACGACGGGGGCGGCCACCAGGGCGGCCACCCGGAGACGACTCCGGATCGGGTGCCGGTGTGCGGCAGGAAACATGCGGGATCCTCGCGGTCACCCCGCCGGTGCTACGGGCGGGAGCACGACCGCGGACCGGGTCCGGCCCGCGGTGCCGCCGGATCCGCCCGCCCGCGGGCATGGCGGAACCGGCCTACCCGACTGTGACACGGGTCACCGCGAACGATGACGGGATTCCGAGAGAAATGCGGTCAGTCGTGCCAGCGGATGCAGGTCTCCAGCTCGTCGATCGCGGACTTCCAGGTGTCGAACGGGACGTCCCCGGTGCGCCGCCGGGTCAGCGCTCCGGTGACCCCTTCCAGGTCGCAGTAGTCGGCCAGCTCCAGGGCCAGCTCGACCGCGTCCTCGCTGGGGCTGCGCAGGTCGTAGACCTCCTCCGGCTCCGGCTCGACCACCAGGTCGTCGGCCTCGGCCAGGTCGGACCAGGTCACCATGTCGGACAGGTCGTGGTCCTCGCCCGAGCGCACGTACGCGGCCAGCCCGTCGGCGGTGCGGAACATGTCCACGGTCAGGTCGGCGCCGAGGAAGACCGGCTCGTCGTCCTCGCCGTTGTACGTCCGCAGCGTGTAGCCGGTGCCCGAGGGCAGCGTCACCGACAGCGGCAGGATCCCGGCGACCTCCCAGATCGAGTAGGTCCCGCCGTCGGTGGGGTCGTCCTCGTCCGGGTCGGCGGATGCGCTCGACCCGATCGCGGCGTCCACGACGGTCTCGACCGTCTCCCGGGCCGGCCGGCGGTCGTCGGCGTCCTCGTCGAGGTCGACGACCCGGAGGTCGTCCTCGTCCTCGTCCTCGGAGTCGTCGTCCTCGTCCTCGGAGTCGGCCAGCACCGGCTCGCCCCGCCACTCCACCAGCCGGGAGAACCGCTCCAGCAGCCGCTCCCAGGACCGCTCCACCACCGCGCCGACCGCGGTCCAGCGCTCGTCGCCCTCGGCCCCGGAGAAGGACGCGTCGTCCGACAGCAGCGCGGCGAACTCGGGGGTCTGCTCGACCAGCTTCAGCAGCGTGCCGTCGTCGCACACCTCGGCCACCCGCTGCACCAGGTCGACCAGGTCCGACAGCTCCGAGACCGTGTACGGATCCGGGTCGGACAGGGCCAGCTCGTACGCCCCGTCCAGGTCGAAGACGTAGTCCTCGTCCGGCTCCAGCTCGGCCGGGGTCAGCCGCAGCAGGTCCTTCCAGCGCGGGTGGTCGGTGAGGTCGTTCTCCTCGCCGGAGCGCAGGTGCTCGACCATCTCCTCGGTCGTGCCGAACAGCAGCACGTGCTGCCCGGCGCCGAGGAACGCCTGCCACTCCTCGCCGTCCTCTTCCCACGGGGTGGCCCACAGGGTGACCCCGGTCCGCCCGTCCAGGGTGAGCCGGATCGGGACGACGGAGGCGTCAGCGGCGCTGGTCACCGCGGCAGCCTATCCAAGCCGGACAACCGCTCAGGACCCGCCGCCCAGAGTCTCCCGGACGTGGCGGCGGGCGTGGTGGATGCGGGCCTTCACGGTGCCGATCGGCACGTCGAGCAGCCGGGCGATGTCCGCGTACTCCAGGTCGGAGAGGTCGCGCAGCACGAACGCCCGGACCAGGTCGGGGTGCTCGGTCTCCAGCCGCTCCAGCGCGTCGAGCAGGTCGAGCCGGGAGCCGGCGATCACGCTGGTGGTGCGCGGGTCCGGCCGCTCCACCGGCAGGTCGGTGGTGCGCTCGGCCGCCCGCCGCTTGAGCGTGCGGTAGGTCTGGCGGGCCTGGTTGGCGGTCACCTCGTACAGCCAGGTGGAGAAGCGGGACCGGCCCTCGAAGGTGCCGATCTTCGTGGCCACCTTCATCAGCACGTCCTGGGTGGCCTCCTCGGCGTCCTGCCGGTAGGGCAGGAACCGGCCGACCTGGCGCAGCACCCGCGGCTCGATCGCCCGCAGCAGGTCCTCGAGCGCGGCCCGGTCGCCGGCGGCGGCCCGGCGCGCCAGCTCCTCGATGTCTGGAGGTTCCTGCTCGTCCCCCCGGTTGGCTACCACGACCGGGGACCGGTCTCGCTCATGGCGCGATCCTCCCCTATCGGACGAACCGCTACCGGCGTGGGCGATGATGAGCGGGTGAGCGCCCCGGACCGGTTCGGCCGCTACCGGGTGGTCCGGCGGATCGGCAGCGGCGCGTTCGCGACCGTGTGGCTGGCCCAGGACGAGGTCCTGGAGGCGCCGGTCGCGGTCAAGGTGCTGGCCGACAACTGGGCGTCCCGGCTGGACGTGCGGGAGCGGTTCGAGGAGGAGGCGCGGATCCTGCGCCGGGCCGACTCCGACCGGGTCGTCCGGGTGCACGACATCGGCGAGCTGGAGGACGGCCGGCCCTACTTCGTCATGACGTACGCGGACCGCGGCACCCTGGCCGACCGGCTCAAGGACGGGCCGCTGCCGGTGGCCGAGGCCCTGCGCTACGGCGCCGACATCGCCCGCGGGCTGGCCGTGCTGCACCAGGTCGGCGTCATCCACCGCGACGTCAACCCCGGCAACGTGCTGCTGCGGTCCGGGCCGGACGGGACCGAGCGGGTGCTCATCGCCGACCTCGGGCTGGCCAAGGCGGCCGCCCGCGGGTCCGGGTTCACGCTCACCGTGGGCACGCCCGGCTACACCGCGCCGGAGCAGGCCCGGCCCGGCGACACCCCGCTGGACCGGCGGGCCGACGTCTACTCCATCGGCGCGGTGCTGCACCACATGCTGACCGGGGTCGCCCCCAAGCAGGACGAGCCGCCGGTGCCGGTGCGGTCGCTGCGGCCGGAGGTGCCGGTGGCGGTGGACCGCGTGGTCCGGCAGGCGCTGGCGCCGCTGCCCGGTGACCGGTACCCGTCGGCCGGGGCGCTGGCCGACGCGCTGGACGCGGCCGCGGTCCGGATGCAGGAGATCCCGGGGGCGGTGCTGGTGCCGTACCAGCCGCCGGACCGGGAGGACAACGAGCGGATCTTCCGGCTCGACCCGGCCGAGGACACGCTGGTCTTCGAGCCGCCGCCGCGGCCGGGCCGCCGGCGCCTGGTCGTCGCGGTGGTGGCGGTGCTGGTGCTGGCCGGGGGCGGGATCGCGGCCGCGGTGCTGGTCCGGGACCGGCGGCCGGTCACGGTGGCGACCACGGACGGCACGGTGCGGCTGCGGGTGCCGCCGGCCTGGGCCGCGCAGGAACGGCGCACCGCCTGGGACCTCAGCCGGTACGGGGCCCGCCCCGGGGTCGCCCTGGTGGCCGCGCCCGACCTGACCGGCTGGGAGGACCCGGACTCGGCGGTGCCCGGGGTGTTCGCCGGCCGGGCCGACGGGGTGCGGCCGCAGGACCTGCTGGCCGGCAGTGTGGCCGCGTCCTGCCCGGCCGGGGCGCCGCGGCCGCTGTCCGGCTCCGGGCTGACGGGCACCCTGACCCGGCACGTCTGCGGGTCGACCGCGTACGCGGAGGCCGTGCTGCAGCCGCCCGACGGCGCCTTCACCGTCTATGTCCAGGTGAAGGAGCCGGCCACGGCCGACACGGCCGACGCGGTGATCCGCAGCCTGGTGGTCAGCTCGTCCTGATGTCCAGGTCCCGGGTGGTGCGCTGCCACAGCGGCAGGTAGCGGTCGTAGGAGGCGGCCGGGGCCCGCAGGTAGACCGCGACCGCGCCCCGCCCGGACAGGATCTGCCGGTCGATCACCCGGGCCGGCCGGCCGTCCAGGTCGTAGGTGAAGCTCCAGTCGACCGCGTCGTCGCCGACCCCGGCCACGTCGGCCAGGCCGAGGCGGGTGTAGCTCGGCCGGTGCGGCCGGATGGCGGCCTCGACGCCCTCGGCCCCGGACCGGGCCGTGCCGGTGCCGCGGGCGGTCAGGTCGACCCGGAGCAGGACCTCGTCGCCGAGCGCCGCGTCCGTCCGGGACAGCTCGGCGGTCCGGGACTGGGCGACGGTCCAGTCGTCCGGGACGGGGAACGTGATGCTCAGCCCGGAGCCGCTCATCGACACGGCCCGGAACGCCCCCGGCGTCGCGCTCGGCCGCGGACCGGACGACGGTGCGCTGCCGCTCCTGGTGAGCGGCGCGGCCGATCCGGGCACGGTCCCGGTGCGGACCCCGCACCCGGCCGCGGCCAGGGCGACCAGCAGCACGACCCCGACCCGCCGCACCGCCACCTCCTCGTCCCGGCCCGAGCCTAGTCAGCCCGCCTCGGGGCCGAGGTGGGTGTAGATGCGCAGGTCGGTCGCGTGCGCGTACAGGATCCGGGCGGCCCGCTCGGAGCCGTGCGGGGCGGACACGTACACGGTGACGACCTGGCCGTTGAGGCTCCAGGCGGCAACCAGGGCGGTCCGCCGGACGGCTCCGACCGGCACGTCGACGGTCCACTCGGCCGCGCGCAGCCCGATCCGGGCCTGGTACGCCGGCCTGGTGACCGTCACCGCCGCGCCCGGCAGCGCGCGGTAGCCGTCGATCACCGCGGCGAGCGAGGCGTCGTCGGTCTCGCCCGTCGCGGGCTGGTGCCGGTAGCGGACGAGCAGCGCGCCGGTGCCGTCCCGGCGGTCGATCGCCCCGGTCGCCGACCACCAGCCCACCCCGGTCGTGCTGCGGTGCGCCGTCCAGCCGGCGGGCACCTGCCCGCTGACGGTGGCGTAGCCGCTCGGGCGCTGCGGCAGGTCGAAGCCGGCCCGCTGGTAGGTGGCCGGGGCCCGGACGGTCCGGGCCGACGCGGGCGAGGTGGTGGGGTCGCCGGTCGCAGCCCGGCTGCCGGTGGTCGCGCGGCCGGTCGTGCCGTTGCCGGCCGGGCTGTGGCTGGTCGTGGTTCCGGTGGCCGGGCCGGTGGGGGCGCCGGCCGGGCTGCTGCCGCCGGGCGGCGCGACCGCGGGCGAGCCGCCCGCTGTGGTGACGGCCGCTCCGATGGCGATGGCGGGCTCGTCGCTGCAGCCGGCCAGCAGCGCCAGCACGGCGGCTGCGGCGGCCAGGGGCAGGAGGGTGGTGCGGCGCATGTCGGCTCCCCGGGACGGCGGGCCGGTCCGTCCGGCATCCGTACCTGCGTGACGCCACCGATCCGCCTCCGGTTGTGCCCCAAAGTGCCGACCCGCCGGCCCGGCCCGGCGGACCCAGGGGTCTCAGACGCCGACCGGGTGCCAGACGGTCTTGGTCTCCAGGAAGGCGGACAGCCGGCGGGTGCCGGGATCGGCGGTCCAGTCCGGCTCGGCCGCCGGAGCCGGCAGCACCCGCTTGACCGTCTGGGCCGCCGCCTGCTCCAGGTCGGCCCGCTGGTCCGGGTCGGCGCCGGTGAGGTCGAGCGCGTTGACGTCGGCGTGCGCGGCCAGCCACGGGGCCAGCTCGGCCGCCGACCCGGTGAGCAGGTTGACCACCCCGCCCGGCAGGTCGGAGGTCGCCAGCACCTCGGCCAGCGTGATCGCCGGCAGCGGGCGGTCGCCGGACGCGACGACCACGCAGGTGTTGCCGGTCGCAATCACCGGCGCGACCACGCTGACCAGCCCGAGCAGGGCCGAGCGCTGCGGTGCCAGCACGGCGACGACACCGGTCGGCTCCGGCAGCGAGAAGTCGAAGTAGGGCCCGGCGACCGGGTTGACCGCGCCGAGCACGGCCGTCACCTTGTCCGACCAGCCCGCATACCAGACCCAGCGGTCGATGGCGGCGTCCACTTCGGACTCCGGGTCGGTGCCGCCGGCGGCACCGACCTCGGCCACGAACTGGGCCCGCCGGCCCTCCAGCATCTCCGCGACCCGGTAGAGCACCTGCCCCCGGTTGTACGCCGTCGCCCTGGCCCAGCCCGGTTGGGCCTTGCGGGCCGCGACCACGGCGTCGCGGACGTCCTTGCGCGAGGCCTGGGCCGCGTTGGCCAGGAAGCGACCGTCCACATCGGACACCACGTACGACCGTCCCGACTCCGAGCGCGGGAAGGCCCCGCCGATGTAGAGCTTGTACGTCTTGCGCACGCCGATCCGCTCCCCGGCGTGGACCGGACCGGTCCCGCCCGCCGCGCGGCCCCCGGCGGAGCCGTCGGGTGCGACCGCGCCTCGGCCGGCCCTGGCGGCGCTCGGCGTGTCCGGTCCGGTGGCAGCCGGCCGGGCGGCCGTGGCGGTGCGGCGCGCTCTCGCGGCCCGGGCCGAGCCGACGGCCTTGGTCGCCTCCACCGCCTCGCGATCGGTGTCCGGCTCGGCCCTCCGGCCGGCCCGGCCCTTCGCGGCCGCCGGCCCGGCCTTGGCCACGCGGTCCGGCGTGGCCTTGGCGGCGCCGTCCGGCGTGGCCTTGGGGGCGGGCTCCGGCGTGGCCTTGGCGGCGCGGTCCGGGCTGGCCTTGGCGGCGCGGTCCGGCGTGGCCTTGGGGGCGCGCTCCGGCGTGGCCTTGGCGGCGCCGTCCGGCCCGGCGCTGGCGGCGCGGTCCGGTGTGGCCTTGGGGGCGCGGTCCGGCACGGTCGCCTGGATCGCGCGGCCGGGCGCGGTTCCGTCGGCCGCGCGGGTCGCGCTCTCCTTCGGCGCCCTAGTCAAGGTAGGCCTCCAGACCGTGGCGGCCGCCCTCGCGGCCGAACCCGGATTCCTTGTAGCCGCCGAACGGCGACGTCGGGTCGAACTTGTTGAATGTGTTCGACCACACCACCCCGGCCCGCAGCTGCTGCGCCATCCAGAGGATCCGCGACCCCTTCTCGGTCCACACCCCGGCCGACAGCCCGTACGGGGTGTTGTTGGCCTTCTCCACCGCCTCGGCCGGCGTCCGGAACGTGAGCACGGCCAGCACCGGCCCGAACACCTCGTCCCGGGCGATCCGCGACGACTGCGCGACGTCGGTGAAGATGGTGGGCGGGAACCAGAACCCCTTGTCCGGAAGGGTGCAGGCCGGCGACCAGCGGTGGCCGCCCTCGGCCTCGCCGATGTCGGACAGCTCCCGCACCCGGGCCAGCTGCTCGGCCGAGTTGATCGCGCCCAGGTCGGTGTTCTTGTCCATCGGGTCGCCCATCCGCAGCGTCCCCAGCCGCCGCTGGAGCTTGGCGACGACCTCGTCGTACACGGACTCCTGGACCAGCAGCCGCGAGCCGGCGCAGCAGACGTGGCCCTGGTTGAAGAAGATGCCGTTGACGATGCCCTCGACCGCCTGGTCCAGCGGGGCGTCGTCGAAGACCACGTTGGCGGCCTTGCCGCCGAGCTCCAGGGTGAGCCGGCGGCCGGTGCCGGCCAGCGTGCGCTGGATCTCCCGGCCGACCTCGGTCGAGCCGGTGAACGCGACCTTGTCGATGCCGGGGTGGCGGACCAGCGCGGCGCCGGTCGGGCCGGCGCCGGGCAGCACGTTGACCACGCCCGGGGGCAGGTCGGCCTGCTGGCAGATCTCGGCCAGCACCAGCGCCGACAGCGGCGTGGTCTCGGCCGGCTTGAGCACCACGGTGTTGCCGGCGGCCAGGGCCGGGGCCAGCTTCCAGGCCGCCATGAGCAGCGGGAAGTTCCACGGGATGATCTGGCCGGCCACGCCCAGCGGCCGCGGGTCGGGCCGGCCGGGGACCGCGTAGGCCAGCTTGTCGGCCCAGCCGGCGTGGTAGAAGAAGTGGGCCGCGGCCAGCGGGACGTCGACGTCCCGGGACTCCTTGATCGGCTTGCCGTTGTCCAGCGTCTCCAGCACGGCCAGCTCGCGGGACCGCTCCTGGATGATCCGCGCGATCCGGAACAGGTACTTGGCCCGGTCCTTGCCCGCCATCGGACCCCAGACCTCGTCGTAGGCCCGGCGGGCGGCGGCCACGGCCCGGTCGACGTCGGCCTCCCCGGCCACGGCGACCTCGGCCAGCACCTCCTCCGTCGCCGGGTTGACGGTCTTCAGGGTCTCCTGGGAGTCCGTGAACCGGCCGTCCACGAACATCCCGTACGACTCCCGCAGCCGTGCGATCGCCGCTGACTCGGGCGCGGGCGCGTACTCCCACTCGGCCATGGTCCCCACTCTATGGCCGTCGGCGGCGGCCCCCGTAACCCCTGGACGCCCGGCCGGCCGGGACGGTGGGGGTTGCGGTCAACCTTGTTTCTCGGGAAGCTCCGGAAGCGACCACCGCTGCCGGAACAGGTGGAGTCGGGCTGCGAGGACCGGTGTGGCGCGCCGCGTGGAACGTCCTTCCGCGTAGAGGAGAGCTCATGCGAATGTCCCGATGGGCCGCTGTCGCCGCGGTCGTGCCGGTGCTGGCCGTGCTGGCCGGACCGGCGTCGGCCGCCCCGTTGACGCCCGGTGGCTCCACCGAGGTCACCGTCGGCAGCAACGACACGGTGTTCTCGCAGAACAAGCAGAACGAGCCCGGTCTGGCGGTCAACCCGGTCAACCCGTCGATCCTGGTCGCGGGGGCCAACGACAACATCGACATGGAGGCGTGCAACGCCGGGGACGACCGGACCTGCCCGTTCACCCCGGGGGTGGGCGCCTCCGGCGTCCAGTTCTCCACCGACGCGGGCCGGACCTGGACCCAGCCCACCTACACCGGCTACTCGGCCCGGGTGACCCCGAGCTGCCTCGGCCAGCCCGACGTCTCGGTCGGGGTGCCGCCGGCGACCGACACCGGCTGCGTGCCGGACCCGGCCGGCCCCATCGGCACCCTGCCGAAGTACTTCGAGAACGGGATGCAGTCCAACGGCGACCCCGAGCTCGCCTTCGGCCCCGTGCCGGGCGCCGACGGCCGGTTCTCCTGGGCCAACGGCCAGCGCCTGTACTACGCCAACATCGCGCTGCCCTTCCCCGGCCAGCACCCCTTCGCCGGGGCCTCGGCGATCGCGGTCTCCCGTACCGACGACATCGCCGGCGCGGCCGCGGGGAACAACGACGCCTGGCTCGACCCGGTGGTCGTCACCAAGCAGAACACGGCGCTGTTCAGCGACAAGGAGCAGGTCTGGGCCGACAACGCCGAGTCCAGCCCGCACTTCGGCAACGTGTACGTGTGCAACGTCGGCTTCCGCGGGGTCGGCAATGGGGCGCCGGAGCCGGTGCTCTTCGCCCGCTCCACCGACGGCGGCGACACCTGGCGGGCCCGCCAGCTGAGCGCGGCCACGAACAACAACCAGACCGGCGGCCGGCAGGGCTGCGCGATCCGCACCGACAGCGCCGGTGTGGTGTACGTGGTCTGGAGCGGCACGGACATCCGGACCCGGCAGGACGTCTTCTTCCAGGCCCGGTCGTTCAACGGCGGCGCCACCTTCGAGCGGCCGCGGCCGATCGTGACGGTCGCCGGCATCGGCCAGTTCGACCCGGCCCAGGGCCGGTTCACCATCGACGGCATCGCCGGCGCCCGGACCAGCATCGCCCCCAGCATCGACATCGCCAACGGCGCGCCGAGCGGGTCGGACGCGACCGACCAGGTCCTGGTGGGCTGGTCCGACAACCGGGCCGGCACCAACAACGAGCGGGCCTTCGTGATCACCTCGACCGACGGCGGCGGGACGTACTCGGCGCCGGCCGTGGCCAGCGAGGGCGCCGACCGGGCCAACTTCCCGGCGGTCGCGATCTCGCCCGACGGCGCCAACGCCTGGCTGGTCTACAACGCCTGGCTGGACCCCTGGCGCACCGACACCACGTCCCCGCGGCGGGTGCTGGGCGTGGTCCGGCACGCCACCGTCAACCCGGCCACCGGCGCGGTCGGGGCCTGGACCAGCCAGCTGCGCGGCGCCATCGGCGACGGGCGGGCCTCCAGCGCGAACGGGCTGACCACCGAGTTCCTGGGCGACTACAACTACGCGGTCGCCACCCGGGACTACGGCGCCGGGGTGTGGAACGACATGCGCACCGGCGCGGTCTGCCCGGCGATCAACACCTACCGGCAGGCGTTCACCGACGAGGTGGTCGCCGGCGGCACGGAGCCGCGGGAAGCGGACGAGCCGGAGGACCCGGCGGAGTCCGGCGAGCTGCCCGAGGCGACCTCGACCGAGCTGCGGCCGGGTCCGCAGACCCAGTGCCCGGCGACGTTCGGCAACTCCTCGATCTTCGGGGGCACGTTCAGCAACTCCTGACCCCGGTACGGCGGGGTGGGCCGGTCCGGTCCACCCCGCCGCCCGGCGGTCAGCGCAGGCCGATGGTCACCGAGTAGGTCTGGCCGTCGTCGAGGCCGACGCCGACCCGCCAGTAGTTGCCGCCGGTGCCGGTCTTCCAGTTGTAGACGTACTGCCCGGCGGTGGTGTCGGCCCGGTACGCGCTGCCGCTGTCGGCCGTGGCCGCAGGAGCCGTCCCGTCCACCGGCGCCGAGGTCGGGCCGCCCTTGACCGGGGTGAGCCAGGCCGGGGCCGCGGCCGCCGTCACCGCCGTCCCGGCCGCCGTCTTCAGCGCGAACTTCACCGGCACCGTGCTGCCTGCTGGGGCAGGAGGCGACCCCGGACAGCGCGTCGGTGCAGCTGACCATCTCGGTGCCGGTCCGGTCCGGGCCGCCGTCCACCGAGTACGTCGTGGTCGCCACCCCGGACAGCGTCGGCCGGGGCCAGGGTGACCGTGACGGCGTCGGCGACCCAGTCGTTCGAGGTGCCGGACAGGCCGGTGACCGGCGCGGCACGGTCGATCCGGACCGGCGGGGCGCTGGTCGCGGTGGGGCTGTTGGTCCGGTCGCCCGCGGTGAGGGACCCCTCCCGTCCGGGTGACCACCCCGCGCCGGGCGCCCGGGCCGGCCGCTCGGTCAGGCCCGGGTGGCCGGGCGGGTCCGTACCGGCGCCCGCGACTGCGGGCGGAAGCCGGCGCCGAGGTACAGCCGGCGGGCGGCGGTGTTGGCCGGGTCGTGGCTGACCTTGAACCGGGTGCAGCCGCGGGCGGCCAGCCCGTCCAGGCCGGCCCGCAGCAGGGCCCCGGCGACGCCGCGGCCGGCGTGCCGGTCCTCGACCCGCATCGGCTCGACCAACCCCACACCGGTACGCAGGTCCGGCCAGAACAGCGCGTACGCCGCGGTGGTGCCGTCCGGGGCCCGGACGGCCAGGTCGAGACCGGGGTCGTAGAGCGAGCACTGCCGCAGCCGCGCCTCCACCTCGGCGCCGTTGCGCGTGACCATTGGGTGCGGGCCGCTCTGGTCCGGCCGCGGCACCAGCGCGTAGCCGGCCGGCAGGTCGCCGCGGGCCGGGCGGTCGGCGGCGTCCAGCCAGCAGATGTCGTACGTCTCGGACCGCTCGGTGAAGCCGGCCCGCGTGGCCGCGTCCTCGGTGCCGGGGGCGACCGCCATCTCGATGCCGGCGTGCGCGAGCTCGGCCGACCGTGCGGCCACGAAGTCCCACGCCGCCGGGGTCGGGGTGCCCAGCACGTCGCAGCCGTACCGGTCCGGTCCCCAGCGGGTGAACACCACGGCGGTCGTCGGGGTCCCGGCGGCGTCCGGCCAGAAGGCCGCGTCCTCGTCGGCCGGGTGCGGGTCGCGGGTGAACCACCACTGCAGGTCGGCCGCCTCCCACAGTCCGGCCACCGGATCGGCCAGCCGGGCCCGCTGCAGCAGGTCCGTCACCAGCGCCAGGTAGGCCGTGCCGCTCGCCCGTTCCACGACCCCAGACCTACCGGGCCCGTCAACCGGGTTCGGTCGTCGGCCCGGCCCCGGGCATCAGGGCAGGTCGGTGAGGGGGAGCGGGCCGCGGGTCTTGACGGTGCGGATGGCGAAGGTGCTGCGGGCGTCCACGACGGCCGGGATGACCAGGATCTGGTCGAGCAGGATCCGTTCGTACGCGGCCAGGGTCGGGGCGGCCACCTCGACCAGGAAGTCGGCGGCGCCGGAGATCAGGTGGCAGGCGACGACCGCCGGGATCGCCGTCAGCGCCGTCTCGATCAGCCGGGAGGTCTCCTGGGAGTGCCCCTCGACCTTGAGCTCCACGAAGATCGTCAGCTGCAGGCCGAGCCTGGCCCGGTCGAGCTCGGCGCGGTAGCCGGCGATCACCCCGTCCTGCTCCAGCGCCCGCACCCGGCGCAGGCACGCCGACGGCGACAGGGACACCGCCTCGGCCAGGTCGACGTTCGCGATCCGGCCGTCGGTCTGGAGACGGTCGAGGATCGCCCGGTCGGTACGGTCGAAATGCTCCACCGCAACATCATGCCGCGGCCCGGCCGGATGGTGGCAGGACGTTGCCTGGACGGGGCCCGCGGCGGCCCACTTTGCCATCGGGTGCGGCTGGAATCCGTCCACGATTGCGTGGTGAGCACAACCCGCGGAATCGCGCTCTACGTCGGTGCACTGCTGGGACCGGGCCTGCTGGTCCTCCCGGGCCTGGCCGCCGCCCAGGCCGGACCGGCCTCGGTCCTGGCCTGGATCGGACTGCTGATCCTCTCCGGCCTGGTCGCCGTCGTCTTCGCCCGGTTCGGCGTCAGCCACCCGTCCGGGGCCGGGGTGGCCGAGTACGCCCGGCTCGGGCTGGGAGCGTGGGCCGGCCGCGCGGTCGGCTGGTGCTTCCTGGCCGGGATCGTCGCCGGCGCGCCGATCGTCTGCTACCTGGGCGCCGGCTACCTGGCGTCGCTGCTGGGCGCGGACCGGGGGCTGACCGCGGTCGCGGGCGGGGCGATGCTGGCCGTCGTCCTGGCGGTCAGCCTGCGCGGCGTCCGGGCGTCGACGACTGTGCAGCTCGCCCTGATCGGGGTCCTGGTGTTGGTCATCGTCGTCGCCGTGGTCGGCGCCGCGCCGTCGTCCCGGGCCGCGAACTGGACCCCGTTCGCCCCGCACGGCTGGTCGGCGATCGGGTCGGCCGCGACCGTGCTCATGCTGTCGTTCGTGGGTTGGGAGGCAATTGCGCCGCTGACCGACCGGTTCGCCGACCCGGGCCGGCAGCTGCCCCGGGTGATCGGCGCGGCGTTCGGCCTCACCACCGTGATCTACCTGGCGCTGGCGGCCGTGACGGTGGCGGCGCTGGGCGCCGGCGCGGCCACGACGGTCCCGATGGCGGAGCTGCTGAGCCGGGCGATCGGCGGGTCCGCCGCCGCGGTCGCCGCCGCGGCCGCGGTGCTGCTCACGCTCGCGACCGTGAACGCGTACCTGACCGGGGGAGCGGCCCTGGCCCGCACGCTCACCGCCCGTCCCGGCCCGGACTTCCCGCGCTGGTTCCTCGGCGCCATCGTGGTGTCCGGCGCGGCCGGGTCGGCCCTGCTCGGCACCGGCGCGCTGTCCGTCGCCGCCGGTCTGGGCGTCCCGTCGGCCTGCTTCCTGGTCGTCTACCTGGGCTGCATGCTCTCGGCGTACCGGGTGCTGCCCGGACCGGTCCGGGTCGCGGCGGTGGTCGCGGCCGTCGCGATCGTGGTCGTCCTGGCCTACGCCGGCCGGGCCGCGCTCGTCCCGGCGCTCGTCGTCGCCGCGAGTGCGCTCCGGCGCCGGCGCGCGACGGCCGCCGCCCCGGTGTGTCCGGCCGGGGTCAGTCCAGGGTGACGTAGTCCGGGCCGGAGTAGGCGCCGGTCCGTTCCTTCTGGCGTTGCAGGATCAGGTCGTTGAGCAGGCTGGACGCGCCGAAGCGGAACAGGTCGGGGTCGAGCCACTCGGGGCCGGCGACCTCGTTGGCCTGGACCAGGTAGCGCACGGCCTCCTTGGCCGTACGGATGCCGCCGGCCAGCTTGACCCCGCGGCGGTCCCCGGTGGCCAGCGCGAAGTCGCGCACCGCCTCGAGCATCACCAGCGCGGTCGGCGGCGCCGCGGCCGGCGACACCTTGCCGGTGGAGGTCTTGATCACGTGCCCGCCGGCCAGCAGGGCCAGCCAGGACGCCCGCCGGACGTTGTCCAGGGTGCCGAGCTCGCCGGTCTCCAGGATCACCTTCAGGTGCGCCGACCCGCAGGCCTCCCGGACCGCCACGATCTCGTCGTACACCTGCTGGTAGCGCCCGGACAGGAAGGCGCCCCGGTCGATGACCATGTCGATCTCGTCGGCGCCGGCGTCGACCGCCTCCCGCACGTCGGCCAGCTTGACCGCGAGGCTGGCCCGCCCGGACGGGAACGCCGTGGCCACGCTGGCGACCTTGACCGTCGACCCGACCAGCTCCGCCTTCGCCGGCGCCACCAAGTCGGGGTAGACGCAGATCGCGGCCACCGACGGCGTCGTGGGGTCGGTCGGGTCCGGGTGCCGTCCCTTGGCGCAGAGCGCCCGGATCTTGCCCTCGGTGTCGCTGCCTTCCAGCGTGGTCAGGTCGACGCAGCGGATGGCCAGGTCCAGCGCGTACGCCTTCGCCTGCTTCTTGATGCTCCGGGTGGCCAGCGCGGCCGCCCGGGCCTCGGCCCCGACCTGGTCCACCCCCGGCAGCCCGTGCAGGAACCGCCGCAGCGCAGCCCCGTCCCGCACCACGTCCGCGTACGTCTCCACGGTCGCCGTCATGCTCCGAGCCTAGGCGCTGACCCCCGACAGCCGCTTCCCGCCGCGGGCCCAGGCCTTGGCGACGGACCAGGCCAGGGGGAGGGGGACGGTGCCGGAGCCGAGGCCGACGTCGACCAGGAGGTCGAAGACGTCGCTGCGGCGGGCCGCGGTGGCGATGGCGGCGTCCATGAACCGGGACGACTGCGAGGCCCGGGCCAGCACGTCGGTGGTGCGCAGGTGGTTGCCCAGGGCCTGCCGGAGGCCGGACCGGTAGGCCCCGAGCGGGTCGCGCGGCGCCCCCACCGCGGCCGTGCCGGCGATCCGGCCGGAGACCAGCGCGTAGTAGATGCCCTCGCCGGTGAGCGGGTTGATCAGGCCGGCGGCGTCGCCGGCCAGCAGCACCCGGCCCCGGCCCGGCGTCGAGGGCCGGCCGGTGGACAGCGGCAGGTGGTGGGCCAGCAGGTCGCGGCCCTCCAGGTCGGGCAGCAGCGCCGCCAGCCGGCCGTGCAGCACGTCCTTGCCGGAGCCTTCGGCCGTGCGGAGCCGGGGCAGCATCATGCCGAAGCCGATGTTCGCGGTCCCGTCCCCGATAGGGAACGACCACGCGTACGCGGGCCAACCCTGCTTCTGCATCGCGATGAACTGGGCGCCGTCGGCCCGCTCGCTGTCCGGCGGCAGGTCGGCGTAGCCCCGGACGGCGATGGCGGTGTGCTTGTCCTTGCCGGCCGGGATGCCGAGCAGCCGGCGGGTGGTGGAGTGGGCGCCGTCGGCGGCGACCACGGCCCGGGCCCGGATGCCGTCCACGGACACCCCGTCCGCGTCCTGGGTCAGCGCCCGGACCCGGTGCCGGCGCACCTCGACCCCGGCCGCCCGGGCCGCGTCGACCAGCCGGGCGTCGAAGACCTTGCGCGGGACCACGTGGTTGGGCCGGGCCGCGTACGCCGAGACGGTGGCGCCGCCGGGCGAGATCACCGACAGCTTCGTGCTGGGCGTGTAGTCGGCGATGAGGTCGGGGACGCCCAGCTTGGCCAGCTCGTCCCGGCCGTGGGCGGCGATCCCGTCGCCGCAGGCCTTGTCGCGGGGGAAGTCGGCCCGGTCCAGCAGCAGTACCCGGGCGTCAGGGTTGCGCTGCCGCGCCGCCAGCGCCGCAGCCGAACCGGCCGGCCCGCCGCCGACCACCACCAGGTCCCAGGTCTCGTCCACGCTACGAGCCTGCCACGGGAGCCGATACTGTGCCGGTCCGTGCAGACCCTCGTCGTGGACCACCCGCTCGCCGCCGCCCGGCTGACCACTCTGCGGGACGAACGCACCGACAACACCGGTTTCCGCGTCGCGCTCAAGGAGCTGTCGACGATGCTGGTGTACGAGGCGACCCGGGGGCTGCCGGTGGAGCCGGTGCCGGTCACCACCCCGGTCGGCCCCGCGGTCGGCGCCCGGCCGGCCAACCCACCGCTGCTGGTGCCGGTGCTGCGGGCCGGGCTGGGCATGGCCGAGGCCGCGCTCGGGCTGCTGCCGGAGGCCCAGATGGGCTTCGTCGGGCTGGCCCGGGACGAGCACACGTTCCAGCCCCGGGCCTACCTCGAGTCGCTGCCGTCCTCGCTGGCCGGCCGGCCGGTGATCGTGCTCGACCCGATGCTGGCCACCGGCGGCTCGCTGCTGCACTGCTGCCGGCTGCTCACCGACCGCGGCTGCGACGACATCACCGTGGTGTGCGTGCTCGTCGCCCCGGAGGGGCAGCGGGCGCTGGCCGACAGCGGGCTGCCGCTGCGCCTGGTGACCGCGTCGATCGACGAGCGGCTCAACGACAGCGCCTACATCGTGCCCGGGCTGGGCGACGCCGGCGACCGCCAGTTCGGCGCGGTCATCTGAGCCGCGGCTCCAGCTCTGCTCTCAGCCGCTCGATCGACGCCGCGGCCGCGTCCCGGCTGTCGGTCACGACCTCCAGGTACGCCTTGAGCTTGGGCTCGGTGCCGCTCGGCCGGACCACCACCCGGACCCCGTCCGCGCGCCAGCGCAGGCCGTCCGTGGCCGGCAGCAGGTCCTCGGCGGTCGCGGGCCGGCCCAGCAGAGTGGCCGGCGGGTCGGCCCGCAGCGCCGCCATCGTGTCCGCGATCCGGGCCAGGTCGGCGACCCGGACCGACACCTGAGCGGTCTCGTGCACGCCGAACTCCGCCGCCAGCTCGTCCAGCCGGTCCGGCAGGGTCAGCCCGTCGGCCTTGAGCGCGGCGGCCAGGTCGGCGGCCAGCAGCGCGGCCGAGATCCCGTCCTTGTCCCGGACCGCGTCCGGCAGCACGCAGTAGCCCAGCGCCTCCTCGTAGCCGAACGCAAGGTCGTCGGCAGCGCGCACGATCCATTTGAAGCCGGTCAGCGTCTCCCCGAACGGCACCCCGCGGGCCGCGCACAGTTTGCCCAGGAGGCTGGACGACACGATCGTGGTCGCGTACGTCCCGGTCCGGCCGGTGCGGATCAGGTGGTCGGCCAGCAGGATCCCGAGCTCGTCGCCGGACAGCGTCCGCCAGCCGGTGGCGTCCGGGACGGCGACCGCGCACCGGTCGGCATCGGGGTCGCTGGCCAGCAGCAGGTCGGCGCCGGTCCGCTCGGCCAGCGCCAGGGCCAGGTCCAGCGCCCCCGGCTCCTCCGGGTTGGGGAAGGGCACGGTCGGGAAGTCCGGGTCGGGCTCAGCCTGCTCGGTCACCGGCACCGGCGGCTCGAACCCGGCCCGGGCGAAGGCCTCGTGCAGCACGGCCGCGCCGACCCCGTGCAGTGCGGTGTGGACAGTCCTGATGCGACGGTGCTCGGTGCGGGGCACGGCCGCCACCGAGTCTAGATAGGACTCGAGCACCTCGTCACCCAGAACGGCGTACTCGTAGGACATCGGGATCGTCGACAGTGGACCGACGGCCCCGATGGCGGCCTCGATCTCGGTGTCCACGGGCGGCACGATCTGGGCGCCGTCGGACGCGTAGACCTTGTAGCCGTTGTCCTTCGGCGGGTTGTGGCTGGCCGTCACCATCACCCCGGCGGCCGCGTGCAGCAGCCGGACGGCGTGGGCCAGCACCGGGGTCGGCAGCGGCGCCGGCAGCAGCCGGGCGTCGAGGCCGGCGCCGGCCAGCACCGCGGCCGAGTCGGCGGCGAACTCGGCGCTGCCGTGCCGGGCGTCGTACCCGATCACGACCGGGCCCTCGGCGCCGGACCGGGTCAGCCGGGCGGCCAGGCCGGCGGCGGTGCGGCGGACGACGGCCCGGTTCATCCCGGCCGGCCCGGCCCGCAGCGGCCCCCGCAGGCCCGCGGTGCCGAAGGTCAGCCGGCCGGCGAACCGCTCGGCCACCGCGGCCTCGTCGCCGGCCTCCAGCAGGGCCCGCAGCTCGTCCCGGGTCCCCGGGTCGGGGTCCTCGGCCAGCCAGCGCTCGGCCGTGGCCCGCAGGTCGTCGTCCACGCGTCAGCGGCCCAGCTCGGGCTCGTCGAAGGCCGGTCCGGCGTACTGGCCGCCGATCCGGGCCCACTCCGGGGCGGAGCGGTCCGGCTCGTCGTGGGCCCCGGGGACGCGGTCGGCGTAGTCCTCGGCGTCGTCGACGGACAGGTAGCCCAGCGCCCGGGCCGGGGCCAGGTCCCACCAGGCCCGGGTGTTGGCGGAGATCCCGTACACGACCTCGTAGGTGATGTCGGGGGCGGTGAGCGCGGCGGCGACGAGCCGGACCCCGTCGGCCGGGCTGATCCAGGTCGACAGCTCCCGGACCGACTCCGGGTACTGCTTCCAGGAGCCGATGCGCAGGCAGACGACCTCCAGGCCGTACCGGTCGACCATCAGGCGGCCCAGCGCCTCGCCGAAGACCTTGCTCACCCCGTAGTAGGTGTCCGGGCGGGGGAGCAGGTCGACCGGCGCCAGCTCCATCCGCGGGGTGTAGCCGACGGCATGGTTGCTGGAGGCGTACACGATCCGCACGCCACCCTCGCGGCGGGCGGCGTCGAAGACCTGGAACGTGCCGTTCATGATCGGCAGGATCTCCGCGAACGGGGCCTCGCCCGCGACCCCGGCCAGGTGCACGACCGCGTCCATCCCGGCCATGGCGGTCCGGACCGCGGCCGCGTCCTCGACGTCGGCCACGACCGGGGGGTCGGCCAGGCCGTCCACCCCGTCCAGCGGCGCTCGGTCCAGGCCGCGGACCTTCCAGCCGCGGGCGGCCAGGCCGGGGCAGACGATCCGGCCGATGCTGCCGGCCGCCCCGGTGACCAGCACCTTCCGCCCGGCCCCGGGCCGGGCCTGCGGGTGCGCGCCGAACTCAGCCATGGTTCTAGAGCCCTTCGATCACGGTGCCGAGCAGGGAGCCCATCCGGGTGGCGGCGGCCCGGCCGGCCGCGAGCACTTCCTCGTGGTTGAGCGGCTCGCCGGTCATCCCCGCGGCCAGGTTGGTCACCAGCGACACCCCGAGCACCTCGACACCCTCGGCCCGGGCCGCGATCGCCTCCAGCACGGTGGACATGCCGACCAGGTCGGCGCCGAGCGTGCGCAGCATCCGGATCTCGGCCGGCGTCTCGAAGTGCGGCCCGGGCAGGGCCGCGTAGACGCCCTCCTCCAGGCCGGGGTCGGCCCGGCGGGCCAGCTCCCGCAGCCGCGGCGAGTAGAGGTCGGTGAGGTCCACGAACCGGGCCCCGGCCAGCGGGGACTGCGCGGTCAGGTTGAGGTGGTCGGAGATGAGCACGGGCTGGCCCGGCCGCATCCCCTCCCGCAGGCCGCCGGCCGCGTTGGTCAGCACCACGGCCGAGCAGCCGGCGGCCGCGGCGACCCGGACCCCGTGCGCGACGGCGGCGGTGCCGCGGCCCTCGTACAGGTGGGTGCGGCCGAGGAAGACGAGCGTGCGGCGGTCGCCGATGCGCAGGCTCCGTACGGTGCCGCCGTGGCCTTCGGCGGTCGGCGCCGCGAAGCCGGGCAGGTCGGCCACCGGCAGCTCCGCGTCCGGGCGGCCGAGCGCGTCCGCGGCCGGGGCCCAGCCGGAGCCGAGCACCACCGCAACGTCGTGCCGGTCGGTGCCGGTGGCGGTGGCGAGGGCGGTCGCCGCGTCGGTGGCGCTCAGAAGATCCGTCACGGCGCCCGACCCTAAGGCATGTCCGGTGGTCAGCTCGTGCGGAAGGTGTCCGCCGCGACCTGGAACACGCTCTTGGACTTGGCCCAGGCGGCCTCGGGGGTGGACAGGTAGAGCCCGAAGGTCCGGCCGTTGCTGACGATCCCGCGGTAGAGCACGTGCCGCGGCGTCCCGCTGAGGGTGAACGTGAACTCCCAGTCGGCCGCGTCCAGCCCGCGGTAGTCGACCCGCTGCAGCTTCACCCGCTTGTACGCGCCGTACGACGGGTCCGCGTCGAACTGCCGCTCGGCCGCGCTGAGCTGGTCGAACGCGGTGGTGGTGCTGTCCACCGTGATCAGCCGGATAAACCGGGTCGAGCTGGGCTCCTTGGCGTCGACCACGCCCGGGCGCTGCTCCTTGGCCGGCCAGGCCGACGGGACGGCCACGCTGAAGCCGGACCCGCGGTAGTCGGTGTAGCCGGCCGGGATCTTCGCCGGGCCGAGCGAGGTGCTGGCGCCGGTGGGGGTGCCGCTGCCGCCGTCGTCGTTGCCGCGCACGCTCCGGATCAGCAGCGCGCCGCCGAGGAAGGCGACCGCGACCAGGACCACGACGATGAGCAGCGCGCCCAGGCTGCGCTTGCGGCGATCGCCGCGCGGGCGCTCCTGCGGGAGGCCGAGCGCCGGCGCCGCCGGCTGGGCCCGGAAGGCGCGGGCCGGCTGCTGCTCGGACACGGTGCCCTGCGGGCTGCCGAAGGGGAGCGGCGCGATCATCTGCGTCGGCTTCTCGGAGTCGGCGCCGCCGTACGCGCCGTACGTGGTCCGGGCCTCCCGGGACTCGCCGGCGCGCGTCGTGTCGCCGGCGCGCGTCGTGTCCCCGAGCCAGACCGTCTCGCCGCCGTCGCCGTCGCCGTCCCCGGCTGCGTCGGATCGGCTCGGGTCACCGGCGCGGGCGGCTTCGCCGACCTGTCCGGGGTCGCCGGTACGGCTGGGGGCGCCGACCCGGGTGGCGCCTGCGGTCCCGCGGTCGGGGGTCTCGTCCATCGGGGTGAGCTTGACGGTCGGGCCGAAACGGTCGGCCGGGCCGAACGTGACCGGCAGGCTCGGCGGATCACCGGTCGGGATGGTCACGGTCGCCTCGGACCCGGTCTCGACCGGATCCACGCTGTCCGGCCAGGCCTCGTCCGGCTCGTCGGGCCCGTATCCGGGGATGGGGTCGGTGGGCGTCTCGTCCTCGACCGCCCCCGAGACACCGGCTCTCGAGGCGTCTGCTGCCGAGGCGCCCGTGTGCCCGACGACCCCTGCGTCCTCGGCCTCGTCGGCCGGCTTTCCGTCCGGCGCCTCCGGGGCGACGCCGGCCGTCGGGTCGGCCGTTCGGTCGGTCATCGGCTCGGCCGCGCCGACCGTCGCCGGCCTCGCACCCGCGGCGGCCCCGGCAGCTCCCACGGCCGTGGCAGACGCGGCGGACCGGGCGCCAGCGGCGGGCCCGGTGGGCCCGGTGGGCCCGGCAGACCCGGGAGGTGCGGCAGACGCGGCACCCGCTGCTGGCCCGACCGCTGCGGGCGCGGCAGCAGCCGCCTGCCCTGCGGGTGCGGAGTGCGCGGCGGACACCGGCGACGCGGCGGAGGCGGCGGCCGCCTCCGCGGGCGTGGCGGCGGCCGGCTGCGGCGGCAGGCCGAAGTCGGTCCGGGTGCCGCTGTCGAGGTCGGCCTCGACCAGGTCCGGGTCGATCACGTCCGGGTCGACCAGGTCGTCGTCCTCGGCCAGGACCTCGCGGCTGTGCTCCGCGACGGGGCTCCCGGCCACCGAAGCGGCCGGCGGCGCGGCCTCGTCCCCGGCGCCGTCCCCGGCCTCGGAGCGCCCCGCCGCGAGTTCGGCCGCAGCAAGCGCCGCCCCGGCTATCCCGGCAGCGGAGATCCCGGCCGCCGGCGTCCCGTCCGCGGGCTCGCCCGCCGCCGGCGTCCCGTCCGCCTGGCTCCCGGCCGCCTGGCTCCCGGCCGCCTGGCTCCCGGCCGCGGGCTCGCCCGCCGGGTCGTCCGTGCCGGGCGTCCCGGTGGCGGGTGTCCCAGTGGCGGCCGTCCCGGTGGCCGGTGTCCCGGTGGCGGGTGTCCCGGTGGCTGGCGTCCCGGTCGCCGGTGTCCCGGGCGGCTCGGCCGCCCCGGGCCGGGTGGTGAGCACCCGCGTGCCCGGGTCGGCCGGCGTCGCGCCCGGTGTCCGGGTCCCGGGACCGCCGGACCGGTTCGCCGCCGCCGCATCGTCCGGGTTCTCGTCCTGGCGCCAGATCGGCACCAGCAGATCGGACAGCGCCGGCCCGGTGGCCGGCACCGGGGCCGGCGGCGGCGCCGGAGCGGGCGCCGGAGCCGGCCGCACCGCCGTCGCCCCGGTCCGCGCCGGTGGCGCCTCCGCGTCGTTGCCGCCCCGCAGCACGTCCAGCAGCGCCCGCCGCGCGTCCACCGGCTTGGCCCGCCTCAGCGGGTCCTTGTCCAGCATCGCGTCCAGCGCCGGGATCAGCGCCCCCGCCCGCACGTACGGCGCCGGCGGGTCCTGCACGACCTTGGACAGCGTCTCCATCGCGTCGCCGCCGGAGAACGGCGCCCGGCCCTCGACCGACGCGTACAGCGTGGCGCCGAGGCCCCACAGGTCGGCCGGCGCGCCCGCCTCCTGGCCCTTGATGATCTCCGGCGCGATGTACGACGGGGAGCCGACCAGCAGCCCGGTGCCGGTGATCGTGTCGTCCCCGGCCGCGCGGGCGATGCCGAAGTCGGTCAACTTCACCCGGCCGTCGTGCCCGAGCAGGATGTTGCCCGGCTTCACGTCCCGGTGGGTGATGCCGGCGGCGTGCGCCGCCTCCAGCGCGCCGAGGATGGCCAGGCCGACGGTCGCGACCCGGAGCGGGTGCAGCGGGCCGTCCTCCTTGATCACCTCGGCCAGCGAGCGGGACGGGACCAGCTCCATGACCACCCAGGGCCGGGAATCCTCGTCCAGCACGTCGAACAGCGTCACCACGTTGGGATGGCCCAGGCGGGCGATGGCCCGGGCCTCGCGCATGGTCCGCTCCACGCTGACGGCCCGCTCGTCGGGGGACAGGCTGCCGGGGATCACGACTTCCTTCACCGCGACCGTGCGGCGCAGGAAGGTGTCCTCGGCTTCCCAGACGGCTCCCATCGCGCCGCGGCCCAGCACCCGCTGCAGGTGGTAGCGCCGGGCGAGCACCCGGCCCCCGCCACGCTGGCCCGCTGGTGTGACCACGGTCTCCCTTCCTGTCTCGGCGCGGTCCTCGACGCCCCGCGTCCCCCTAGCATCGGGCACCCGGGGTACCGGACGAAACCGGCGCGCGAGAGCGACCTGCACTCCTGGCCCGGCGGACGGGAACCCCGTGACCCTACGCCGGGTGCCATACCCACCGGCACGCCACACAGGCGAGCCGGGGCCGCCCCCGGCGGCACAGTTGGAGAGAATCCGGGACGGTCCGCGAGGTATGGTCTTGATGCGGAGTTCGTGGTCGACGCCCGCGAGACCATGAGAGGGACGAGACGCGGATAGGGCTGCTGTGGTGAGAGAACCGTCGACCGAGCTTCGGGAGCTGCCCTGGCTGGAGTCCTGGCTGGACGAGCACGGCTCCGGACTGATCACGTTCCGTCGCGAGCTGCACCAGAATCCCGAGCTCGGCTACCACGAGCACCGCACCACCGCCCGGCTGGCCGGGGCGCTGGCCGCGGCCGGCCTGCAGCCACACCTGCTCCCGTCCGGCACGGGCGTGTTCTGCGACGTCGGCGCCGGGGACCGGGTCGTGGCGCTGCGCGCGGACATCGACGCGCTGCCGCTGCAGGACGTCAAGCAGGTGCCGTACGCGTCGTCGGTGGCGGGGATCTGCCACGCCTGCGGTCACGATGCGCACACGACCGTCGCCCTCGGCGCCGCCCTGGCGCTGGCCTCCGGACCGGACCAGCCCGGCCGGGTCCGGGTGATCTTCCAGCCGGCCGAGGAGTCCGTGCCCGGCGGCGCCCTGGACGCCATCGACGGCGGCGCGCTCGAGGGCGTCGAGCGGATCTTCGCGCTGCACTGCGACCCCAAGCTGGAGACCGGCAAGCTCGGGCTGCGCACCGGGCCGATCACCGCCGCCTGCGACAAGGTCGACGTGCGGCTGTCCGGCCCCGGCGGCCACACCGCCCGCCCGCACGCCACCGTCGACCTGGTGTACGCGTTGGGCCGGGTGATCACCGACCTGCCCGGGCTGCTGTCCCGCCGGGCCGACCCCCGGCACGGGATGTCCCTGGTCTGGGGCGCGGTGCAGGCCGGCGTCGCGGTGAACACGATCCCGCAGCAGGGCACGGTCTCCGGCACCGTGCGGATGCTGGACCGGGGCGCGTGGGACAACGCCGAGGAGTTGGTCCGGACGCTGGTCGAGCAGGTCGTCGCGCCGACCGGCGCCACGGTCGAGGTCGACTACGGCCGGGGCGTCCCGCCGGTGGACAACGACCCGGCCTCGGTCGCCATCCTGCAGTCCGGCGTGGTGTCGGCGCTCGGCGCGAAGGCGGTCGCGGACACCGAGCAGAGCCTCGGCGGCGAGGACTTCGCCTGGTATCTCGGCCGGGTGCCGGGTGCGCTGGCCCGGCTCGGCGTGCGCCCGCCGGACGCCACGGGGCCCTACCTGGACCTTCACCAGCCGACGTTCGACATCGACGAGTCGGCGCTGGCCGTCGGCGTACGGGCCATGGTGCACACCGCACTGGCCGGCCTGGAGTAGCGGCATCCGTCGCGTCCTCTAGACACCCGCTCGGACCAGCGGGGTTGCTCCATCGGCGGGCTCGGGCCGGACGCTCGGCGGCCGCACAAGGTGCCGCTCGAACGGGTGACGTTTCTTGTGCGCGTCGTCTGAGGCGTCGTTTACTTCCGGCGGCTGGGCGTAAATGTCGTCATCCATTCGGTCCTTTCGGATCAAGGGTTCGGATGAGCCGTCCGGCCGACCCTCGACACGCCAGCAGGCGTGTCGCCCCAACCTGGGAGGCACCATGACCCGAGGGTCTCTGTTCCGCCGGACCGCGCTCACCGGCGCACTCGGTCTGGCCGTGGCCGGCGCGTTCGCCGCCCCGTCCGCGCAGGCGGCGCCCGCCGCTCCGAATGCCGCTCCGGCCGCCGCCACCGCGGACGTGCAGAGCGTCACCCTGGCCAAGGCGCTCGGCTCCACGTCGCCCGGCAGCTACGTCGACGCCTCCGGCAAGCTGGTCGTCGACGTCACCGACCAGGCGGCCGCGGCCACCGTGCGCGCGTCCGGTGCCACCCCGAAGCTCGTCACCCGCAGCGCCGCCCAGCTCGCCGCGGTGACCGCCTCCCTCGCCGCCGCGCCCACCGTCGTCGGCACCGCCTGGGCCACCGACCCGGTCGCCAACCAGGTCGTGCTCACCGTGACCCCGCAGGCCAAGGGCGCCGGCCTGAGCCGGCTGCTGGCCACCGCCAAGGCCGCGGGCTCCGCCGTCCGGGTGGAGACCCTGAAGACCAACTTCAGCACGAGGATCTCCGGCGGCGACGCGATCTACGGCGGGCAGTACCGCTGCTCGCTGGGCTTCAACGTCCGCAACAGCGCCGGCGCGTACTTCTTCCTCACCGCCGGTCACTGCGGCAACATCGCCTCGAGCTGGTACGCCAACAGCGCGCACACCACCCTGCTCGGCACCACCGCCGGCAGCAGCTTCCCGGGCAACGACTACGCCATCGTCCGTTACTCGACCTCCTTCACCAACCACCCGGGCACGGTCGGCAGCCAGGACATCACCTCCGCCGGCACCCCGGCGGTCGGCCAGACGGTCACCCGCCGCGGCAGCACCACCGGGATCCACAGCGGCACCGTGACCGCGCTCAACGCGACGGTGAACTACGCCGAGGGCACCGTCACCGGGCTCATCCGCACCACCGTCTGCGCCGAGGGCGGCGACAGCGGCGGCTCGCTCTACTCGGGCACCCGGGCCTACGGCCTGACCTCGGGCGGCAGCGGCAACTGCAGCTCCGGCGGCACCACGTTCTTCCAGCCGGTCACCGAGGCCCTCAGCGTCTACGGGGTGAGCGTCTACTAGACCCGATCGGCACCGAGGATCGCCCACCGCACCCCTCGCGGTGGGCGATCCCCGTGTCCCGGGCCGCCGCCCCTGACCGGGCCCGTCGCCTACTCCCCCGGGCGACGGGCCGGCCAGGGCCGCGGCAGCTCCCAGACCAGCGTGCCGTCCTCGAAGCGGGGGCTGGCCCCGGGCCAGCGGCGGCGCAGCATCCGGGCCACGCGGGCGTTGTCCGGCAGGGTGTGCGCGCGCAGGATCGGGATCCGGCCGGCCACCGCCGGGGCCAGGGCGGCGTCGGCCAGCGGCCAGCCCAGACCGCGGCGCTGCCAGCGGTCGGTGACGACCACGCCCAGCTCGACCGCGGCGCCGCCGCCGACGACGGTCGTGTCGGCGATGCCGACGACCTCGTCGCCGGCCGTGGCCACGACCACGGTCCGGGTCCCGCCGGTGGCGAGCAGGCGCCGGACCAGCGAGTCCGGCACCGACCCGAGCCCGGTGAAGAACCGCCGGTACGCCGAGTCCAGCGACAGCCCGCGCAGGAACGCGGCCACGGCAGCGGTGTCGGCCGCGGTCGCGGCGTGCAGGGTCACCCCGGGGATCGCCTCGGTGGTCCGCTCCAGCAGGCCGGTCATGGGCCACCTCCCTGGGTGCGCTGAGCGAACTCAGCCTGGCCCGCCCTTGCTCGGTCTGTCAAGCGAACTTAGCCTGGACCCGTGGCCGTACCGGAGGCGATGCGCTGGGACCCCGACCCCTGCTCGATCGCGCGCACGCTGGAGCTGGTCGGGGAGAAGTGGTCACTGCTGGTGCTGCGGGAGGTCTTCTCGGGCGTACGCCGGTTCGACGACCTGCGGCGGCGGACCGGGGCGCCGCGCCAGGTGCTGTCGGCCCGGCTCGGCACGCTGGTGGACGCCGGGGTGCTGCGGCGGCAGCCGTACCAGGAGCCGGGGCAGCGGACCCGGGACGAATACCGGCTGACCAAGGCCGGGATGGACCTCTATCCGGTGCTCGTCTCGCTCATGCGCTGGGGCGACCGGTATCTGGACCAGCCCACCGGCGGGCCCAACCTGGAGCTGACCCACGCCGGGTGCGGCTCACCGGTCGACGTCGTCCTGCACTGCCGGGCCGGCCACCAGGTGGCCTCCGCGCGCGACGTGCGGCCCCACCCCGGCCCCGGCGCCCGCCTGCTGGCCCCCGACGACCCCCGGGCCGTCCCGCTGGAGCCGGCCGCCGCGGGTTAGGGCCAGGCCTTGCGGCAGGGGCGCATCCGCAGGGCGGTGACGTAGTCGTGCGGGGCGCCGGCGCGCTCGGCCGCCTCGGCCAGGACGCCGAGGTAGCGGGCCGACGGCAGGCCGCCCTCGAACGCGTCCAGCACGTACGCCCAGGCCAGCACGTCGCTGTCCAGCGTGTGGACCCGCAGCCGGATCTTGCGGTAGAGCCCGGTGTCGGCGCCCTCCCAGGAGTCCAGGTGGGTCTCGTCGTCCGGGGTCACGTCGTAGAGAGCGACGAAGACCGTCTCCCCGGGCGCCTCGACCAGGGTCGCCAGGGAACCCTCCCAGCCCAGGTCCTCGCCGCCGAAGGTGAGCCGCCAGTCGGCGACCCAGCCGGTGCCCGCTGCCGGCGAATGCGGGCAACGCTGACCCATCTGGCCCGGGTCCATGTTCGAACCGTAGGCGGCATACACAGCCACGGAGGTGCATCGTACGGGTAAGGCGTCCCGCCACCCCCGAGGGAGGACAATGGCGGGGTGACTTCGATCGCGATCATCGGCGGCGGACCGGCCGGGTACGAGGCGGCGCTGGTCGCCGCGCAGCTGGGTGCCGAGGTGACGCTGGTCGAGCCGGCCGGGCTCGGCGGCGCCTGCGTGCTCTACGACTGCGTGCCGTCCAAGACCTTCATCGCCACCAGCGAGACCATGACCAGCTTCCGCGGCGCCCCGGCGCTCGGGGTGCGGGCGTCCGGCGGGCCGGACGGGGACGTGACGGTCGACGCCGCGGTGGTCAACCGGCGGGTCAAGGACCTGGCCGAGTGGCAGTCCGAGGACGTCTGGCAGCGGCTGTCGGGCGAGGGCGTGCGGCTGCTGACCGGGACCGGCCGGTTCGCGGCCGAGCAGCCCGGGCCGGCCAGGCGGGTGGAGCTCCTCGACACCGGCGGCCGGATAACCGAGTCGCTCGACGCCGACGTGGTCCTGGTCGCCACCGGCGCGACCCCGCGGGTGCTGCCGGGCGCGGTGCCGGACGGGGAGCGGATCCTCACCTGGCGCCAGGTGTACGACCTGACCGAGCTGCCCGAGCACCTGATCGTGATCGGCTCGGGCGTGACCGGGGCCGAGTTCGCCAGCGCCTACCTGGAGATGAACGCCCGGGTCACGCTGGTGTCCAGCCGGGCCCGGGTGCTGCCGGGCGAGGACACCGACGCGGCCGACGTGATCGAGGAGGTCTTCGCCGAGCACGGCGGCGAGATCGTCAAGCGCGCCCGCGCCGCCTCGGTGACCCGGACCGAGAAGGGCGTCCTGGTCACCATGGAGGACGGCCGCACGGTCGAGGGGTCCCACGCGCTGATGACGGTCGGCTCGGTGCCCAACACCGACGGCCTCGGCCTGGAGCACGTCGGCGCGACCGTTGGCCCGGGCGGGTTCGTGCAGGTCGACCGGGTGTCCCGGACCACGGCCACGGGGGTGTACGCGGCCGGCGACTGCACCGGCGTGCTGATGCTGGCCTCGGTCGCGGCCATGCAGGGCCGGATCGCGATGTGGCACGCGCTGGGCGAGGCGGTCACCCCGCTGCGGCTGAAGACGGTGTCGGCGACGGTGTTCACGCACCCGGAGATCGCCACCGTCGGCATCCAGGAGAAGGCGATCACGGCCGGCGAGGTGCCGGCCCGGATGGTGACGATGCCGCTGGCCAGCAACCCGCGGGCCAAGATGCAGGGCCTCAGCGACGGGTTCGTGAAGCTGTTCTGCCGGCCGGCCACCGGCGCGGTGATCGGCGGGGTGGTGGTGGCGCCGTCCGCGTCGGAGCTGATCCTGCCGGTGACGATGGCGGTGCAGCTCGGGCTGACCGTCTCCCAGCTGGCGTCGACCTTCTCCGTCTACCCGTCGCTGTCCGGCTCCCTGACCGAGGCCGCCCGCCGCCTCATGATCCACGACGACCTCGACTGAGCCCTGCGCCGCCGGGCCGCTCGTGCGGCCCGGTCCATCACGTCGAGATAGACCTCGGACTGCCGCTCCCAGCACAGCTCCTCGACGGCCCGTCGCCGACCCACGTCGCCCAGCGCCGCCCGCCGCACCGGGTCGTCCAGCAGGGCCGCGGTCTCCTTGGCGAACAGGGCCAGGTCTCCGGGTGGCACCAGCACACCGGCGCCGTCGACCAGCGGCCTGGTCTGCGCCAGGTCGAAGGCGACCACCGGCAGACCGAAGGCGACGTACTCCATCGCCTTGACCGGCGACACCTCCTCCTGGAGCGAGGTGTCGAGGCCCACGTCCGCGGTGGCCAGGAAGGCGAAGACGTCGGACTCCGGCAGCCAGCCCGGGCAGCTGACCCAGGGGTCCAGACCCAGCTCCGTGACCTGGGCGCGCACCTCGTCCAGGCACTCGCCGTCGCCGAGCAGGGCGAAGTGACAGTCCCGCCGGCCCAGCCCGTGGACGAGCCCGGCGATCGCCTGCACGAGCAGGTCGAGCCGATCCTGCCGGCCCATCTTGCCGACCCAGCAGCAGAGCAGGTCCCGGCCGGCGCGCAGGGCGGGATCCGGCCGGGCCGCGCGCACCCGGGACAGCACCGGGCCGTTGCGGACGACCCTGAGCCGCTCCGGCCGGGCGCCGGCGCCGATCATCCGGGCGACGAGGTGATCGTTGACGGTGATCGCCCAGTCCGCGGACCGCTGGGTACGCCGCTCGAGCCAGCGCAGGACGGGCAGCAGACCCCCGCCGTCCCTGGCGTACCGGGCGGTGTACAGCTCCGGCATCAGGTCCCGCTGGTCCACCAGCACGGCCGCGCCCGACCAGCGCAGCAGGTGGGCCAGGGGGAAGTAGATGTCCGGCGGCTGGCAGAGCTGGACGACGTCCACCGGGGCGCTGAGGCGGGCGCCGGCCGAGCGCACCGCCGCCCAGAGGAACGCCGCGGCGTACTCGCGGGCGTAGCCGGCGGCGCCGCCCGGTTCGGCCAGGTCCGGGAACTCGAGCAGGCGCAGGCCCGGCAACCGCCCGTACGCCCGGTTGTCCGGGTGCCGCCGGGTGACGACGGAGACCCGGTATCCGGCGCCGGCGAGGTCGGTGACCTGCTTGCGCACCCGGTGGTCGACCGCCAGCGGGATGTTCTCGACGACGACGAGGACGTGACCGGCGGTCGGCGTGGGCGCGGTCATTGGCCCGCCACCGCGG
>DATDKW010000083.1:0-12134 GCA_036519715.1 Mycobacteriales bacterium
TAGCGCCGGCCGGCCGCCCGCGACGCGGCCGAGGCCAGCCGGCCGGAGGCAGGCCGGCCGCCTAGCGGGGGGGCAGCAGCGCGGCGCCGACCGCGACCACGCCGGCCCGCTTGTTCCAGGTCAACGCGCCGGTCGCGGTCCCGGAGTAGACCCCGGAGGTCGGCGCGACGTCGGCGTAGTCGCGCCCGACCGCGACCGGCAGGTGCCGGGAGCCGGCCCGGCCGCCGTTGGTCGGGTCGAACGCCAGCGCCCGGGCGCCGCCGCCCGCGTCCGGCACCAGCACCTCGACCCAGGCGTGGCTCCCGCCCCGCTCCCCCAGCAGGTGCCCGGAGACGTACCGGGCCGGGATGCGGGCCAGCCGGCAGACCGTGATCATGACGTGCGCGAAGTCCTGGCAGACGCCGCGGCGGATCGCGTACGCCTCGGCCGCGGTGGTGAAGACCGACGTGGTGTCGAAGGCGAACGCGAACTCGCCCCGCAGCCGTACGCACAGCGCGTCGGCCAGCGCGGTGTCGTCCGGGTACGCCGCCCGCAGCGCGTCGGCCAGCTCCCAGAGGGCGGGCGAGGGACTGGTGAGCTTCGTCGGCACCCGGTGCCGGGGGTCGGTCAGCGCCGCCGCCGGCAGCACCGGGTCGACGGGCCGGCCGACCCGCTCGACCAGCGCCGCCAGCGTGAACTCGACCGAGGACGGCACCGTCGGCAGCTCGACCGAGACGATGGCGTTGCCGTCGGCGTCGGTGCCGACCGACGGCCGATGCAGCACGCCGCCCGGATCGGCCACGGAGACGTGCTGGGCCCGCCGGTGGAAGCAGCCGTGGCGGACCCGCGGCAGCGCGACCAGCCGCTGCCGGACGTCGTACGCGGGCTCGTCGTAGTCGTAGCGGAAGACCTGGTGCAGCAGGTAGGTGACCGAGTCGGCGGTGTCCAGCTCCACGCGGTCGAGGTCGAGCACGGGCTGGTCGAGCCAGCCCGTCACGGCGCCGCCCCGGGATCGGAGACGGCGACCCGGTCCGCCGGCGGCTGCACGTGGGTCTCGGCGCCGGCGGCCTCGTCCGCCCACACCTCCATGCGCTCCAGCGTGGGCCCGCCGAAGGTGGTCACCATGGCCACGTCGAGCGCGTCCCGGCCCCGCCCGATGAGCACCCGGCCCTTGCGGGCGGCGTTGTTGCGAGGGTCGAACGTGTACCAGGTGCCGCCCAGGTAGACCTCGATCCAGGCGGCGAAGTCCATCGGCTCGGCCGACGGGGTCACGTCCATGTCGGGCAGGTAGCCGAAGACGTAGCGGGCCGGGATGTTGAGCGCGCGCAGGAAGCTCAGCGACACGTGGGCGAAGTCGCGGCAGACGCCGCGCTTGGCCGCCCACACGTCGGCCGCGGTGGTCTGCGGGGTGCTGGTGCCCATCTGGAAGGTCAGGGCGGCGTTGACGTGGTTGACGACGGCCTGCACCCGGCTGTAACCCGGCTGCATGGAGCCGAAGGTGTTCCAGGCCTCGTCGCCGAGCACGTCCGGCAGCACGTACCGGCTGGGCATCGTGTAGATGAGCGCGTCGTCGGGCAGGTCGGCGACCGGGGTCTCGGGCGCGTCCCAGGCCACCTCCTCGGTCGCGTCCGGCACCGTGACGAGCGCGTCGAAGCGCAATGTGGACCGTCCGGCCGGCAGCGTCAGCCGCTGGCAGGGGTTGCCGTAGAGGTCGGTGTAGCCGCGCCGGACCAGATCGGGGTCGCTCTCCCAGGTGGAGGTGCGCACCACCGCCGGCCCGGCGTCGTACGGCATGACCTGGAAGACGGCCGGGGTGTCGATCGCCGCGGTGTAGCGGAACTCGCAACCGACCCGTACCTGGCGACGGGGCTCCATCCCACCAGCCTGCCTCAATCCGGTTTCTGGAGCGTTACGCGACGTCCGTGTCACGGATCGGCCGCCCGGCCCGCCGGCGGCGGATCGGGCGCCCGAGGAGCCCTCAGCGGACTACTTGAGGACCGTGCGGCCCGCCGCGTACACGAGCGTGAGCTTCTGCTTCGTCTCCGGGTTCTTGAAGACGATGCTCAGGCCCTTGGAACTGGATCCGTCCGACTTGACCGTCGCCGTCCACGGCGCGTTCACGTCGTAGGAGTTGAGCAGCGTGGTGCCGCCCTCGACACAGACCGTGCCGGCCAGTGACGGGACGTTGTCCGCCGACCAGGCGTACGGCACCTCGATCGTGTCGGTGCCGGCCGGGCAGGCGAAGCCCTCGGTCGCGGACGCGGACGCTGCCGGGATCAGCATGGCCCCGATCGCACCGGCGACGAGGCCGGAGCCGACCGTCCACCGCAGGTTGTTCTTCAACGTTCTCTCCCTGGATATGCCGGCCCCCCGAGGCCGTGGTGATGTCCGTCGGCCGGCTTCTCCCGTCGCCGGCGGCCGGGTCAGACCTTGATCTCGGTGCGGCCGGCCTCGTAGCGCAGCTCGACCCGCTGCTGGGTGCTGTAGTTGGTGAACCGGACCTCGGTCCGGCCCTTGCTGCCGGCGGACTTCAGCTCGGCGGTCCAGCCGTCGGCGGTGTCCAGGGACTGGAAGACCGTGGTGCCGGTCAGGACGCAGACCGTCCCGGCCAGCTCAGGGGTGTTGTCGACGGTGTAGCCATAGGTGACGTCGATCGTGTCGGTGCCCTCGGGGCAGACGAAGCCCTCGGTGGCGAAAGCCGGCGCCGCGGGCAGCAGCACGGCACCGAGGACGCCGGCGGCGATCGCGGAGCTCACGCTGAACTTGGTGGTCTTCCTCATCAGAAACTCCTGCAAGGGGGCGGAGAGGGGTACCCAGGACGGGGTAGTTGAATTTTCACTTCTCAGCCCGGCGCCGCCCATCGGACCTTGGTGCTAGTACCTGTGCGGACAGGTCCGCGGGCGCCAGCGACCGTCGCCGGAACGGCAGGCAAAGTCCCCGTAACACATTCGGGGTAGACAGACCTCGTGGAGGGACTGCTGGCGGGGTATCGCAGCTCCGCGTTCGACGAGATGGTCGACGCGGACGGTGTGCCGTACCCGCACACCAAGTCGCTCTACGAGGCACTCCAGCTGCTCTCCCCCGCCGACCTCAGCGAACGCGGCGCCGCCCGGGCCCGCAGCTTCCTGGAGCAGGGCATCACCTTCTCCTCCTCCGGCCGGGAGTGGGTCTTCCCGCTCGACCTGATCCCCCGTCTCATCCCGGAGCAGGAGTGGGAGCACATCGAGGCCGGGGTGGCGCAGCGGGTCCGGGCGCTGGAGGCGTTCCTGGCCGACATCTACGGCGCGCGCCGGGTGCTGGCCGACGGCATCGTGCCGCACACGCTCGTGGTCACCAGCAGCAACTTCACCCGGGCGGCGGCCGGGATCACGCCCGCCTCCGGGGTCCGGGTGCACCTGGCCGGCATCGACCTGGTCCGCGGGTCCGACGGCGTGATGCGGGTGCTGGAGGACAACCTGCGGGTGCCGTCCGGGATCTCGTACGTGGTGGAGAACCGGGAGGCGCTCACCCGCGTCTTTCCCGGGCTGTTCCTGGAGCAGCAGGTCCAGCCGGTGGCCACGTACGTCGCGACCATGCTCGACTCGCTGCGGGCGACCGCGCCGCGAGGCGTGACCGACCCGACCGTGGTGCTGATGACGCCGGGCGTGCACAACTCGGCCTACTTCGAGCACGCGTTCCTGGCCCGGAAGATGGGCATCGAGCTGGTCGAGGGCCGGGACCTGGTCTGCCGCGAGAACGTGCTCTACATGCGCACCACCAGCGGGCAGCGCCGGGTCGACGTGGTCTACCGGCGCATCGACGACGACTTCCTGGACCCGCTGCACTTCCGCGGCGACTCCATGATCGGCTGCCCTGGGCTGGTCAACGCGGCCCGGGCCGGCAACGTCACGCTGGCCAACGCGATCGGCAACGGGGTCGCCGACGACAAGCTCACCTACACCTACGTCCCGGAGCTGATCCGGTACTACCTGGGTGAGGAGCCGCTGCTGCCCAACGTGCCGACGTTCCGGCTGGACGACCCGGACGTGCGGGCCGACTGCCTGGCCCGGGCCGACCAGCTGGTGTTCAAGCCGGTGGACGGCTCCGGTGGGCACGGCATCGTGATCGGCCCGCACGCCACCGACGAGGAGCTGGCCGAGGTCAGCCGCAAGGTGACCGAGCTGCCCCGGGCGTACGTGGCCCAGGAGGTGGTGATGCTGTCCACGGTGCCGTCCCAGGACGGCGACGAGCTCAAGCCCCGGCACGTCGACCTGCGGCCGTTCGCGACCAACGACGGCGAGACGGTCCGGGTGCTGCCGGGCGGGCTGACCCGGGTGGCGCTGCGCGAGGGCAGCCTGGTGGTGAACTCGTCCCAGGGCGGCGGTTCCAAGGACACCTGGGTGCTCACCTCCCTGCCCCGGCCGGTCGCCGCGGACGCGCCGATCGAGGTGCTGCCGGGCACGCTGCAGGCCGACGCGCCCGACCCCGGCCCGCCGACCGAGCAGGCCCAGCAGCAACAGCAGGGCCGGCAGGCCCAGCGGATGGGCTCGATGCACCAGCGGCAGGGCCCGTGCTGAGCCGGGCCGCGGAGGCCCTGTTCTGGATCGGCCGGTACGCGGAGCGGGCCGAGGACACCGCCCGGCTGCTGGACGTGCACTTCCACCAGATCATCGTCGACCCGGCCGTGGACGAGGCCGACACCTGCCGGGTGGTCGCGACCGTGATGGGCCTGCGCGGCGCCGCCCCGGCGACCATGCGGGAGGTCCTGGACCAGCTGGCCTACGACGGGGACAACCCGAGCTCGATCGCCGGCTCCCTGTCCGCGGCCCGGGCCAACGCCCGCGGCGTGCGCGAGGCGGTGTCCTCCGAGATCTGGGAGTGCCTCAACGCGACCCACCTGCAGCTGCCGCGCCGGGTGTCGGCGGCCCGCCAGTTCGGCCCGGCGCCGTTCTTCTCCTACGTCCGGCAGCGCTCGGCCATGTACTCCGGATACGTCGCATCGACGATCAGCCGGGACGCCGGGTACGACTTCCTCGCGCTGGGCCGGTCGCTGGAGCGGGCCGACATGACCGCGCGGCTGCTGGCGGCCGCGGTGGGTGCGCCCGGCCGCGGCGACGAGCACTGGGTGACCACCCTGCGGGCCTGCTCGGCCCACGAGGCCTACCTGCGGACGTACCAGCGGGCGCTGGAGCCGCGACTGGTGCTGGAGTTCCTGCTGCTGGACCGATTGTTCCCGCGCTCGGTGCTGCACGCGCTGTCAGTGGGCGAGGAGGCGCTGGCCCGGCTGGAGCCCGCGGCGGAGTGGAACGGGCGGTTCGGGCAGGCCCCGGAGGCCCGCCGGCTGATCGGCCGGGTCCGCACCGACCTGGAGTTCCTGTCCCCGGACGCGCTGATCCACGGGCTCCCGGAGCGGCTGAAGTCGATCCAGCGGGGCGTCTCGGACGTGAGCGAGTCGGTGGCCCGGCGCTACTTCGGCAGCTCGGCCCTGGTCGGCTGGAGCCGCGAGGAGACCGAATGGGCCACTGCCGGGGGGTCCCGTGAGTGAGCGCGAGCGCTCGCAGCGCGAACGGGGACCGACGAGACCTGAGCCGGCCGAGGGACGAGGCCGGGTCAGGTTGAGGAGCGGGAGATGAGTTGGCGCATCGGGGTCCGGCACCGGACCGGTCACCAGTACGGGGCGCCGGCGCGGGCGTCGTACAACGAGGTACGGATGACTCCGGCGACCACCGGCGGGCAGCATCTGCTGACCAGCCGGCTGGAGATCCGGCCGGACGCCCGCCCGCTGCGCTACGTCGACTACTGGGGCACCCAGGTGCACGCCTTCGACGTGCACGTCCCGCACGACGAGCTGGTGGTGACGGCGACGTCGGTGGTGGAGACGGCGGCGCCGGTGGCGGCGCCGGAGATCGGCTGGGACACGCTCGCCTCCCCCGCCGTCCGGGACCGGTTCGCCGAGCTGCTCGCCCCGTCCCGGTACGTGTTGGCCGAGGACGACGTCGACGCCGTCGCCCGGTCCCTGCGGGCGGCCGGGTCGCCGGCCGAGACCGGCCGGGCCGCGGTGCACTGGGTCAACGAGACCCTCGACTACGTCCGCGGCGCGACCTCGGTCGGCACCACCTCGGCCGAGGCCCGGGCCCTGGGCCAGGGCGTCTGCCAGGACTTCTCGCACCTGGCCCTGGCCGTGCTGCGGTCGGCCGGGCTGCCTGCCCGGTACGTCTCCGGCTACCTCTACCCGCACCGGGAGGCGCCGCTGGACGTGCGGGTGGAGGCCGAGAGCCACGCCTGGGTCGAGTTCTGGGCCGGGGACTGGCTGCCGCTGGACCCGTCCAACCTGTCCGAGGTGGCGCAGCGGCACGTGCTCATCGCCCGCGGCCGCGACTACGCCGACGTACGGCCGCTGGCCGGCGTCTACTCCGGGCCGCCGGCCCAGTCCCTGGGCGTGAACGTGGAGCTCACCAGGCTGCGATAGCGCACAGCCGGGGCACAGCGAGCTCACCGGCCGGTGACAACGTCCGCGCTGATCGTTGCCGCCATGACGACGACGACCGCGCCTCCCGAGGCGCCCCTGCCGGCGGACGCCCGACCCGTCCCGCCGACCCCGGTGCCCGCGCTGGACGTGGTGGTGCCGGTCTTCAACGAGGAGGCCGGGCTGGAGTCCTGCCTGCGCCGGCTGCACGCGCACCTGGCGACCGGGTTCCCGTACCGGTTCCGGATCACGGTGGCCGACAACGCGTCCACCGACGGCACGCTGGCCGCCGCGCACCGGGTCGCGGCCGAGCTGCCCGGCGTGACCGTGGTGCACCTGGCCGAGAAGGGCCGGGGCCGGGCGCTGCGGGCGGTCTGGTCGGCCTCGGACGCGCCGGTGCTGGCGTACATGGACGTGGACCTGTCCACCGACCTGGCCGCGCTGGCCCCGCTGGTCGCGCCGCTGCTGTCCGGGCACTCGGACCTGGCCATCGGCAGCCGGCTGGCCCGCGGCTCCCGGGTGGTGCGCGGGGCCGAGCGGGAGGTCATCTCCCGCTGCTACAACCTCCTCCTGCGCGGCACGCTGGCGGCCGGGTTCTCCGACGCCCAGTGCGGCTTCAAGGCGATCCGGGCCGACGTCGCCCGCGGGCTGCTGCCGCTGGTCGAGGACGACGGCTGGTTCTTCGACACCGAGCTGCTGGTGCTGGCGGAGCGGTCCGGGCTGCGCATCCACGAGGTGCCGGTGGACTGGGTCGACGACCCCGACAGCCGGGTCGACATCGTCGCCACCGCCCTGGCCGACCTGCGCGGGGTGGCCCGGGTGTCGCGGGCGCTGGCCACCGGCCGGCTGCCGGTGGCGGCGCTGCGGGACCAGCTCGGCCGGGCGCCGCTGGACCCGGGTACGCCCGGGGTGCCGGCCGGGCTGACCCGGCAGCTCGTCCGGTTCGCCGGCATCGGGGTGGCCAGCACGCTGGCCTATCTCGTGCTCTTCCTGCTGTCCCGGTCGGTCCTGGGGGCGCAGCCGGCCAACCTGGTGGCGCTGCTGGTGACCGCGGTCGCCAACACGGCGGCCAACCGGCGGCTGACCTTCGGCGTGAGCGGGCGGGCCGGGGCCGGGCGCCACCAGCTGCAGGGGCTGGTCGTGTTCGGGCTCGGACTGGGCCTGACCAGCGGGTCGCTGGCGCTGCTGCACTCGGCGTCGGCGGCGCCGCCGCTCGGGATCGAGGTCGGCGTGCTGGTCGGGGCCAACCTGGCCGCCACCGTGCTGCGGTTCCTGCTGCTGCGGGCCTGGGTGTTCCGGGCCCGGCCGGCCGTCGCCGGGGTCGGGCGATGACGGCGACGATGGCGCCGGGGCTCGCGGGCGCGGTCCCGGCCGGGCGCCGGCGGTCCCGGCTGCTGGCCGGCGACCCGGTCCGGGCCCGGCTGGCCCTGCTGGCGCTGCTGGCCACCTTCACCGCCACCATCGTGGGCGGGACGACGGTCTACCAGCTCACCGGCTGACCCGCGCGGCGGCCCGATCGGCGTCCGCGCCGGTCGGGCCGCGAGGGGTCGGCAGAACCGATGAGCCGGTCAGTGCCGAATGCGCCGCGTGACAACAACCTCCTCGCGGCGTTCGCGACTGGCCGGACCGGCTGCCAGCGGGCTGGCCGGCCTGATCGCCGCCGGCACCGCGATCGGCGTCGGCGAGCTGCTGGCCGCGGCGGTCCGGCCGCAGTCCTCGCCGGTGATCGCGGTCGGCGGGGCGGCGATCGACCGGACGCCGCGGGCGCTGAAGGAGTTCGCGATCCGGCAGTTCGGCGAGAACGACAAGCACGTGCTGCTGACCGGCATCTTCGTCACCCTGGGGCTGCTCGCTGTCGTGGTCGGGATCGTGGCCCGGCGCCGGCCGACGCTGGGCGTGGCTGGCATCCTGCTGTTCGGGCTGGTCGGCGCGGCGGCGGCGCTGAGCCGGCCCGGGGCCGGGGGGCGGGACCTGGTCCCGTCCGCGGTCGGAGCCATCGCGGCCGCGGCCGCTCTGCTGCTGCTGATCCGGCCGCTGCGCTCCCCCGCCGCGCAGGTCGTTCCCTCCGAGGACGCGGTCCCGGTCGCCGCGGGCACCCCATCCGGTGCCGGCCGAGCCGACGGGCCAGCCGGGCTGCGGGCCGAGCTGGTCGGGGTGGACCGCAAGCGCGGCGCCACCGTTGACCGGCGCGGCTTCCTCGTCACCGGCGCGGCCGTCACCGCGATCGCGGCGCTGGCCGGCGTGGCCGGCCGCAGGTTGCAGGTACTGCGCTTCGACGCCGCCGGCTCCCGGGCCGACATCCGGCTGCCGGCCGCGGCCAGCCCGGCCCCGGCGCTGCCGAGCGGCGTTCAGGTCGGCGTCCCCGGCGTCAGCCCGTTCATCACGCCCAACCGCAGCTTCTACCGGGTCGACACCGCGCTGGTGGTGCCGCAGCTGCCGGCCGACACCTGGCAGCTGAGGGTGCACGGCATGGTCGACCGCGAGCTGATGATCGACTACAGGACACTGCTCGGCCGCGATCTGATCGAGCGCGACATCACCATGACCTGCGTCTCCAACGAGGTCGGCGGCACCCTGGTCGGCACCGCCCGCTGGCTCGGCGCGCCGCTGAAGGCGCTGCTGGCCGAGGCCGGCGTGCACGCCGACGCCGACCAGATCGTCGGCACCTCCTCCGACGGCATGACCATCGGCACGCCGGTGTCCGCGGTCATGGACGGCCGGGACGCGATGCTCGCGGTCGGCATGAACGGCGAGCCCCTCCCGCTGGAGCACGGCTTCCCGGTCCGCATGCTCGTCCCCGGCCTGTACGGCTACGTGTCCGGCACCAAGTGGCTGGTGGACCTGGAGCTGACCACCTTTGCCCGGGCCGATCCGTACTGGGTGAAGCGGGGCTGGGTGGAGAAGGCGCCGATCAGGACGTCGTCCCGGATCGACACGCCGAAGCCGTTCGCGCGGCTGAGCGCGGGCACGGTCGCGGTCGCCGGGGTGGCCTGGGCCCAGCACCGGGGCATCGCCAAGGTCGAGGTCCGGATCGACGACGGCGCCTGGCAGCCGGCCCGGCTGGCCGCCGACCCGTCCAGCGACCTGTGGGTGCAGTGGGTGCACGAGTGGCCCGCCACCGCCGGCTCCCACACCCTCGCCGTTCGCGCGACCGACCGAAGTGGACAGACGCAGGTCGAGGAACGCACCAGCCCGTTCCCGAGCGGATCGACCGGCTGGCACTCGGTCGTGGTCACCGTCTCTTGAGGACGGTGGAACCGATCCGGCCCCTGCGCCGAACGCATTACGAGACCCCATACAGACAAGGAAGAACATCATGCGCATCCGTCCACTCGCGACAATGGCCGTCCTGGCCGCCGCCGCTCTGACCCTGTCCGCCTGTGGCGGCGAGGACTCGACGCCCGCCGCGAGCGGCGGCAGCAGCTCCGCCGCTGCCACCACATCCTCGGCTCCCTCGGCGACGGCGACTGCGGGCACCGACACCGCGATGACCTTCGGCGCCGGCTGCGCGGCCGTGCCGGCCAGCGGCAAGGGCAGCTTCTCCGGCATGGCCACCGACCCGGTCGCCACCGCCGCCTCCAACAATCCGGTGCTGTCGACCCTGGTCGCCGCGGTGACCAAGGCCGGCCTGGGCGACTCGCTGAACACCGCGCAGAACATCACCGTCTTCGCGCCGTCCAACGACGCCTTCGCCAAGATCCCGAAGGCCACCCTGGACAAGGTGCTGGCGGACAAGGCGATGCTGACCAAGATCCTGACCTACCACGTCGTCCCGCAGACCCTGACCCCGGACCAGCTGTCCGGCTCGTTCAAGACCCTCGAGGGTCAGATGGTGACGGCGGCCGGCAGCGGTGACGCCTACACCGTGGGCACCGACAAGGCCAACGTGATCTGCGGCAACGTGCAGACCGCCAACGCGACCGTCTACATCATCGACTCCGTCCTGATGCCGCCGACCGCGTAGCACGCGCCTGGCTCGTCGCCACCGGGGCGCTCTCCAACACGGAGGGCGCCCCGGTGGCATGTCCGGACCCGGGCGACGGCCACACGCTCGCCGCGCGGTCCTGGACGTGCTGCAGTATTGTTGAGAATGCAACTACTTCCGAGGACTGGAGAGACATGGCTGACGTGAAGCTCGCCGTCATCTACTACTCGTCGACCGGCACGCTGCACGGCATGGCGCAGCGGATCGTCGCCGCGGGCGAGAAGGCCGGTGCCGAGGTGCGGCTGCGGCAGGTGGCCGAGCTCGCGCCGGACGAGGCCATCGCCTCCAACGCGGCCTGGAGCCAGCACTTCGACCGCACCAAGAACGAGCCCAAGGCGACCGCGGACGACATCGTCTGGGCCGACGCGGTGCTGTTCGGCACACCGACCCGCTACGGCAACGTGGCCAGCCAGCTCAAGCAGTTCATCGACACGCTCGGGCCGCAGTGGCAGCAGGGGCTGCTCGCCGACAAGGTCTACGCCGGGTTCACCGCGTCGCAGACCGCCCACGGCGGCCAGGAGTCGACGCTGCTCTCGCTCTACAACGTGATCCACCACTGGGGCGGGATCGTCGCGGCGCCGGGCTACACCGACCCGCTGAAGTTCGCCGACGGCAACCCGTACGGGGTCTCGCACGTGACCGGGCCGAGCAACGACGCGCCGCTCACGGCCGAGGTCGAGCAGGCGCTCGACCACCTCGCCGGTCGCGTGATCACGGTCGCCGGGCGGCTCAAGGCGGGCTCGGCGGCCTGATCCGGGTGCACCACCCGGCCCCGCCGACCATCCGGTCGGCGGGGCCGTCGCACTTCCCGGACCGGACGGACGGGCGTGGCCGGGCGGCGGGGCGGGGTGGCGGTGAGTACGGTCGGCGCGTGGTGGCCGAGCGGGCACAGCAGGTCGGTTTCGCGGCCGGCATCGGGGCGGTGGCGGGGGCCGCGCTGAGCGGCCGCCGCGGGGTGCTGCCCGCGGCCGCGGCGATGGCGGCGGTCGAGGTTGTCGCCCGGGCCACCCAGAAGCCGGGCGAGATCCCGCCGCTGTGGTCCCGGATCGCCGCCAGCGCCGCGCTGGCCGCCCCCGCGGGCTGGGCGGCCGGGCACCGGTTCAGCTCTCGAACCGTCGGCACGGCGGCCGGCGCGCTCGCCGGCGCCCTCGGCCTCCGCCCGCAGAAGGTCGCCCTCGGTCCGCTGATCGGCGCGGCCGCCGGCCACGCGGTGCGCCGGCGCGGCGGCCGGCCCGCGCTGGCGGCGGCGGTCGCGGTGACGGCGTTCCGGGTGGTGTCGGCGGCGGTCTTCCGGGACCCGCAGGTGCGGCTGCTGGCCGAGCGGGTGCCGGCCGAGCAGCTGCCGTTCGTGGTCCCGCTCGAGTCCCGGACCCGGTACGTCGGCACCGGCTACGTCCGCGCCCTGGCCGACGTGCTCGGCGGCACGTACACGGCCGCGCACCCGGACGTCGGCATCGTGGCCGACCTCGACGACCTGGCCGGACCGGACCTGGACCCGGCCGCCGTCGACCCGCTGGTGCGGGAGTTCTACGAGCACACGACCCGGTTCGCGCTCGACATCGTGCCGGAGTGGCGGCTGTGGGTCCGCCCCGGCTACCTGCTCTACCGGACCTTCGTGGCCCGCCCGCTGGGCCAGGCCAACGTGCCGGCCAACCAGCGCGAGACCCAGCGCGGCGTCCGCAGCCGGATCGACACCGTCTCCGACCCGGAGGGCGCGATCACCGT
>DATDKW010000084.1:0-7370 GCA_036519715.1 Mycobacteriales bacterium
CCTCGAGGTCGACCGGGGTGCGGCCGTCGATCCCGCCGTCCTCGGTCCAGAACCCGATCTGTCCGGACCGCGGGTCGATCAGCCAGCAGTGGTCCCAGCTGTCCTGGTCCTGCAGCGCCGCGGCGATCTCCTCCAGGTCCAACATGCCGAGCTCAAGCACGGTCGACCCCCAGATCGGTCGCCTCGACAGGTCGACCACGGTAACCCGCAGCGGCCACGAGCGGGCCGCCACCATTACGGCGGACCGCCGAGGCAACCCATGACCCAGAAAGCGCGCCCGGCAACAGCGGCCCGTCCCGCCCGCGGTCCGGCAGGTGCGGGCGTCCGCACCGCTGGCGGGTCAGCGGATGAGCTCGGTCGGCACTGCGAGATCCTCGCTCTCGTAGAGGGCCGCAATGGCGGCCGTGTCATCGCCGGCGCAGACTTCGGCCACGAGGTCGATCAGCTCGTCGTACTCGGCGCCGGTCCCGCCGTCGTAGGACGCGGTCATCCGGCCCCATTCGTCCCAGGGCAGCATCTCGACCTTGTTCAGCGCGGCGAGGTCCTTGACCGCGTTCCCGCGGATCTCGGCCGGACCCCAGTTGTCCGTGCCGTACACCCCGAACGTGCTCGCGTCGATCCGGCCCTCCCGGTAGGCGACCCACGCCTCCCCGCCGGACAGAAACTGCCCGGGCCGCAGGTCCTGCGGGCGGTCTACGACCGACCCGCCGAGCACCTCCGGGTCCACCCGCACCCACCGCCCGTCCGCGGCGTACTCGACGATCCAGTGGTCCAGACCCTGCCCCGGCTGGAAGTACGTCGCGAACCCGCACCGCACCCGCGCCGCTATCCCCCGCCCGCGCAGCAGCGCGCACGCCAGCACCGCGAAATGCCGGCAGTTGCCGACCACCCGCCGCTCCGGTGGCCGCGCCACGTCCACCGCAGCCGGGTCGAGCCGGGTGAGGATCTCCAGCAGTCGCGCGGCCGGCCGGATCTGGTTCTCCGCGAACCGTTCCTCCGGCAGACCCAGCGTCCGCGCCTGGTCCGGCTGGATCACCAGATCGTGCACCGGCCAGCACACCGCCACCGGGTCGTCCGAACCGGCCGCCCGTGGCGCCCCACCGAGCCCGGTCAGCGGTCCCGCCACCGCGTAGTCGATCCCTGAAGCCATCTCCGCATCCTTCACCACCACCGCCCACCCACATCGGCAGATGCGTGTCGCCTCGCGTGACGGACGATGCCGTCGGCGGTCGGTTGGACGCCCGGTGCGGAGTACAACAGCTGACATGACACTGTTGATCAGCCGAGGCGATGGACCCAGCTTCCCCTAGCGGGCCGACCGATGCATGTCCTGGCCGGCCACCGACGGCCCACCGGACCCCGACCACATGTGGGACATCTACACCCGGCACGCCAGCCGCCTCCCTCCCCTGAGCCCAACCCGAGACACCGCAACATCCGATCCCCCGGCACGTCATCCCACCACGACGACGAAGGCGTCCCAACATCCGCGGCACGGCCGCCGGAGAAGCGTGCTCTGCGGCATCTGCGGGCGTCTTCTGCTGCGGGCGCTGATCGACCAGACGGGATTGACGCTGCCGACGGAGAAGGCGCCGGCGGACGCTGCTGTCCGCAGCGCTGCCGAGAGCAGCGTGACCTGAATTTGCCGCGCGGCATCGCCACTCTGAAGCCATGAGCAACGACACCTGGGTGCCGGGCCGCGAACTGGACGAGGCCATCTACCAACGCTTGTTCGAGCGCCGCACACTTCTGCTGGGGGAACCGCTGGAGCAGTGGAACAGCAACCGGCTCTGCGCCGGACTCCTGTTACTGGCCGCGGACAATCCCGACACCGATATCCGGCTGTTCATCAACTCGCCGGGCGGGTCGGTGCCGGGCATGCTGGCGATCCGCGATTGCGTCCGGTCGATCCCGTGCGACGTCGTCACCGTCAACATCGGCATGGCATACAGCGCCGGCCAGTTCCTGCTCAGCTCGGGTACGCGCGGCAAGCGGTACGCGCTGGCCCAGTCGAAAGTCCTCCTGCACCAGGGCTCGGCCGGCATCGGCGGCAGCGCGCAGGACATCGCGATCCAGGCCGACGACCTGCGGCGCACGCGCGACACCGTCCTCGCACTGATCTCCGAGGACACCGGGCAGGACGTGGCGATCGTCGAGCGCGACTCGCGCCGCGACCGCTGGTTCAGCGCGGACGAGGCGGTGGCGTACGGGTTCGTCGACCACATCGTCGGCTCGGCCGACGACCTGCTGCCCGGACCACGTCAGCCCCTCGGGCTGGGGATCCGCCGATGAGCACCTACGCGATCCCCTACGTCACCACCCGCACCAGCCAGGGCGAACGGACGGTCGACATCTACAGCCGGCTGCTCGCCGACCGGGTGATCTATCTCGGCACGGCCATCGACGACGGCGTCGCCAACGCGATCATCGCGCAGCTCATCCACCTGGAGTCGGAGAGCGCGGACCTGCCGATCAACCTCTACATCAACTCCTCGGGCGGCTCCATCCCCGCGACGCTCGCCGTCTATGACGCGATGCAGTTCATCGCCTGCGACGTGGAGACCACCTGCGTAGGACAGGCGGCGGCGACGGCCGCCGTGCTATTGGCCGGCGGCGCGGCCGGCAAACGGCAGATCCTGCAACACGGCCGGGTCGTCATCCACGCGCCGGCGGCGGAGGGACGCGGCACGATACCCGACCTGGTGCTCGAAGCGGACGAGGTCGAGCGCGTCCGCACGATGCTCGAGGAGATCCTCGCCCGGCACACCGGACGTACCCCCGAGCAGGTCCGGGACGACACCGAGCGGGACCTGATCCTCCCGCCGCAGGCAGCCCTCGACTACGGCGTGGTCGACGCCGTCCTGACCCACCGGGCGACCACCGGCGGCCAGTACGGCAAGGTCGGCTAGGCCGCCAGGCAGACCGGACCGCGCAGGCCTTCGCCCAGCCGCCGGGCGGACCGCTCAGCCAGGGTGAGGACCGTCAACCCCAGGGCGCCCGACACCGCCGACAGCACTTCCGACGACGGATCCTTGCGGCCCCGTTCGAGCTCGGACAGATATTGCGGCGACACGCCCGCCCGCCGGGCTACGTCCGCGATCCGCTCCTTCCGGCGCCGGCGTTCCTCCCGCAGCTGCTCACCCACCGCCTGCCGCCACAGCGGCTCCGGTTCGCTGCCGCGTCGGCGATCGAGCGGAATCACGTTGCCCATGAGCAGGACGCTAGCGGCGCCCGGATACCCGAGTCCCCCGCGTTCGCTCAGAGCCATATCGCCTGCAGCCGTCGGCGGGTGTACGGCTCCCTCGACGGCCTCCGCGGCTGCCGGCGGTTCTTCGACTTCCACTTCCGACGACAACCCCGCATCGCGCTGTGAGCACGCCCCGCGGGACCAGCGGCATGAGAGTGCGTTACTGCCGGACGCGTTCATGGCTTGAGGTCAGGCTCGTGCCTGCCCGAGAACTGGCCGTGGATGGCGCTCGCCGCATCCAGGCCCAGTGCGGTCCGGGGCCGGTGAGCATGGCGACCTTGGCTGCCGGTTCTCTGTTCGCGCGTTCCCGGTGGAGCCGTCGGCAGACACCCGCGGCGCTTCGGGCGAGGATGGACCGATGACCGCGACGGGGCAGGTGCAGATCGAGTTCTATACGCGACCTGGGTGCCCGTACAGCTTCCGGCTGCGCCGGGCATCGCGTCGCAGACGGCTCGCCTTCGAGGAGGTCAACATCTGGAAGGACCCGGAGGCGGCAGCCGCGGTGCGTGCGGTCGCCAACGGCAACGAGACTGTGCCGACGCTGCGGATCGCCCACGCCTGGCTGGTGAACCCGAGCGCCGACGAGGTCGAGCGGCTCGCCCGGCCCTGAGGGTTGCGCCGGGTCTGTTGCATCCAGCGGCGGGGCAAGCGTCGGGTCTGGAGAAGCGCAGGTCACATGGCCAGTGCGAGCTCGTCGAACGCGGCTGCAAGGCGGAGCGGCGGTGAGATCTCGGTGGCGAGTTCGTAGTAGCCGCGGCGGAGGTTCTGCACGAACGCATGGCCGGCGGCCATTCGTGCGGCGGAGGAAGTTTGTTTGAGTCCGCGCATCGGCCGTAGCCGGGCCTTGAGCCGAGCGTGATCGGCTTCGACGCAGTTGTTGCCGTACTGCTCTGTGACGTGTGCTGCGGTCGGGGTCAGTTCGGCCAGCACCCGCAGGTACGGACCGGCTTTGTCGGTGGTCACCTCGACCGGCGCTGGCCCGTGAGCCAATGCCCGGATGAAGAATCGCCGCCCGCGGCCGTGTCCCGCTGCTCGGACAGCATGACGTCGATGACCTGCCCGTACTGATCGACCGCGCGGTAGAGGTATCGCCACTGGCCGGCGACCTTGACGTAGGTCTCATCGACGAACCACCGGTCCCCAGTGGCATGCCGCAGCGGGCGGGCGGCATCGGCGAATAGTGGTGTGAATCGTTGGACCCACCGGTACACCGTGACGTGGTCGACGTCGATGCCGCGGTCGGCCAGCAGCTCCTCGATGTCGCGAGAGGACAGGCTGTAGGGGAGAGATACCAGCGGACCGCGACCGTGATCACCTTCGGCGGGAACCGGAGCCCGGCGAACGCTGACCGCTGGACGGCTGGACGGGCGGCGAGAGGTCGGCGCACCCGGCCCAGCATCCTCGGCCGGGCCCACTGTCACCGCCTGGGACCGCGGATGCAACAGACCCCATCGGACAACACATCGGAAAAGAAGTCCTGGCGGTCATCGGTGGTAGTCCGCGTCGTCCCGCACGTGAACTGCTGCGAGTGCGAGATCGGGATGCCCGGAGCGCCGCCGCCAGGGCGACGTCGTCGTGTCACCGCGGTCCTGACCCCGGCGCCCGACGTCATCATGCCTCCGCCGGCGCGCCGTTCGCGGCCGAAGCGTACGGCACCAGCCTCGACCACGGCGGCCAGCCGGTCTTCCGTTGCCGACTTCGTCCATTTCTCGGCGGAACCCCGCGGCGGAGGAGCATCATGGCCGCGCGGTTCCGACAACGGGGGGTCCGGGTGTCCATCGATTCGAATGGCGGCTCGGCGGAGATGGGCCGTTCCCTGGACGAGCTTCAATTCCTGTTGACCGTGGAACATGCGCTGATCGTGGAGTACCTGTCGATCTGCTGCGCCCTCGGCCACGATCTTCGTACCCAGGACGGTGGTCCTTCGACGCAGTCCGCTCGCGACGCGGCCAACGCGGCGAACAATCTGGCCGCCGGTCAGATGCTGCGGGTCGCGAGCCTGGCCCGCGCATTGCACCGGGCCGGACGGTTCGTGGCCTTCGGTCGAGCCAGGTCGATCTCGGACGCAGCGACCGGCACCGACATCTCCCTTGATCCTCCGTCGCGGGAACAGTTGGAGCAGATGCTGGACCGCGAGGAGTCCATCGCCGCCGCGATCGACGCGCGCTACGCCCAGGTGGAGTCGTGGCTCGGAGTCGCCGGTGGCATCTCGGACGAGCTGCTGGAAGCGGTGCGGGACGGGACGACCCACAGGAGGGCGGTCCCGATCCTGCGAGACCACCTCGGGGCCGAACCCGTCGGTCCGCTCCTGCGGGCGACCCGCCGGTTCGGCGCCACCGAGCCCGAGCAGGTGCTCGCTCGAATCAGCAATCGCGCCTACGGGGACGTGGTGACGGCGTTGGCCGCGTTCTACGGCGACCTTGATGGGGCAAGTAGCGGAGACTTCCGGCTGGCGGCGCTCGGGTTCATGGACCAGGTGAACGACGCGAACCGCGCCCTGGTCCACGCGGGGCTCCTCCCGCAGTTCAGGCTGCCGTGAACCGGAACGAAGGACGTCCGCGCCGGCGATGCCGCGCTGGCCGGGTCGACGCTCGCGGCGGCTCAGTCGGCGCCGTACAGGTGGGCGACGACGCGGCGGGCGCCGCGCATGCGCTCGGCCGTGGTGTCCGGATGCTCCCCGAACGGGTCTGTTGCGTTCTGCACGCCGTGGCAGTCGTCGGGTCTGGAAGAAGCGCTGGTCACATGGCCAGTGCCAGCTCGCTGAATGCCGCCGCCAGGCGGAGCGGCGGTGGGATGTCGGTGGCGAGTTCGTAGTGGCCGCGCGGCGGAGGTTCTGGACGAAGGCGTGCCCGAGGGCGACCATGGCGGCGGACCGGAAGCGTTTGAGTCCGCGCATCGGCCGCAGCCGCGCCTTCAGCCGGCCGTGATCGGCTTCGACACGATTATTCGCGTACTGCTGGGTGACGTGCGCTGCGGGCGGGACAAGTTCGTCTAGGACCCGCAGGTACGGGCCGGCCCTATCGGTGGTCATCTCGACCGGCGCCGGCCCGTACCTCAAGGCGCGGGTGAAGAACCGGCGGGCCGCTGCGGTGTCCCGCTGTTCCGACAGCAGGACGTCGATGACCTGCCCATACTGTCGACCGCCCGGTAAAGATAGCGCCAGCGGCCGGCGACCTTGACGTAGGTCTCATCGACGAACCACCGATCCCCGGTGGCGTGCCGGAGTCCCCGGGCGGCGTCGGCGAACAGCGGAGTAAACCGCTGCAGCCACCGGTACACCGTCACGTGGTCGACCACGACGCCGCGCTCGGCCAGCAACTCCTCGACATCCCGATGCGAGAGGCCGTACCGCAGGTACCAGCGGACCGCCACCGTGATCACCTCAGGCGGGAACCGGAACCCGGAAAACGCGGACCGGTCGACGTGCGGACGGGCGGCTCGAGGTTGACGCACCCGCCCAGCTTCCTCAACCGGAGCCGACCGCCGCCGGGAGCTCCACCGACGCAACAGACCCCCCGGCGCCCGATCTGCGGGCGTCGCGCTTCCGTACCGCGTTGTCGTACGGTAGGTACTGTGGGGCAGCGCCGTAGCAGGGTGCTCGACGACCGGTTGTGGGACAAGGCCGGCAACGAATGGGCGTTACACGTGCGTTGGATCGATGCCGACCAGACGCGCCAGTTCCTTCGTCGGGAGCAAGAAGTCGCCTTGGCCGGCGGCGGCCAGGGCGTGACATGGCTGACGGCATCGGAGGCCCGGGATCTCTGGCGGCACGCCCGGCGACACTTCGAAGTCCCGGGCCGGTCCGCGGCCGCGCCGAACGACGAGAGTTTGACGTACGCGGCGAAGCTGTGGCACAGGGACCAGGACCGTCTGCTGATGTTGCAGACGTTCTGCTGACCGACGGACCGCCCCACACGTCCGAGCCGCTTCGCGGCTGTTTGTTGCTCGGGGCTGGCTGGCCGGTCAGTGTCGGGGAGGTGTCCGGCGGGTCTGCTCTCTTTGCGGCTGCCCACCCGTGAGCGTTGGTGTGGCTCTTTCATGGCGTGCGTTCCTGCCGGGCACCGCGGCGAGGCGTGGCTCAAGAAGGGTCTGCTCTGCTCGAAACAGCGTTGCCCGTCCTCGC
>DATDKW010000085.1:0-3967 GCA_036519715.1 Mycobacteriales bacterium
CGGGCCAGCCCCTCGCGCCGGTCGGCCACGGCCCGGACCGCCGCCACCAGCGCCCGCTCGGCCGCGGCCAGCGCCCGCTCCAGCTCCTGCCGCTCGGCCACGGCCTCGGCCAGCCGGCCGCGGTCGTCCTCCAGCGCGTCGCGCAGCGCCTCCTCCTGCGCCCGCACCTCGGCCGCCTCGGCCTCCATGGCCGCCGGGTCGCGGCCGGTGCGGGCGTCGTCGGTGGACGCGGACAGGTGCCGGCCCCGCTCCAGCGCCAGCCGGTGGGTGCCGCGGAAGCGTTCCTCCAGGGCGGACAGCCGGTACCAGGTCTCCTGGGCCCGAGCCAGGGCCGGCGCGTCGGCGGCGATCGCCGCCTCCAGCTCGGTCTCCCGGGCCTGCGCGGCGGCCAGGTCCCGCTCGACCACCGCGCGCCGCTGCCGGACCACGCTCTCGTCGGCGACCTCCCGGGCCAGCGCCGTACGCAGCCCGACCAGGTCGTCGGCGAGCAGCCGGAGCCGGGCGTCGCGCAGGTCGGACTGCACGGTCGCGGCCCGGCGGGCGACCTCGGCCTGCCGGCCCAGCGGCTTGAGCTGGCGGCGCAGCTCGCCGGTGAGGTCGGTCAGCCGGGTGAGGTTGGCCCCCATCGCGTCCAGCTTCCGCAGCGCCTTCTCCTTGCGCTTGCGGTGCTTGAGGACGCCGGCCGCCTCCTCGATGAAGCCGCGCCGGTCCTCCGGCCGCGCCTGCAGCACGGAGTCGAGCTGGCCCTGGCCGACGATGACGTGCATCTCCCGGCCGATGCCGGAGTCGCTGAGCAGATCCTGGATGTCCAGCAGCCGGCAGGACGAGCCGTTGATCTCGTACTCGCTGGCGCCGTCGCGGAACATCCTGCGGGTGATCGAGACCTCGGTGTAGTCGATCGGCAGGGCGCCGTCGCCGTTGTCGATGGTCAGCGTCACCTCGGCCCGGCCCAGCGGCGGGCGGCCGGCGGTGCCGGCGAAGATGACGTCCTCCATCTTGCCGCCGCGCAGCGCCTTGGCCCCCTGCTCGCCCAGCACCCAGGCGATGGCGTCCACGACGTTGGACTTGCCCGAGCCGTTGGGCCCGACGACGCAGGTGATGCCGGGCTCGAAACGCAGGCTGGTGGCCGAGGCGAAGGACTTGAAGCCCTTCAGCGTGAGGCTCTTGAGGTGCACGACTCTCCGGAGGCGGGACGGCGGTTGGGCCGGCTCGGGGAAGGGCCCTCGGGGAGAAGGTACCTCGTCACCCGGCCCGGTCCGGCCGACCCGCCCGTACGCGCGAGTCGCTCCCGGAGACACCCGAAAGAGGCTTGCGCGGACCCCCGCGCGGGCGTCTACTCAGAGCCCGGGGACACCGGGGTCGCGACGCACAGCTGCGGGCAGGTCTATCAGGGCGGACCGGTTCGGCGCGCCCGGGGTCGCCGGACAGGGCGACGCGGGGCGCGCTCAGCATCCCGAGCGGGACGCGGGTGCCGGGGCCGGCCGCAGCCGGTCTACCTCAGGCCAGGACCGGCTCGGGCAACTCCGACAGCTGCCGAAGCCCCCGTTCGAGCTCGCTGCTCTGGCGCTCCGTACGCAGTCGCTCGACCTCGGTTTCCAGGTCGCGTACTCGCGACCGCAGGAACGCCACCTCGTCAACGAGACGACGGTCCGGAACTGCACCGACATAGCCGAGAAGGGCCTTCGCCATCTCGTGGGCCTCCACACCAGACGCTGCACTGTGTCTTGGGAAGCGCACGCAAGCCGCGGTCTGAACCGGGTGCGTGCAACGTGTCTAGGGTCGCACGTTGGGAGACGAGGGTCAACGTCCGCGGTCGCTGCGGGTGTTGCTGCGTGTTAACGCTCCGCGAACCCGGCAATCCCTCCGCGCGCTTCGGCCCACCTCTCGACTACGGTCCGTACCCGTCCTGGGGTGCCCGTCCCGTTGAGCGCATCAAGCAAGGCCTGTACGGAGGAACGCGGCCCCTCGGCCACCACCTCGACCCGGCCGTCCTCCAGGTTGGCGGCCCAGCCGACCAGGCCCAGCTCGAGCGCCCGGGCCCGCACCCACCAGCGGAACCCGACGCCCTGGACCCGGCCGTGCACCCAGGCGGTGAGCCGGACCGGTTCCTGCGGGTTCACCACCGCCCCCGCCGCGGTCGGGGCTGGCAGCGCGGGCAGAAGTAGGACGAGCGGTTCATGAACGGTTCCCGCCGGATCGGGGTGCCGCAGCGGCGGCAGGGCTCGTCGCGGCGGCCGTACACGTCCAGGGAGCGGTCGAAGTAGCCGCTCTCGCCGTTGACGTTGACGTACAGGGAGTCGAAGGAGGTGCCGCCGGCGGCCAGCGCGGCCTCCATGACGTCCCGGACGCCGTCGACCAGCGTCGCCACCACCGGCCGGGTCAGCGTCTCGGTCGGCCGGGCGTAGTGCAGCTTCGCCCGCCACAGGGCCTCGTCGGCGTAGATGTTGCCGATGCCGGAGATCAGCGACTGGTCGAGCAGCGCCCGCTTGATCCCGGTCTTCCGGCGCCGCAGCGCGGCGGTGAACGCAGCCAGGTCGAACGCGGGGTCGAGCGGGTCCCGGCCGATGTGCGCGATCACCGCCGGGACCCCGTCGACCATGGGCTCCACCGACAGGCCGCCGAACGTGCGCTGGTCGACGTAGCGCAGCTCCCGGCCGCCGTCGGTGAACGCGAGCCGGGCCCGCAGGTGCGGCCCGTCCGGCTCCTCCGGCGGCAGCACCAGCAGCTGGCCGCTCATCCCCAGGTGGCCCAGCAGCGCGTCGTCGGTCCCGGCCAGCGGCAGCCAGAGGTACTTGCCCCGCCGCTGCACCCCGGTCACCGTGCGCCCGGTCAGCCGGGCGACCACGTCGTCCGGGCCGGCCACGTGCCGCCGGGTCGCCCGCGGGTGCAGCATCTCGGCCTTGGCCACGGTGCGGCCGGCCACCCACCGCTCCAGCCCGCGGCGGACGACCTCGACCTCGGGCAGCTCCGGCACGCCGACCACGGTAGTGCGCCGGGGTGGTGGGGTAGGGCGTCGGGCATGGAGTACGAGGAGAGCCGGGGCATGCCGGCCGATGCCGAGATCGTCTTCGACGTCATGTCGGACGTGGACACCATGCGGCGCTGGCTGCCGACCACGATCGCGGTGGAGGAGACGGGGCCGGACAGGATCCACGTCGAGGGCGACGCCGGGGGCCATCACTACGCCACCGACGGGCTGTTCCGGGCCGAGAGGGAGCAGCTGCGGATGGAGTGGGGCAGCGAGGGCCCGGACTACGCGGGCTGGGCCCAGGTCTACCACTCCGGCGCGGGCGCCAGCGAGGTCAACCTGCACCTGTCGTTCTTCGGCGACCAGGCCGAGGCCCACCGCGGCGCCGCCGCCGACCAGATGCGCCAGGACATGCAGGAAGCCCTCAAGCGCCTGGAACAAGAGGTCGCCAGCCGAACCGAGTCGTCCGGCTGACGGAACCACGCGGGCGGTGGACCTGATGGGTCCTCCGCCTGCGGTGGGCTCGTTGGACGAAGCCCGGTCGGGAGATGCCGGAGCACACGACCGGCCGTCCGGGGGTTACGGGGGCCGCCCCCGACGGCTACTTGGCGGCTCGCTCCTGCAGGGCGGTCCACGCCGCCTCCGCCGCCTTCTGCTCGGCCTCCTTCTTGCTGCGGCCGGCGCCGCTGCCGAACGACTCGCCGCCGACCCGGGCCACCGCCGTGAACGACTTGGCGTGGTCCGGCCCGGTCTCGCTCACCCCGTACTCCGGGACGCCGAGCGACAGCGACGCCGTCAGCTCCTGCAGCGAGGTCTTCCAGTCCAGGCCGGCCCCGCGCTGGGCCGCGTCCGCCAGCACCGGGTCGAAGAGCTTGTGCACGACCTCGTCGGCGATGGTCAGCCCGTGCTCGACGTACACGGCGCCGAGCAGCGCCTCCAGGGTGTCGGCCAGGATGCTGGCCTTGTCCCGGCCGCCGGTGACCTCCTCGCCCCGGCCCA
>DATDKW010000086.1:0-2410 GCA_036519715.1 Mycobacteriales bacterium
CGGCCACGCGCGACCTACACCCGCGTGAGGTGGTCCAAGAGATCACAAGAGCCGTCCTGCGCGCCGTCGGTGGCATGCTCCGGGACGACGCCACCGTGCTGTGTCTCGACTGGTACGGCGGAGGGGAACGCGACCGGCAGGCCGACGCCGGCGCGAACCATCACCGCACCTCCCCACCACGACCGGCTTCCTGACCAAGCAGCCCACGGTGCAGAGTCACGCAGCTCCACGCCGCACGCCAAGGGCAGCAGCGCGGTTCGGCCGCCGGACGGTCCCGGCCTGTCGTCCTCGGGGTCGCGGGGAAACATCATGCTGTAGATCGCGAGCGAGTTCTTGCCGGCCCCAAACAGGTCCGACAGCCGTACGTCGGCCGGGGCGCCATCCGCGCCTCGCCCTCGGAATACGTAGTCCTCGGGCACGATCCCACCGGCCGGCAGCCGCCGTCTCGCTACAGCCAGATCCTCCATGGCCCGCCGCAAGTCGCTCTCCTGCTGCAGCAGCTGATCCCGCGCCGCCCGATACTCCGGCGACTCTCCTGGAAACCGGATGCCCATGCTCCGCCGCCTTTCCCCGACCCGTCCACAGGACGTGAGTCGCAGGTCCCCACTCTCCCACCGCCGCGACGGGTCCACCGGCTGCTCTCGCCCGGAACAGCACCCCGCGCGGGGAGGCGCACCACGAAATGCCCGATCATGCCGCGGAGCGCGCGGGACGCGCGACCATGCCGTGGGAGCTGTCGTGTGTTTGGCTCCGCTCAGCCCGATATGGACGATGCGATCAGCGGTTGTCGCGGAGGTTGCGGCGCGGCGCGTGGGCGGAAGGGGTATCAGGTGCGGAGTGATCGCCGCGGCCGCCGATGAACACGTGGTCGTGCGGCATCTGCTGGTGCCGCTGAGTCAGCGTCTGCTCGAGGCGGCCCGCATGCCTCCACGATTTTGGGAACCTCAGGTTCAGGTCTGCTGGTGCTGCCAGTGGGCGCGGGTCAGCCGGTAGAAGACGTGTGGTCGGGCCGGATGGTCCTCGGGTACCGATGGATGGTTGAAGTCCATGGAGGGGTCGCGGCGCAGCCCGATCCGCCGCATCACCGCCTGGGACCGGACGTTGCCGACCGCGGTGAACGACACGATCTCGTCCAGGCCGACCGTTGTGAACCCGTACTGCAACGCCCTGCGGGCCGCCTCGGACGCGAAGCCGTGGCCCCAGTGCTCCGCCGCCAGCCGCCAGCCGACCTCCACCGCTGGTGTGAACGGGGCCTCGAAGACCGCCGGCGACAGCCCGACGAAGCCGATGAAGCGGCGCTGGTCGACCCGCTCCACCGCCCATAGTCCGAGGCCGGACTCCTGCCACCGGGCCACGATCCGGTCTACGAACGCGTCGCTGCCCTGGCGGGTAGAGGGCTGCACGAAGTGCTCCATCACCACCGGGTCGGCGTTCATCGCCGCGAACGGCTCCCGGTCCTCCTCCCGCCAGCCCCGCAGAAGCAACCGTTCGGTCCGGATCTCCGGCGTCACGTCCGGCTTTGGTGCGGTCACCCGTCCACCGTAGATGGCAGCGCCGCCTGCCTGGCCAGGCCGGAGCATCGACCTCCGCACCGGGGCCGGCCGCAGCGCCGGGCCAGTCGCGTCGGGGTGGGCGAGGTTCCCCAGGTCCCGGGTGGTGGCTGGTCGGCGGCAGCTGGGACTGGCAGTTGGTGGCGGGCAATCAGCTCGACCGCTGCGGATGCAGGAGATCCGTCGACTCAAGCCGTCCACCGTCTCCCGCCGCATGTCGATCGTCGCCGGGTTTTACCGGACCGCCGGCGTCAACGGCGTATTCGAGCACTCCCCGGCCGAGCACGTCCGCCGCGGAAGGGCGGCCACTCATGCCGCACCGCGCGCGGGACGCGCGACCATGCCGAACCGCGCGCGACGGGCGACCATGCCGCTGTCAGCGAGCGAGTCGTAGGCCACGCAGCCTTCGTACATGGCGGTGTGCACTACCGCCCACGCCCGAGCCGTCGCCAGCGGGGATGGCCCGGTCTCCCCGGATCGCCTGCAATTCGCGGCAGCTAACCGCCCCACCGCAGCGCAGCCGGCCGCTGAGGAGATCCAGCCGCTCGTAACCGTTCAACTCGCGTCACCCCGCACGCGCGCCGCCATCTCACCTGAGGCCGATGCGACCGCACGGCGAGGACGGTGGCCAGAGGGGGACGGATGGCGAGTCCACCGGGACGGCGAGGTCTAGGCGTGACCCGGATCGTTAACTGCAGAGCGGAGCTCGACGCCGGCTTAAGCCGTGCGCTCCGCCGCGCAGCGGCTGAGGGTCTAATCGAACGGCCCCCCACATGCGCGGGTAGCCCAGCTATCCGGGAGAACCCGCGGCCGATGTCTGGCATGTGTACTTCGACAGTTCAGAAGCGGTCGCGCTGCTC
>DATDKW010000087.1:0-8576 GCA_036519715.1 Mycobacteriales bacterium
CAACTACTCGACCTACCTGGAGACCAAGCAGGCCCGGCTCAAGGTCGAGGGGCGCAAGGACGCCAAGCGGCAGCGCATCCTCGAGCAGGAGCTGGAGTGGGTCCGCAGCAACCCCAAGGCCCGGCAGGCGAAGAACAAGGCCCGCCTGCAGCGCTACGAGGAGCTGGCGACCGAGGCCGAGCGGACCCGGAAGCTGGACTTCGAGGAGATCCAGATCCCGTCCGGCCCCCGGCTGGGCACGGTCGTGGTCGAGGCGGACAAGCTGAGGAAGGGCTTCGGCGACCGCGTCCTCATCGACAACCTGTCCTTCTCGCTGCCCCGCGGCGGCATCGTCGGCATCATCGGGCCCAACGGGGTCGGCAAGACCACCCTGTTCAAGACCGTGGTCGGCGAGGAGAAGCCTGACAGCGGCTCGCTGCGGCTCGGCGAGACCGTCCACCTGTCCTACGTGGACCAGGGCCGGTCCGGGCTGGACCCGAAGAAGTCGGTGTGGCAGGTGGTCTCCGAGGGGCTCGACCACATCAAGGTCGGCAACGTCGAGATGCCGTCCCGGGCCTACGTGAGCGCCTTCGGCTTCAAGGGCCCGGACCAGCAGAAGCCGACCGGCGTGCTGTCCGGCGGCGAGCGCAACCGGCTCAACCTGGCGCTGACCCTCAAGAAGGGCGGCAACCTGCTGCTGCTCGACGAGCCGACCAACGACCTGGACGTGGAGACGCTGCAGTCGCTGGAGAACGCGCTGCTCGAGTTCCCCGGCTGCGCCGTGGTCATCTCCCACGACCGGTGGTTCCTGGACCGCGTGGCCACCCACATCCTGGCCTGGGAGGGCACGGACGAGGACCCGTCGCGGTGGTTCTGGTTCGAGGGCAACTACGCCGACTACGAGGCCAACAAGGTCGACCGGCTCGGCGCCGACGCCGCCCGGCCGCACCGGGTCACCCACCGCAAGCTCACCCGCGACTGAGCCGTGCTCGCGGGCGGGTTGCGGCCGGACGGGCCGGCCGAGCGGGGGGACCTCGCGTCCTTCCTCGGCCGGGCCGTCGGCCTCGACCCGGCCGCGGTGGTGCGGCTGCGTGGGTCCGGCGAGCGGGTCACGGCGTTCGTGCGGCTGCCGTTCGGCGTGCTGGTGAGCAGGACGGTGGCCGGGTCGGCCGAGCCCGCCGACGTGACGGTGTCCGCGGCCGAGCTGGTCGCGGCCCTGGACGCTGGCGACCCGGTCGAGTGGCCGTCCCGGCGGGACGTGGAGTTCCGGGCCGCGCTGCCGCCGGCGGGCGGGTGGGTGCCGCTCGACTCGGTGCCCGGGGACGTCGTCCGGGCGCTGGTCCGGGCCGGGCGCGACGCGCTGCGGGCGGTGCCGGCCGGGTCGGCGGCGACCGCGGGGGAGTTGCTGCTCGACCACGAGTCGCTGACCGTGAGCGGGGCCGGGCGGACCGCGGTGCTGCCGCTGCGGGTGCTCAGCGCGCTGACCCGGATGGGGTTCCTCGGCGTCGATCCCGCCGCGGACGCCGTCGTGGTGTCGGCGGCGGGGGGCTGGGTCCGGCTGGCGGCGCCCTTCGGCTCCGCCTACCAGCACACCAACCCGAGCCTCGGCCTGATCCTCCGCTGACTGCTGGCGTCCGCGGGACGGCGGCGTCCGCCGGCCGGCGGCTCAGACCAGCCAGGCCGCGGTGTCCGAGGGCAGGGTGCCGTCGGGGTTCAGCGGGGCGCTGGAGAGCAGGACCTCACCAGGCGGCATCGGCACCGGCTCGGCCGACGCGTTGAGGGCGCACAACAGCCCCGCCGGGCGCCGGAACGCCAGGCAGCCGTCGGGGGCGCTGAACCACTCCAGCCCGTCCTCGGCGAAGCCGGGATGGTCCCGGCGCAGCTCCAGCGCCTGCCGGTAGAGGGACAGCGTGGAAGTCGGGTCCTCCAGCTGCGCCTCCACCGTCAGCGGGGCCCAGTCGTCCGGCATCGGCAGCCAGGTGCGGGTGGTGGGGCTGAAGCCGTACGGCGGGCCGTCGTCCGACCACGGCATCGGCACCCGCTCGCCGTCCCGCCCGCGGACGGTGCGCCCGCTGCGCTCCCAGATCGGGTCCTGCAGCACGTCGTCCGACAGCTCCACATTGGGCAGGGCCAGCTCGTCGCCGTAGTAGAGGTAGGCCACCCCGGGCAAGGCCAGCTGCACCAGCGCGGCTGCCCGGGCCCGGCGGCGGCCGGTCGCCTCGTCGGTGCCCCGGGCGTACCGGGAGGCGTGCCGGTCGACGTCGTGGTTCGACAGCACCCACGTGGCCGGCGCGCCGACCGACCGCATCGCCGCCAGCGAGTCCTCGACCGCGGTCCGGAACTCCTTCGCGTCCCAGTCCGCCTGCGTCAGCCGGAAGTTGAAGGCCAGATTCAGCTCGTCCGGCCGGACGTAGCGGGCCAGCCGCTCGTCCGTCCGCACCCAGATCTCACCGACCGCCACCCGCTCCGGATACGAGTCGAGCACTCGCCGGATCAGCCGATGCACGTCGTGCACCTCGTCCAGGTCGAACCGGGGATCCTGCCCGGCCTCCGGGTCCGGCACCGTGCTCAGCCGGTCCGGCTTGTCCATGTCCGGCAGGCCCGCGGCTTTGGCCATCCCGTGCGCGACGTCGACCCGGAACCCGTCGGTGCCGCGGTCCAGCCAGAACCGCATCGTCCGCTCGAGGTCCGCGCCGACCTCGGGATTGGTCCAGTCCAGGTCCGGTTGCTCCGGGGCGAACAGGTGCAGATACCACTGGCCGTCCGGCACACGGGTCCAGGCCGGGCCGCCGAAGACGGAGCGCCAGTTGTTCGGTGGCTCCGCGCCGTCCACGCCCCGGCCGTCGCGGAACACGAACCGGGCTCGCTCCGGGCTCCCGGGTCCGGCCAGCGCGGCCACGAAGTCCCGGTGCTGGTCGGACGTGTGGTTGGGGACCAGGTCGATGGTGACCCGGATGCCGAGGGCGTGGGCGTCGGCGACCAGCGCGTCGAAGTCGGCCAGCGTGCCGAACAGCGGGTCGACGTCGCGCGGGTCGGCCACGTCGTAGCCGTGGTCGACCATCGGCGAGGTGTAGAACGGCGTCAGCCAGAGCGCGTCGACGCCGAGCAGGTGCAGGTAACCGAGCCTGTCCCGGATCCCGGCCAGGTCACCGACCCCGTCGCCGTCCGCGTCGGCGAAGCTCCGCACGTACACCTGGTAGAAGACGGCGGTCTTCCACCACAGCTCCGTCCCACCCCCGGGCGGGGTCGCGGACGCGCGGCTGTCGGGCGAGCGGTGCACAGGTCTCCTCGGCGATGGTGTGGTCGGCCCCGGTCGGCCGGCGCCCGGCCCGGGCGTCCAGCCGGCGGAGGCTACCCGGCCGGGGTCGGATCCCACTGGTTCTGCATGCTGTGGGCAGCCATCTCCAGGTAGCGCCAGAGGGTCTCGTCCTGCTCCGGCGGCAGCTCCAGCGAGTCGACCGCCTCCCGCATGTTCCGGATCCAGGCGTCGCGCTCGGCCACCCCGATCGCGAACGGCGCGTGCCGCATCCGCAGCCGAGGATGACCGCGCTGCTCGGAGTACGTCCGGGGGCCGCCCCAGTACTGCACGAGGAACATCCGCAGCCGGATCTCGGCCGCGTCCAGCTCGTCCTCGGGATACAGCGGGCGCAGGACCGGGTCCTGGCGCACGCCGGCGTAGAACCGGGCCACCAGCCGGTGGAAGGTCTCCTCGCCACCCACGAGGTCGTAGAACGTGGGTGCGGGCTGCGCGTCCGTCACCGCACCATTGTCCCGCACGCCCCGCCCGGCCCACCCAACCCGTCCCCGCACCATCCGCCGAACGCGACCCGTACCGACCCGCGGAACCGCCCCGGCGCCGTCCGGTGGACGTCCTGTGCCGTCCGTCAGACGTCCTGTGCCGTCCGTCAGACGTCCTGTGCCGTCCGGTGGACGTCCAGTGCCGTCCTTCAAACGTCCTGTGCCGTCCGTCAGACGTCCCGCGCAGACCAGCCGGGCCTCCGCCGGTCGGCGGACCCTGGCCGGCGCGCCGGTGCGGTCAGCGGCGGAGGTGGCCGGCCAGGAAGCCGGCGGTCTCCACCCACGCCGCCACCGTCGGCTTCTCCAGATAGGACGGCCGGTCGGCGTTGGCGAAGCCGGGCGGGACGCCGGACCAGGTCCGGGCCGTCACCTCGGTGCCGGAGGCGCGCAGGTCCTGCAGGAACCCGCGGGTGGTCTGGTCCTGCTCGTCCGGCCCGCCGGTCAGGTGGAGCAGGGTCGGGCAGGGGACCAGGGACCGCTCGGCCGCGGACAGCACCGCGTAGAAGGCGACGATGGCGTCCAGCGCGCCGGTGGTCGCGGTGAGCAGGGCCAGCCGCCCGCCGAGCCCGAAGCCGACCGCGCCGATCCGCTGCGGCCGCACCTTCGGCCGGGCCAGCAACTGGGTCGCCGCTGTGGCCAGCAGCCCGCGGGAGCGCACCAGGTCGAGCTCGCCGGCCAGCCCCTGGGCCTCGGTCGGGGTGACGGCGGTGCGCCCGCCGTACAGATCGATCGCGAGGGCGACGAAGCCGGCCTCGGCCAGCCAGTCGCAGCGGTCCCGCAGGTGCGGCAGCAGCCCGAACTCATCCGGCACGACGACCACGCCCGGGCCCGGCAGGGACGGCTCGCTCAGGTAGCCCCGGCCGCTGCGGCCGGCGGCTCCCAGCGTCACCTCGGTGCCCACCGACGTCACCCTTTCGTGCCGGTCCCGTTCGAACGTGTGTTCGATAGAGTGACCGTACAAGCGGGTTGGCGGACCGGCAAGCGGCCGGAAACGGGGTGATCAGTGGTGCGTCCGTGCCTGGGTGAGCGATTCAGGGCCCTCCTCGTGCGTGCCGCGGGCAAGTGGCTCCGGACACGGGGATCAGGTCGGGTTGCGGTCGGAGTCGAGCGGTCCGGTCGGCGGCCGGCCGCCGGATCCGTCCGCCGGGGGCACCGGCCCGGACCTGTCGGCCGGGGGCACCGGCCCGGACCTGTCGGCCGGGGGCACCGGCCCGGACCCGTGCGGCGGGGGCACCGGCCCGGACCCGTGCGGCGGGGGCACCGGCCCGGACCTGTCGGCCGCGGGCACCGGCCCGGACCCGTGCGGGGGCACCGCCCCGGACCCGTCCGCGGCGGCCCCGCCCGGCGCCGCGCCCTGGCGGGCGGGCTCGGTGTGCACGTCCAGGCCGTTCCCGCCCTCCCGGCGGACGCCGTTCTTGTCCAGCCCGTCCGCGATCCGCTGCCGCAGCGCCCGGGCCACCCGCCACTGCTCGGCCGGGCGGACCTTGACCGTCAGTCGCAGCACGACCTTGTCGACGTCGATCTGCTCGACGCCGAGCACCTTCGGCTCCTCGATGATCGCGTCGGCGAACTCGTCCTCGGCCACCAGCTCGTCCGCGGAGGCCTGCATGGCGTCGACGGCCGCATCCATGTCCGAGCCGTACGGGACGGGGAGGTCGACGGTGACCTGGGCGAAGCCCTGGCTGTGGTTGCCGACCCGGAGGATCTCGCCGTTGCGGGCATACCAGAGCGTCCCGCTGCCGTCCCGGACCCGGGTCACCCGCAGCCCGACCGCCTCGACCGTGCCGCTGGCCGAGCCGAGGTCGACGACGTCCCCCACGCCGTACTGGTCCTCCAGGATCATGAAGATCCCGGACAGGAAGTCCTTGACCAGGTTCTGCGCGCCGAAGCCGAGCGCGACGCCGACGATTCCGGCCCCGGCGATGAACGGCCCGAGCTTGAAGCCGACCTCGCCGAGCACCAGCATCAGCGCCAGCACACCCACGACCAGCGACGTCACGCTGCGCAGGAGCGAGCCGACGGTCTCGGCCCGCTGCCGGCGGCGCTCGGACGCCAGCCCGGCGCTCTCCGGCGTGGTGGCGCCCAGCCGTTCCTTCAGCGGCCGCAGCACCACCGGCACGTCGCCGTCCGCGGTCGAGCGGACCAGCCGGTCCACCGCCCGGAACAGCAGCCACCGCACCGCCACCGCGAGCAGGATGATCACCGCGATCCGGATCGGCCGGATGATGATCGCTTCCCGGTTGTCGGCGACGAACTGGCCGAAGGTCCGGGCATGGCCGGCGGCGTCCTGCGTGGCGGTCACAGCGGCAGCCCCAGCCGGTCGGCCAGGAAGGCCAGCTGGTCGACCGACAGCTGCACGGTGCGGCTGACGGAGCGGGCGCCGTGACCGACGTCCTTCTCCCGCCGCAGCAGCACCGGTCGCGTCCCCGACGTAGCGTGCTGCAGCGCCGCGCACATCTTGCGGGCGTGCAGGGGATCCACCCGGGTGTCGCTGTCGAACGTCGTGAAGAGCACGGCCGGATAGTCGACCCCGTCCCGCACGTGGTGATACGGGGAGTAGGCGGCCAGCCAGCCCAGCTCGACCGGGTCGGCCGCCGTGCCGTACTCGTCGTTCCAGGTCCGGCCCAGGCCGAACAGCTCATACCGGACCATGTCCAGCAGCGGGGCGCTGCAGACGACCGCGCCGAAGAGCTCCGGGCGCTGGGTCAGGGCCGCGCCGACGAGCAAGCCGCCGTTGGAGCCGCCGTAGATGCCGAGCTGCGCCGGCGTGGTCCAGCCGTCCGCGATCAGCCGCTCGGCCGCCGCCGCGAAGTCGTCGAACACGTTCTGCTTGTGCTCGCGCATGCCGTCGCGGTGCCACTCCTCGCCGTTCTCCGAGCCGCCGCGCAGGTTGGCCACGGCCCAGACCCCGCCGGCCTCGACCCAGGTCAGCATCGACGGCGTGTACGCAGGGGTCAGCGCGTTGTTGAACCCGCCGTAGCCGTAGAGCACGGTCGGCCGCGGCCGGTCCGGCGCGGCCGTCCCGGCCACCACGAACATGTGCACCGCGGTCCCGTCCGCGGACGTGTAGTGGACCCGGCTGACCGTCACCGCCGGCGGGCTGCCGGCGCCGGGCGCGGTGGCCCAGGTGTCCAGCGCGGCCGGGTCGTCGGCGCTCCAGCGCCGCACCATGGGCGGGGTGACGTGGTCGGTCCAGCCGATCCAGGCCTCCCGGCCGCCCTCCGGTCGCGAGGTCATCCCGGCCACGCTGCCGGCACCGGGGCCGCCCACCGTGCCGAGCTGGGCGCCGGTGGCCGGATCCCACCAGGACAGCGTGTCCGCCGCGTCCTTCGTGTGCGCGGCCAGCACGGTGACCACGTCGCCGGCGCCGTCAGCGGAGGACAGCAGCTCGGTGGAGCCGAGCACCTCGTCGGCGGACTCGGGCACCACGTCGACCCAGCGGGCGTACGCGGGGTCGGCCGGGTCGACCCGGGCCAGCCGTCCGCGCGGGGCGTCCCGGTCGGTGCTGAGGTAGAGCAGGCCGTCCGGGCCGATCCACGGAAAGACCCGGGCGTCCACGCCGGTCTGGATCTCCCGCACCTCGCCGTCGCCGTCCAGGTCGGCGATCCAGACGTCGTCGCGGGGCGCGGTGCCGGCCGAGGCCGTGATCAGCAGCCAGCGGCCGTCCCGGGACACCGAGACGTCGTAGTAGTTGGTCGGGTCCAGACCCGAGCCGTGCACCTCGACGTCGGTGGCCGGGTCGGTGCCGACCCGGTGCCGCCAGACCCGCCGGTGAAACTGCTCCTCGCCCGCCGGCACCGCCTCCGGGGGCAACCGGCGGACGTAGTAGAACTCCTCGCCGCCCGGACGCCAGGCCACGGGGGAGTAGCGGCAGCGGTCGACCGGGCCGTCCAGCCGCTGTCCGGTCGCGACGTCCAGCAAGTGGAGCCGGGACTCCTCGTCGCCGCCGGTGGACAGCTGATAGGCCAGCCGGTCGCCCTCGATGCTCGGCACCGCCGCGTCCAGCGTGGTGGTGCCGGCCGGGTCGAGCGCGGTCGGGTCCACCAGCACCCGCTCGCTGCCGTCCGGCTCGCGGACCAACAGGGCCTCGTGCTCCTGGCCGGGCTGCCGGCGGCTGAAGAAGGCCCGCCCGCCCCGCCACACCGGCGGCCGCACGCTGCCGGCCCGCAGCAGCGTGGTCAGCCGCGCGGTCAGCCGGTCCCGGCCGGGCAGCGCGTCCAGCGCCCGGCGGGCCAGCGCGTCCTCGGCCTCGGCCCAGGCGACCGTGCGCGGGTCGGCCGGGTCCTCCAGCCAGCGGTACGGGTCGGCCAGCTCCAGCCCGTGCAGGCGCTCGACCAGGTCCAGTCGCTCGGCCGGTGGGTACGCGGGACGGCTGTCGGCTCGTACGGCGGTCACGGCCACGAGGTTAGAGGCGCCCGGGACACCGGTGGGCGCGCGGGGGTGCCGGAATTCACCTGGCCGTCACGGGCGCTTCTTAATCGATCCAGTAGACTGGGAGACGTCCGCACACATCAACCCAAAGAAGGAAAGATCGCCGATGCTCACGACCCTGACGGCCCCCGCCGCCGCACACGCCGAGCGGTTCCGCGCCCGCCGTGCCGCGCGCGCGGAGCGCGCCCGACTGCGTGCCGAGCTGGCTTCCTATCAGACCCCGTCCGAGCGGGCCGACCTCGAGGCGATGCTCGCCCGGCACAGTGCCGACGAGGTCGCCGAGCTCGAGGCGATGATCCGCTAGCAGGCTTCGCACCACCCGTCGCCGATCGGGCTCCGCACCGGGGCGCGGTCGGCGACGGTCGTGT
>DATDKW010000088.1:0-5333 GCA_036519715.1 Mycobacteriales bacterium
GGCCGCGGTCTCCGAGCAGCTCGACGTCCGCCCGGCCGACCCGCGACGAATGGTGCGGGCGCTGTCCGGCGGCAACCAGCAGAAGGTCGTGCTGGCCCGCTGGCTGCTGCGCGGCTGCCGGCTGCTGATCCTGGACGAGCCGACCCGCGGCGTGGACGTCGGCGCCCGCACCGAGATCTACCGGCTGGTCCGCTCCCTGGCCGACTCCGGGGTCGGCGTGCTCATGGTGTCCAGCGAGATCCCCGAGGTGCTCGGCCTGTCCGACCGGGTGCTGGTGATCCGGGAGGGCCGGGTCGTGCACACCGGCCCGGCCGGCGAGATCGACGAGTCCGGGGTCCTCGACCTCGTCATGGAAGGGGCGGTGGCATGACCGACCGAACCGAGGCCGCCGTACCGGCCACGGCCGACGTGGTGGTCCCGCCCGTCGACGAGCAGGGCCGGGTCGAGCAGGCCGCGACGGCCACCGCCCGGCCCCGGCGGGGTGGCCGGCTGTCCGAGGTCCGCAACCTCGGCCTGGTCGGGGTGCTGGTGATCCTGGCCGTCGTCGGCATCGCCACCACCGACGGGCAGTTCCTGACCCGCAGCAACATCCTCAACATCCTGGTCAGCGCGTCCATCATCGGCGTGGTCACGGTCGGCATGACGTTCGTGATCATCGGCGGCGGGATCGACCTGTCCGTTGGCGCGCTGGTCGCGCTGGCCTCGGTCTGGGCGACCACGCTGGCCACCCAGGACTACGGGCCGGTCGTGATGGTGATCTGCGCGCTGCTCGTCGGCATGGGCGCGGGCCTGGTCAACGGGGTGCTCATCGCGTACGGGCGGCTGGTGCCGTTCATCGTGACGCTGGCCATGCTGGTCTCGGCCCGCGGGCTGGCCCAGTCGCTGTCGGACCGGCGGACCCAGCTCGTCACCGCCGACTCGATCAACTCGATCGCCACCACCGACGTGCTCGGCATCCCGCTGCTGGTCTACCTGTTCGCAGCGGTCATCGCGGTCGGCTGGGTGGTGCTCAACCGGACCACGTTCGGGCGGCGCACGTTCGCGGTCGGCGGCAACCCGGAGGCGGCCCGGCTGGCCGGCATCGACGTCCGCCGGCACAGCGCCCTGCTGTACGTGATCTCCGGCCTGTGCTGCGGCATCGCCGCCGTCATGATCATGGCCCGGACCACCACCGGCTCCAGCACCCACGGCGACCTCTACGAGCTGGACGCGATCGCCGCCGTCATCATCGGCGGCACGCTGCTCACCGGCGGCCGGGGCACGCTCATCGGCTCGATCCTCGGCGTGCTGGTCTTCACCACCATCACCAACCTGTTCGTGCTCAACAACCTCCCGACCGAGGTCCAGAACATCGCCAAGGGCCTCATCATCGTCGCCGCCGTGCTGCTGCAGCGCCGCAGCCGGGCGGCCGCGCCCTAGTCCCGCCGGCGGGGTCGGCGCCGGCGCGCCGTCGACCTCCGCCGCGCCGTGCCGCCGCGCCGCCACCACTCCCTGCCCGGACCCCGGGCACATCCGAAGGAGCGCTCCATGTCAGACCTCCGCACCGGCTTCGACCGGCGGCGCTTCCTCGCCGTCGGCGGGGTCGTCGGCGCCGGCGCGGTGCTCGCCGCCTGCACCAGCAACGATCCCGACACCGCGGACAACGCCAACGCCAACCAGGCGGCGGTCGGCAACAACGACAACGCCGCGCCGGGCACCAAGGTCACCATCGGCTTCTCCGCCCCGCAGGCCGACCACGGCTGGATCGCCGCGATCAGCAAGAACGCGACGGACGCGGCCAAGCGGTTCTCCGACGTCACCTTCGAGCCGGTCGAGGCGACCAACGAGGTCACCCGGCAGATCTCCTCGGTCGAGACGCTGATCGCCAAGAAGGTCAGCGCGCTGGTGATCCTGCCCTTCGACGGCAAGGCCCTGACCGCGGTCGCCCGCAAGGCCATGGACGCCGGCATCCCGGTCGTCAACCTGGACCGCGAGTTCGACACCCCGCAGGCGTACCGGGTCCTGATCAAGGGCGACAACTACGGCATGGGCGTCTCCGCCGGCACGTACATCGGCGACCAGCTCAAGGCCAAGGGCGTCAGCAACCCGGTGATCGTGGAGATCGCCGGCATCGACAGCCTGCAGCTGACCCAGGACCGCAGCCGCGGGTTCAAGGAGACGCTGGCCAAGTACGGCTTCAAGGTCACCGCCCGGCAGGCGGCGCAGTTCACCGTCGAGTCCGGACAGTCGGTGGCGGCGAACCTGCTGCAGGCCCAGTCGAAGATCGACGCGATGTGGAACCACGACGACGACCAGGGCATCGGCGTGCTGGCCGCGATCACCCAGGCCAAGCGGAGCGAGTTCTTCATGGTCGGCGGGGCCGGCTCGGCCAACGCGATGCGCGAGATCAAGAAGGACTCCGGCGTGCTCAAGGCGACGGTCACCTACAGCCCGACCATGGCCTCCTCCGCGGTCGCCCTGGCCCGGCTCATCGCCCAGGACAAGGGCCTGTCCGACCTGGTCGAGAAGCAGGTGCCGAAGTCGCTGACCCTGGCGTCGGAGACGATCACCAAGGAAAACGTGGACAAGTACCTGTCCCTCGGCTTCGAGTCCTGAGGGGGCCGGAATGTCCACAGAGGATGGGCCGGGTCCGTTCGGGGTCGGCATGGTCGGCTACGCCTTCATGGGTGCCGCCCACTCCCAGGCCTGGCGCACCGCCGGCCGGGTCTTCGACCTCCCGCTGGACCCGCGCATGACCGTCCTGTGTGGACGCAACCGGGCGGCCGCCACCGCGGCCGCGCGGCGGCTGGGCTGGGAGTCGGTGGAGACGGACTGGAAGGCGGTCGTCGAGCGGGACGACGTGCAGCTGGTCGACATCTGCACGCCCGGCTCCAGCCACGCCGAGATCGCCATCGCCGCGCTCGCGGCCGGCAAGCACGTCCTGTGCGAGAAGCCGCTGGCCAACACCGTGGCCGAGGCCCGCTCGATGACCGCGGCGGCCCGGCAGGCCCGGGCCGCCGGGGTCCGGTCGATGGTCGGCTTCAACTACCGGCGGGTCCCGGCCGTCGCCTTCGCCCGGCAGCTCGTCGCCGCCGGCCGGATCGGCACGGTCCGGCAGGTGCGCGCGCAGTATCTGCAGGACTGGATCGTGGACCCGGAGTTCCCGCTGGTGTGGCGGCTGCGGGCGGACGAGGCCGGCAGCGGCGCGCTCGGCGACATCGGCGCGCACATCGTCGACCTGACCCAGTTCGTCACCGGGCAGCGGCTGACCGGGGTCAACGCCCTGCTGGAGACGTTCGTGACGCAGCGGCCGCTGCCGTCGGCCAGCTCCGGGCTGTCCGCGTCCGGCGGCACCGAGGTCGGTGACGTCACCGTGGACGACGCCGCGCTGTTCTTCGGCCGGCTCGACGGCGGCGCGATCGCGACGTACGAGGCGACCCGGTTCGCGACCGGGCGCAAGAACGCGATCCGGGTCGAGGTCAACGGCTCCACCGGCAGCCTCGCGTTCGACCTGGAGCGCCTCAACGAGCTGGAGTACCTCGACGGCACCGAGGACCCGGAGCTGCAGGGCTTCCGCCGGGTCGTCGTCACCGAGCCCGGCCACCCGTACCTGTCGGGCTGGTATCCGCCGGGTCACATGCTGGGCTGGGGCGACACCTTCGTGCACGAGGTCAAGGACCTGGTGGACGCCGTCGCCGCAGGTCAGGACCCGCTACCGTCCTTCGACGACGGGCTGCAGGTGCAGCTCGTCCTCGACGCGGTGCAGCGGTCGGCCGCCGGCCGCGGCTGCTGGACGGAAGTGGAGGGCGCGTGACTGCTCTGACCCCGGTCGCCACCAAGGAGGACCGCTTCACCTTCGGGCTGTGGACGGTCGGCTGGCTCGGTGCCGACCCCTTCGGCGTGGCCACCCGGGCGCCGCTGGACCCGGTCGAGACGGTGCACCGGCTGGCGGAGCTGGGCGCCGCCGGCGTGACGTTCCACGACAACGACCTGATCCCGTTCGGCGCCTCGGAGTCCGAGCGCGAGAAGATCGTCCAGCGCTTCAAGGACGCGCTGGCCGAGACCGGCCTGACCGTGCCGATGGCCACCACCAACCTGTTCACCCACCCGGTGTTCAAGGACGGCGCGTTCACGGCCACCGACCGCGACGTCCGGCGCTTCGCGCTGCGCAAGGTGATGCGCAACATCGAGCTGGCGGTCGAGCTCGGTGCCACCACGTACGTCATGTGGGGCGGCCGGGAGGGAGCCGAGTCCGACGCGGCCAAGGACCTCAAGGCCGCGTACGACCGGTTCAAGGAGGGCTTCGACCTGCTCTGCCAGTTCGTGCTGGACCGGGGCTACGACCTCCGGTTCGCGCTGGAGCCGAAGCCCAACGAGCCGCGCGGGGACATCTTCCTGCCGACCGTGGGCCACGCCCTGGCCTTCATCGAGCAGCTCGAGCACCCCGAGATGGTCGGCGTGAACCCGGAGACCGGGCACGAGCAGATGGCCGGGCTCAACTACACGATGGGCATCGCCCAGGCGCTGTGGGCCGGCAAGCTCTTCCACATCGACCTCAACGGCCAGCACGGCATCAAGTACGACCAGGACCTGCGGTTCGGCACCGGCGACCTGAAGTCGGCGTTCTTCACCGTCGACCTCCTGGAGGGCGCCGGCGGCACCGGCCCGGTCTACACCGGACCCCGGCACTTCGACTTCAAGCCCCCGCGTACGGAGGACATCTCCGGCGTGTGGGCGTCGGCGGCCGGTTGCATGCGGACCTACCTGCTGCTCAAGGAGCGGGCGGAGGCGTTCCGGGCCGACCCGCGGGTGGCCGAGGCGCTGGCCGCGTCCCGGGTCCCGGAGCTGGCCACCCCGACCGTGGGACCGTGGGAGGGCTGGGAGCAGCTGCTGTCCTCGGCCGACTCGGAGGGCTTCGACCCGGAGGTCGCGGCCGCCCGGGGGATGCACTACGAGCACCTCGACCAGCTGGCCCTGGAGCACCTGATGGGTGCTCGCTGACCTCGTGAAAGGACCGACCTGATGCCCCGACCCGTCACGCTCTTCACCGGCCAGTGGGCCGATCTGCCGTTCGAGGAGGTGTGCCGGCTCGCCGCCGAGTGGGGCTACGACGGGCTGGAGATCGCCTGCTGGGGCGACCACTTCGACGTCTCCCGGGCGGTGTCCGAACCGGACTACGTCGACGGCCGCAAGGCGATACTGGCCAAGCACGACCTGCAGGTGTTCGCGATCTCCAACCACCTGGCCGGGCAGGCCGTCTGCGACGACCCGATCGACGAGCGGCACCGGGGGATCCTGCCCGACCGGATCTGGGGCGACGGGTCGCCGGAGGGCGTGCGGCAGCGGGCGGCGGC
>DATDKW010000089.1:0-11818 GCA_036519715.1 Mycobacteriales bacterium
CGGCATCGGCTCCGACACCGAGGCGGCCCGGCAGGACCTGGGCGCGGTGGTGGACTTCATCCGCACCACCGGGGTGGACGTGTTCGCGCCGGCCATCGGCAACGCCCACGGCGTCTACTCCAGCGCGCCGGCCCTGGACTCCCAGCGGGTCTCCGACATCGTCGCCGCCGTCGACATCCCGATGGCGCTGCACGGCGGGACCGGGATGTCCGACGACCAGTTCACCGATCTCATCGCCCGCGGCTGCGCCAAGATCAACATCTCCACGGCCCTCAAGGTCACCTACATGAAGGCCAACCTGGAGTTCCTCAAGCAGGCCGAGGCCCGGGACAAGTGGGACCCGCCGTCGCTGTTCACCGCGGTCGGCGCGGCGGTCCGGGAGATGGCCGCCGACCACATGCGCCGCTTCGGCAGCGCGGGCAAGGCCGGCGCGGGCAAGGCCGGCGCGGGCAAGGCCGGCGCGTGACAAGCACGCTGATCTTCGACTGCGACGGGGTCCTGGCCGACACCGAGCGGTACGGGCACCTGCCCGCGTTCAACCAGACCTTCGCCGAGTTCGGCCTGCCGGTGCGGTGGTCCGAAGAGGACTATGCCCGGAAGCTGCTCATCGGCGGCGGCAAGGAGCGCATGCGCAGCCTGCTCACGCCGGCCTTCGTCGCCGCGGCCGGGCTGCCGGCGGACCCGAAGGGCCAGGACGAGGCGGTCGCGGCCTGGCACCGGCGCAAGATCGAGATCTACACGGCCATGGTGGCCGCGGGGAAGCTGCCCGGCCGGCCCGGGGTCCGGCGGGTGATCACCGCCGCCACCGACGCCGGCTGGCAGCTGGCCGTCGCCTCGACCTCGGCCGAGCCGTCCGTCCGGGCCGTGCTGGAGCACGTCGCCGGGCCCGAGCTGGCCGCCGGCTTCGCCGTCTTCGCCGGGGACGTGGTGCCGGCCAAGAAGCCCGCCCCGGACATCTACCTGCTGGCCGTGCGGGAGCTGGCCGCCGATCCACGGTCGACGCTCGTGGTCGAGGACTCCCGCAACGGCCTGCTGGCCGCGACCGGCGCCGGGCTGCCCGCGCTCATCACCGTCAACGGCTACACGGAGGACGAGGACTTCACCGGGGCGGCGCTGGTGGTCAGCTCGCTGGGCGACCCCGGCGAGCCGGCCACCGTGCTGGCCAACCGGACCACCGCCGACCCCGGCGGGCTCGTCGACCTGACCGACCTGGAGGCCTGCATGGCCGTACCGAGGGGAGTGCCCGATGGCGGGTGACCTCGCCGACGTCGAGTACGTCGTGCGCACGATGGCGCAGACCGCGGACGACAACGAGAAGTACTTCGGCGACCTGGACGCGGTCGTCGGCGACGGCGACTTCGGCTACTCGATGGCCCGCGGCTTCGAGGTCGTGCTGTCCGGCTGGGACGACTTCGACCGGACCGACATCGCCACCTTCCTGAGGAAGGTCGCGGTCACCATCACCAGCAAGATCGGCGGCACCTCCGGGCCGATCTGGGGCACCGGGTTCCTGCGCTTCGCCGCCACGGTCGGGGACAGGTCCGAAGTGGACGGTGCCACGCTGGTCGCCGGGCTGCGGGCCGCGGCCGAGGGCATCATGGCCCGGGGCAAGGCCGAGCTGGGCGACAAGACGCTGCTGGACGCGCTGGTGCCGGCGACGGACGCGCTGGAGCAGGCGCTGGCCTCCGGCGAAGACCCGGCCCGGGCCTTCGCCACCCGGGCCCGGGAGGCGGCCGAGGCGACCAAGGAGCTGCAGGCCCGGCGGGGACGGGCCAGCTACACCGGCGAGCGCAGCATCGGCTCGGTCGACGCCGGCGCGATCGCCGTCGCGGTGATGGCCGAGGCGATCGCGGCCGGCTGGGCCGACCGGAAGTCCTGAGCAGCTGTGCCGGCCGGCCGGCGCAACGACCAAGAAACCGTGCACAGAGGAGTGTGACGTCGTGAAGAAGTTCGTCAACGACCCCAACGACTTCGTCCCCGAGATGCTGCAGGGCATCGCGCTGGCGAACCCCGACACGCTCAAGTACGTCCCCGACTACAACCTCATCATGCGGGCCGACGCGCCCCGCGACGACAAGGTCTCGATCATCCAGGGCTCCGGCTCCGGCCACGAGCCCGCGCACGTGATGATCGTGGGCAAGGGGATGCTGGACGCGGCCTGTCCCGGCAACGTGTTCGCCGCCCCGCCGATGGACTACGTGCTGGAGACGAGCAAGCTGCTCAACTCCAGCAAGGGCGTGCTGCACCTGATCAACAACTACACCGGCGACCGGATGGCCTTCGACATGGGCCGGGAGATGGCCGAGGCCGAGGGCGTCCGGATCGAGACGGTCGTGGTGGACGACGACGTCGCGGTCAAGGACTCGACCTACACGGTCGGGCGGCGGGGCGTGGCCGGCAACTTCTTCGTCATCAAGGCGGTCGGCGCGGCCGCGGAGAAGGGCGCCGAGCTGGCCGACCTGGTCGAGATCGGCAACCACGTCAACTCGGTCACCCGCACCATGGGCATGGCCCTGACCTCGTGCACGCCGCCGGCCAAGGGCTCGCCGCTGTTCGAGCTGGGCGACGACGAGATGGAGATGGGCGTCGGCATCCACGGCGAGCCCGGCCGCCGCCGCGAGAAGCTCGCGAGCGCCAACGAGATCGTGGACGAGCTGCTGGACGCGGTCGTCTCCGACCTGCCGTACCAGCAGGGTGACGACGTGGCCCTGATGATCAACGGCCTCGGCGGCACCCCGATCAGCGAGCTCTACATCCTCTACGGGCGGGCCCACCAGCAGCTTGAGGCCCGCGGCATCCACGTCCGGAAGAACTACGTGGGGGAGTACTGCACGTCGCTGGACATGGCCGGCGCCTCCCTCACCCTGGTGAAGCTGGACGACCCGCTGGTCGAGCTGCTCAGCGCCCCGGCCGAGATCGCCGTCCGCACCTTCTGATCAGCCGCCGAGGGAGCCGGTCGCCGGAGGGTGGCCGGCCCCCTGGTGCGGGTGCGGGAAGCCGACCCCGAGGCTGGTGCCGAGCAGGACGACGATCGCGTGCGGGTCGGGCGGCAGCGCGTGGGCGGCGGCGGTGCCGTCGTGCAGCAGCGTCACCGGGACGCCGGTCCGGGCGGCCAGCCAGCCCGGCACGTCCGCGCTGACGTCGGCCAGCCGCGCGTACGTGCCCAGCGGGGTGCGGACCGGCTGGCCGTCCAGCACGTACGCGGCCATGGCGGCGACCACCGGGCCGGCCGGGTCGCCGGCCTCGGCCCGGGCCCCGGTCAGGATCCGGGCCACGTCCGCCGCCACCTCGGGGCCGTCCGCGTCCTGGCCCGGGGCCGGTACGGACGCCAGCCGGCGCAGCCCGGTCAGCGTGCCGCCGTCCCACCCGGCGACCGCGCGCTTGACCCAGGAGTGGCCGAAGTCGAGCACCAGCGCCGGACCGTGCGGGCGCCGGGACGTGTACGCCGCGCCGAGGAGCGGCAGGTCGGCCGGGTCCGGCGCGACGACGACCCGGCAGCCCGGCCCGACCTCCGCGCCGGCCCGCCCGGCCACCAGCGCCCCGAACGGCCCGCCGGCCAGCCCGCCGCCGAGCCACACCGTGGTCGCCGCGGCCCACCGGGCCCACCAGCTCGGGTGCTCCCACTCCGGCCGGACCGCCCGTTCGCCGGCCCGCAGCGCCGCCAGCAGCGTGCCCAGCCGCCGGCCGTACTCGGCCGCCACCTGCTCCGCGGCCGGGTCGCCGACGTCCAGCCGCCGGTCCAGGTACGACCGGACCGGGCCGTCCGGGTGCAGCCCGGCCTCCGCCGCCAGCGCGGTGAGGCCGGGGGCGCCGAGCAGGTCGCGGGCGGCCCGGCCGCCGAGCGCGGCCCGGTTGATCGACGCCACCGGCGACACCCGGCACGGCTCCAGCATCCCCCGAGGCTAGGACGTGCCCCCGGGCCGCCCCGTAGGCTGGCCCGCGCGGCCCGCCGCCCCGCCGCCGGCGGGGTCCGGACCGCCGGTCGAGGAGGTCGGGTGAGCAGTCTCATGGAGTCGGTGCTGACGGCACCGGCCGTGCTCATCTACCTGGTCGTGGCCGCGCTGGTGTTCGCCGAGGACGCGCTGTTCGTCGGCTTCGTCATCCCGGGGGAGACCGCGGCCGTGCTCGGCGGCGTCGCGGCCGGCCGGGGCACGGTCGAGCTGACCCTGATGCTGCTGGCCGTCGTGCTGGCCGCGATCCTCGGCGACTCGGTCGGCTACGAGGTCGGGCGGACGATGGGCCCGCGGCTGCTGCGGGCCCGGATGCTGGACCGGCACCGGGACCGCCTCGACGTCGCCCGCGACCTGCTGGTCCGGCGCGGCTCGGTCGCGGTGTTCCTGGGCCGGACGGTGGCGTTCTTCCGGGCCGTGATGCCGGCCCTGGCCGGCGTGGCCGAGATGCCGTACCGGCGGTTCCTGGTCGCCAACGCGGCCGGCGGCATCGTCTGGGGCGTCGCCACCGTGCTGCTCGGCTACCTGGCCGGCAACTCGTACGAGCGGGTGGAGAAGGCCTTCGGCCGGGGTGCGGCCGTGGCCGTGGCCGCCGTCCTGGTGGGCCTCGCGATCGCCTGGGCCGTCCGCCGCCGCCGGGCCGAACGGGCCTGACTCAGCCGGCCTGGTGCTCGGCCAGCCAGGCCCGGGCCCGGGCCTTCGACGCCCGGGCCAGCCAGGCGTCCTGCACCACCTCGGTCAGCTCCTCCCGGCTCAGCTCCTCGATCCGGCTGCCCCGCAGCAGCACCGACGGGTGGCCGTCGAAGTGCGGCGTGGTGAAGAACGGCGTGCGCTCGTCCTGCACCAGCGCCTGCTTGTCCGCCTCGGACCCGACCCAGAACACGATCACGTCGTCGTACCGCTCCCCGGTCACCGGGTCGACCGCGTCCGGCCGCGGGTTCCGGAAGAACACGAACGACTTCCGCCCCACCTGGTAGACCCGCCGCCCGTTCCCGATCAGCTCGACCGTCACGAACGGCATCCCCCCGGCAACCTCGTGCACGTCGGCGACCCGCGCCGGCCGGCTCACCCGGCCGCGCCGGCGGTGATGAGCGGGCGGATGGCCGGGGCGGGCAGGGCGGCGGCATAGTGCCAGCCCTGGGCCGTGTCGCAGCCGGCCGCGCGCAGCCACTCGGCCTGGGCCGGGGTCTCCACGCCCTCGGCGGTGACGGTCAGCCCGAGCGTGTGCCCGAGGTCGATCAGCGACGCGGCCAGGTGCTGGTCGAGCGGGTCGCCGTCCGGCCCGCCGACCCCGGTGACGAACTCGGCCGCCAGCTTGAGCTCGTGCAGCGGCAGCCGGCGCAGGTAGGTGTGGTTGGCCTGGCCGGTGCCGAAGTCGTCGACCGCGATCCGGATCCCCTCGTCGGCCAGCGCCCGCAGCGCGGTCAGCGCGACGTCGTCGGGGTGGATGACCGCGGTCTCCAGCACCTCCAGCTGCAGCCGCCGGGCCGGCAGCCCGGTCGCGGCCAGGATGCCGAGCACGTCGCCGACCAGCGCCGGGTCGCGCATCTGCCCGGCGGCCAGGTTGACGCTGACCAGCGGCGGATCGGGGACGAGCGCGCCCCACGACGCCGCCTCCGCGCACGCGGCCGCCAGCACCTGCCGCCCCAGCGGCACGACCAGCCCGGTCTCCTCGGCCGCGGCGATGAACCGGCCCGGCAGCAGCAGCCCGTGCCGCGGGTGGCGCCACCGGACCAGGGCCTCCACCGCCCGCAGCCGCCCGTCCGGCAGCCCGAACATCGGCTGGTAATGCACCTCCAGGGCGCCGTCCCGGACCGCGCCGGGCAGCTCCGCGGCCAGGCTCCAGCGGGCCGTGTCGACCGCGTTGCGGTCCGGGTCGAACAGGCTCCAGCGGTCCCGGCCGTCGGTCTTGGCCCAGGTCAGCGCGATGTCGGCGGACCGCAGGAGGTCGTCCACGCCGATCTCGGCCGCGCTCCGCTCGACCAGCCCGGCGCTCGCGGTCACGGTCAGCGGGGTCGGGCCGACCTGCAGCGGTGCCCCGGCCAGCGCGTCCAGCAGCGCCGTGGCCGCCGCGGTCAGGTCGTCCGGCCCGGTGGTGACCATGACGAACTCGTCCCCGCCGAGTCGGGCCAGCAGCCGGCCGCCGGCGTGCCGGGACAGCCGGCCGGCCACTGCGGCCAGCAGCCGGTCGGCCGCGTCCGGGCCGAGCGTGTCGTTGAGCGCGTGGAACCGGTCCAGATCGAGCAGGCACAGACCGACCCGGTCGCCCGGTCCGGCCGCGGCCACCACCTCGGCCAGCCGCTCGGCGAACCCGAGCCGGTTGGGCAGCCCGGTCAGCGGGTCGTGCCGGGCGTCGTGCCAGCGCCGGGCCTCGCTCTCCCGCAGCGCCCGCTCGGCCGTGGTCCGGGCCGTCAGCGAGGCCCGGACGATCGTCTCCTGGTCGTCCAGGGCCCGGTCCCGCAGCGCCCGGGCGTAGCCGGTGGTGGCCGCCCCCAGCAGCGCCGCCAGCCGGGACCGGTACGGCTCGGCGTCCATCCCCAGCCCCGGCAGCAGCCGGGTGCCGAGCACCTTCACCAGCCGCCCGGAGATCTCCGGCCCGGTGAAGTGGGCGGCGACCAGGTCGGCCCCGAGCTGGTACGCGGAGGCGGTGCTGAACGGCTCCGCGGTCAGCGCCGCCGCCAGCGACGCGACCAGCTCGTGCAGGTACGCGTGCAGCCCGTCCCGGTCCAGCGCGACGTAGCTGGTCTCCCGGGCGACCGCGGCCAGCTCCCGGACGCAGCCCAGCAGGCCGGTCCCGCGCAGCGGGATCGGCTCGCCGGGCCGGGCCGCCGCGCTCATCGCAGCCGGCCCACCGCGCCGTACCCGCTGGCCCACGACGGGTCGCCGCCGACGTCGTCGGGGTGGTCGGGGCGCCACGCCGGCAGGAACTCGACGCCCGGCTCGACCAGGTCGACGTCGGCCAGCAGCGCCGCGAGCTCGTCCCGGCTGCGCATCCGGATCGGGCTCGCGGTCTGCTCGTAGAGCTTCTCCATGGTGGCCACGCCGGGTGCGGTGTCCGTGCTGCCGTGCGAGACCACCACCCAGCTGCCGGGCGCGAGCCGCCGGGCGTACCCGGCCAGGATGCCCCGCGGGTCCTGCTCGTCCGGGACGAAGTGCAGCAGCGCGACCATGAGCAGCCCGACCGGCCGGCTCAGGTCGAGCAGCCCGGTGACGGCGGGGTCGGTCAGCAGCGCGGCCGCGTCCCGCCCGTCCGCCTGGACCACCGTGGTCAGCGGGTCGTCGGCCAGGATGGCGCGGCTGTGGCTGACCGCGACCGGGTCGGTGTCGACGTAGACGACCCGGGCACCGGGGGCCGCGTCCTGGGCCACCTCATGCACGTTGCCCACGGTCGGGATGCCGGAGCCGATGTCGAGGAACTGCCGGATGCCCTGGCCGGCCAGGTAGCGCACGGCCCGGCGCAGGAAGGCCCGGTTGGCCTGGGCCGCCCGCGGCATGTCGGGCCAGGCCTCCAGCACCTTGGCCGCAAGCTCCCGGTCGACCGCGAAGTTGTGCGAGCCGCCCAGGTAGTAGTCGTACATCCGGGCCGCGTTGGGCCGGTCGAGGTCGAGCTCGGCCGGAGCCCACGCCGGTCTTTCCACGCCGATGCCCTCCCGGGGTCTCCTCGCGTCTCGGGAAGCATGCCACTTCTGCACTGTCGCCTACATCGGTGGCCTCTTCGGGCACACCGTGACTACGGAGCCCGCAACGAGCCGGTTCAACGCTGCGGCTATCTAGGCTGGATTCATGACCGCGCTGCCGGGTGTGACCGTGGACGTGCCGACCGGGATGCTGGTGGACGGGAAGTGGGAGGACGGCGTCGGACGGTTCGACGTGCTCGACCCGTCCACCGGCGCGGTGCTGGCGTCGGTCGCGGACAGCACCACCGCGGACGCCGACCGGGCCGTGGCCGCGGCCGCCGCGGCCCTGCCGGGCTGGGCCGCGGCCGCGCCCCGGGAGCGCTCGGAGATCCTGCGCCGGGCGTACGAGCTGATGACGGCGCACGCCGAGGACATCGCCACGCTGATGAGCCTGGAGATGGGCAAGGCGCTGGCCGACTCCCGCGCCGAGGTGGCGTACGCGGCCGAGTTCTTCCGCTGGTACGCCGAGGAGGCCGTCCGGGTCGGCGGCGAGCTGCGGACGGCCCCGTCCGGGGCCAACCGGATCCTCACCCTGAAGCGGCCGGTCGGGGTGTCCTTGTTGCTGACACCGTGGAACTTCCCGGCCGCGATGGCCACCCGCAAGATCGCCCCGGCGCTGGCGGCCGGCTGCACCGCGATCTGCAAGCCAGCCGAGGACACCCCGCTCACCGTGCTGCTCGTGGCCCGGCTGCTGACCGAGGCGGGCGTGCCGGCCGGGGTGGTCAACGTGCTGCCGGTCCAGGACCCGGGCCCGCTGGTCGAGCACCTGCTGGCCGACACCCGGGTGCGGAAGGTGTCCTTCACCGGCTCGACCGCCGTCGGGGCCCGGCTGCTGGCCCGGAGCGCGGAGACGATCACCAGCGCGTCGATGGAGCTCGGCGGCAACGGGCCGTTCCTGGTCTGCGACGACGCCGACCTGGACGCGGCCGTGGACGGGGCCATGCTGGCCAAGATGCGCAACGGCGGGGAGGCCTGCACGGCGGCCAACCGGTTCCTGGTGCACCGCTCGGTCGCGGCCGAGTTCACCCGCCGGCTGGCCGAGCGGATGGGCGCGCTGCGGGTCGGCGCCGGCACCGACCCGGACACCCAGGTCGGCCCGATGATCCACCGGCGCGCCGTGGCCGGGCTGACCGACAAGGTCGACCGGACGGTCGCGGCCGGGGCCCGGGTGGTGCTCGGCGGCACCGCGGGGGAGGGCTGCTTCTTCCCGCCGACGGTGCTGGCCGACGTGCCGGCCGACTCCGCCGCCGCCACCGAGGAGCTGTTCGGCCCGGTCGCCCCGGTCATCCCGGTCGACGACGACGACCAGGCCGTGGCCATCGCCAACCGGTCCGAGCTGGGCCTGGCCGCCTACGTCTACACCGCCGACCTGGCCCGGGGCCTGCGCCTGTGCGAGCGGCTGGAGGTCGGCATGGTCGGCCTCAACCGCGGCATCGTCTCCGACCCGGCCGCCCCGTTCGGCGGGGTCAAGCAGTCCGGCCTCGGCCGCGAGGGCAGCCACGAGGGCATCGAGGAGTACCTCGAGACCCTCTACATCGCCACGACCTGGTGATCGGTCACGTACGGGATGGTCTGGGGGCCCTCGGGGAGGACGCAGAGGCGGGCGTCCGGGCCGGCCGCGGCCAACGCCTCCCGTACGGTCGCGGCGATGTCGGTGGTGTGACCGAGGTGCGCGGCCGCCAACTGGTCCGCGGACAGGAAGTCGCTGTACACGACCACCCGGGCCTGGGACTGGATCTTGGCCTGGACCTGCACCTGCCACTGGTCCGGCGCCGTCCGCGGCCGGCCGCTGATCTCGGCCAGCAGCGCCTCCGGTGAGTCGGCCGAGGACAGCACCTCCTGGTAGGACCCGTGGTCCGGGAAGCCGTCCCGGCACTCGGCCGCGCACACGATCAGCCCACCGGGCCTGACCACCTCCAGCGCGGCGCTCATGCCCTTGACCGCCTGGTAGAGGTTCTGGTCCAGCGGGTGGCCGGAGTTGGTCGTCACGACCACGTCGAACCGCCCGTCCACCGGCCGCATGGCCACCGCCCGGGCGGTCTCGATCGCGGCCGCGTGCATCGGGAACAGCGACCCGCCGAACGCGGCGACGATGTCCTGGTCCCGGTTGAGCACCACGTCCAGCGCGAAGTCGGTGCCGGTGCCGGCGGCCACGGCCCGGATGTCGTCGTGCACCGGGTTGCCCTCGGTGACGCCCCAGCGGGCCTCGGGGGAGCCGATGCGGCGGGCGTCGTGCAGGGTCAGCACGGTCTCCAGCCCGGCCAGTCCGGGCGCGACCATCTTCGGCCCGCCGGAGAAGCCGGCGAAGAAGTGCGGCTCGACGAAGCCGGTGGTGATCCGCACGTCGGCGTCGCACCAGATCCTGTTCAGCCAGACCGGGACCCCGTCCCCGTACGTCCCCCGCCACTGCAGCGTCGAGTCGTCCCGGGCGTCGTGGTTGACGATCCGGACCCGGTCGACGGTCTGCGGGCCGAACATCTCGGCCAGCTCGGCCGGGGTGTTGCCGCGGTGGGTGCCGGTCGCGACCAGCACGGTCACGTCCTCGGGCCGGACGATGCCGGCCAGCTCGTCCAGCACGGCCGGGATCATCAGCTGCCGCGGCTGCGGGCGGGTGTAGTCGCAGGCCGAGATGGCCACCGTCTGCCCGGGCCGCACCAGCTCCCGCAGCGGGGGACCGGCGACCGGGTGGCGCAGCGCCTCCCGCAGCACGCCGAGCTGGTCGGGGGCGGCGTCCCGGTGCTCCGGGGCGACGACCATGGCGTCATCGGGCAGCTCCACGTCCAGACCGGTCCTGCCGTACGCCAGCCGCACCTTCATGGACCCAGACTGCTCCGGCGGCGGCGCCGGGGCAACGCCCTACCGGCGCGCGGTCGAGGCCCGCACGACCAGGGACGTGGCCAGCTCGACGTGGAACGTGTCGAGCTCGTCGCCGTCCAGCAGCACCTGCAGCATCTGCGCCGCCACCCGGCCCATGTCGGCCAGCGGCTGCCGCACGGTGGTCAGCGGGGGCGCGGCCCAGCGGCTGATCGGCAGGTCGTCGAAGCCGACCACGCTGAGGTCGCGCGGCACCGACAGCCCGGCGATCCGGGCCGCCTCGATCACCCCGAAGGCCTGCTCGTCGCTGCCGGCGAACACCGCGGTCGGCGGGTCGGGCAGGGCCAGCAGCGCGGACGCGGCGTCGAACCCGCCGGCGTGGTGGAAGGTCCCGTCCCGCACCAGCGCCGGGTCGTACGGCAGCCCGGCCGACTCCAGCGCGGCCCGGTAGCCGTCGATGCGGGCCCGGCTGCACAGCAGGGACGCGGGGCCGCCGATCACCGCGATGCGGCGGTGTCCCAGCTCGGTGAGGTGCCGGGTCGCGGCCAGCCCGCCGCCCCAGTTGGTCGCGCCCACGCTCGGCACGTCCGGGTCGGGCAGGTCGACCGGGTCGATGACCACGCACGGGATCCCGGCGTCCCGGAACACCACCTTCTGCTCGGCCGTGAACGTCGAGGTCACCACCAGCACGCCGGCCCGGCCGGCCGCGGCCACCCGCCGGGCCCAGCTGCGCCGCTCCGGCTCGTCCGGCATCGTCGAGACGACGACGTCGAGCGCCGAGCCGGTGACGCCGCGGATGATCTCGACCGCCCACTCGCTGTCCAGCGCCCGCATGACCAGGTCGACCGTGTACGGGGAGCGGACCCGGCGGCGGCCCGGGCGGGTGTAGTTCTGCTGCTCCAGCAGGGCCCGGACCCGTTTCCGGGTCGACGGGGACACGTCCGACCGGTCGTTGACGACCTTGGACACGGTGGCCAGCGAGACGCCGGCGGCAGCGGCCACGGAACGCAGGGTCGCGCGGGTCTCGGTCGTCGGCACGGCGTCCTCTCCAGGAAGTCCCAGGACCGCAGCATATCCGGCTGCCCGAAAGTTTCGAAGCGCTATCGGCCGATACGATCAAGGTCCGGGTGCAGTACGGCGACATCTGCCGGTTGACACAGCCCAGAACCGGCTCTTACGGTGCGTCCGAGCACTTAACTTGTTCGAAACTTCTGCGCCGCCAGCCGGGGAACGACAAGAAACTTTCGAAAGACAACCGTCTCGAGAGGAACAAGCCGTGCGACGACCCCTGGTCCTGTCCGCTCTCCTCACCGGGCTGCTGAGCGCCACGCTCGTCGGCCCGCTCAGCACCGCCGCGACCGCCGCCCCCGACCCCAC
>DATDKW010000090.1:0-3577 GCA_036519715.1 Mycobacteriales bacterium
GGCCGAGCTGGACGACATCGAGCGGCACGCCTGCCCGACCGAGGGCTCCTGCGCCGGCATGTACACGGCCAACACGATGGCGGCCGCGGCCGAGGCGCTGGGCATGGCGCTGATCGGGTCGGCGTCGCCGCCCGCGGTCGACCGCCGCCGGGAGGGCCTGGCCGTGCGCAGCGGGGAGGCGGTGATCGCCCAGCTCGACGCCGGGATCACCGCCCGGAAGATCCTCACCAAGGAGGCCTTCGAGAACGCGATCGCCGTGGTGATGGCGGTCGGTGGCTCCACCAACGCGGTGCTGCACCTGCTGGCCATCGCGACCGAGGCCCGGGTCGAGCTGACCCTCGACGACTTCAACCGGATCGGCGACCGCACCCCGCACCTGGCCGACGTCAAGCCCTTCGGCCGCTACGTGATGACCGACGTGGACCGCATCGGCGGCATCCCGGTGGTGCTGCGGGCGCTGCTGGACGCGGGCGTGCTGCACGGCGACACCCTCACCGTGTCCGGCCGGACGATGGGGCAGGAGCTGGACGCGATCGCCCCGCCCGACCCGGACGGCAAGATCATCCGGGCCCTGGGCGAGCCGATCCACCGCACCGGCGGGCTCACCATCCTGCGCGGCTCGCTGGCGCCGGAGGGCGCGGTGGTCAAGAGCGCGTCGTTCGAGTCCACCGTCATCGACGGCCTGGCCAAGGTCTTCGACGACGAGAAGGACGCGATGGCCGCGGTCGTCCAGGGCCGGATCGAGCCCGGCGACGCGGTCGTCATCCGGTACGAGGGCCCGGCCGGCGGACCGGGCATGCGCGAGATGCTCGCCGTCACCGCCGCCATCAAGGGCGCCGGCCTGGGCGACAGCACGCTGCTGCTCACCGACGGGCGGTTCTCCGGGGCCACCGCCGGCCCCTGCATCGGCCACGTCGCCCCGGAGGCCGCGCACGCCGGCCCGATCGCGCTGGTGCAGGACGGCGACCGGATCCGGCTGGACATGACCGCCCGCACCCTGGACCTGCTGGTCGACCCGGCCGAGCTGGAGCGCCGCCGGGCCGACTGGAAGCCGCGGCCGCCCCGCTACGAGACCGGCGCCCTGGCCAAGTACGCCAAGCTCGTCGGCTCCGCGGCCCAGGGCGCCGTCTGCGGCTGACCGGCGATCAGGTCTGCCGACCGGGGGACCGGCGGACCCCGCTGTCACGAGGTCCGCCGGGTCGGCAGGTTGGTGACGCTGATCGAACACCGGGGAGCCGGGCCGGTCCGGTCAGCGGAGGGAGACGGCGACCTTCTCCAGCTCGTCCATGGAGGCCTGCATCCCGCCCTCCATGCCGGACTCGATCACCGCGTCCCGCACCTTCGGGTCGCCGTACTCGCAGAGCTGACTGAGCATCGTCCGCCCGCCGGACTCGGTCAGGGTCGTCGTGATGACCCCGAGCCCGTCCGGCGCGCCCTCGTAGACCTCGGTGTTGACCAGCCGGTCCGGCTCGGCCACCTCCCGGAACTCGCCGTGGAAGGCGACCTCGAAGTCCTCCCCGGTCACCATCACGTAGCGCCAGCGTCCGCCGACCCGCAGGTCCACCTCGGCCTCGGTGACCGTGCCGTTGCCGCCGGCCCACCAGCGCTTGATCAGCTCCGGCGTCGTGTACGCCTTCCACACCAGCTGCCTCGGCGCGTCGAACTCGCGCTCGATGAGGATCTGGGTGTCAGTCGGAAGGGTCACCTTCGCCGACCGCGTCGTCGTCGCCATCGTCTGCCTCCTGGGTCTTGAGTTCCTGGATCACCGCGTCCATCAGGTCGAACCGCTCCGACATCGCCCGCTCGAACGGCGCCAGCCACTCGGCGATCGGCCGCAGCGGCCCGGCGTCGAGCCGGTAGAGCCGCTGCCGCCCGATGTCGCGCACGTGCACGAGCCCGACCTCGCGCAGCACCCGCAGGTGCTTGGACACCAGCGGTTGGGACAGGCCGAGCCGCGCGACCAGGTCGGTCACCGAGAGCTCCCCGCCGGCGAGGACGTCCAAGATCTGCCGCCGGCGGGGCTCGGCCACCGCGTTGAACGCGTCCGTCGTGGTCGCCGCCCGAGCCATGCGACTATCGTATGCCCATATGGTTATGTGTCAAGGGCCAGCAGGGAACGGGACGGCGATCTCAATCCGTGGGATGCGAGTTGACGACCGACCGGCCCGGTCACTACCGTCCGGAGTCGTGAGCACCCGCCTGACTCTCGTACTTTCCTAGCGCGCCGACCTCCCGGTCGACGCGCAGCCCCTCAGTGCCTCCGGGCACGAGGGGTTTTTTGTTGGGCGAACCAGGCCATCAGACCCGCGAAGGGGTCCGCAGCGATGACAGACAGCAACAGACCGGTCACAGGGGCGCAGTCACTGGTCCACTCGCTCGAGGCGGTCGGCGCCGAGGTGGTGTTCGGCATCCCCGGCGGCACCATCCTCCCGACGTACGACCCGCTGTTCGACTCGACCGCGCTGCGGCACATCCTGGTCCGCCACGAGCAGGGCGCCGGTCACGCCGCCGAGGGCTACGCGCAGGCCACCGGACGGGTCGGGGTCTGCATGGCGACTTCCGGGCCGGGTGCCACCAACCTGGTCACCCCGATCGCCGACGCCTACATGGACTCGGTGCCGATCGTGGCGATCACCGGCCAGGTCCCCTCGGCCGCGATCGGCACGGACGCCTTCCAGGAAGCCGACATCTGCGGCATCACCCTGCCGATCACCAAGCACAACTTCCTGGTCCAGGACGCCGCGGACATCCCGCGGACGATCGCCGAGGCGTTCCACATCGCGATGACCGGGCGGCCCGGCCCGGTGCTGGTCGACGTGCCCAAGGACATCCAGCAGGCCAGCACGACGTTCTCCTGGCCGCCGGCCCTCGACCTGCCCGGCTACCGGCCGGTGCTCAAGCCGCACGGCAAGCAGATCCGGGAGGCGGCCCGGCTCATCGCCGAGGCCCGGCGCCCGGTCCTGTACGTCGGCGGCGGCGTGCTCAAGGCCCGGGCCGCGGCCGAGCTGCGCCGGCTGGCCGAGCTGACCGGGATCCCGGTCGTCACCACGCTGATGGCGAAGGGCGCGTTCCCGGACAGCCACCCGCAGCACCTGGGCATGCCGGGCATGCACGGCTCCGTCTCCGCGGTCAGCGCCCTGCAGAAGTCCGACCTGCTCATCACGCTCGGGGCCCGCTTCGACGACCGGGTGACCGGCAAGCTGGACACCTTCGCGCCGCACGCGCTGGTCATCCACGCCGACATCGACCCGGCCGAGATCTCCAAGAACCGGATGGCCGACGTGCCGATCGTCGGCGACTGCAAGGAGGTCATCACCCAGCTCACGGCCGCCGTCCAGGCCGAGTACGGCGCCGGGCACCGGGCCGACCTGACCGGCTGGTGGGCCCAGTGCGACTCCTGGCGCACGACATACCCGCTGGGCTACGAGGAGCCGACCGACGGCTCGCTGGCCCCGCAGTACGTCATCGAGCGGCTGGGCAAGATCGCCGGCCCCGAGGCCCTGTACGTCGCCGGCGTCGGCCAGCACCAGATGTGGGCGGCCCAGTTCATCCAGTACGAGAACCCGTACACCTGGCT
>DATDKW010000091.1:0-3188 GCA_036519715.1 Mycobacteriales bacterium
CCGAACCGACGCCTGCCCGACAGCGACGCGGCGATCAGCGCGCTGGAGGGGGTCATCTTCAGCCGGCTCGGCGACCGCGACGTTCTGGTCGCGACCAAAGAGGGCCTGCTCGTCGTCCTGGCGCCCGCCGACCCCGCCGCAGCCGAGGATCTCGCACCTGCAACCGCTGACACCGGCAACGATCTCGGACGCCTCATCCACGGTGAGCTCAGCCGCCTCCGGCACGGACTCCCCTGGCGGGTCGCAGTCGGCCGGCCGCACCCAGGCCTCTACGGCATCGCCCGCTCCTACGAGGAGGCCCGCGAGGCACTCACCATGGCCGGGCGGCTTCGCCTGGACACCCCCGTGATCAGCGCTCGCGACCTGCTCATCTACCGGGTGCTGCTGCGTGACCAACCGGCCATCGTCGATCTGGTGCACGCCGTGCTCAGCCCGCTCGTCCAGGCGCGCGGCGGTGCCGAGCCGCTGCTCGCCACCCTGGAGACCTACTTCGCCACCGGCGGGGTGGCCACCGAGTCAGCGAAGCGGTTACACGTCGCGGTGCGCACCGTGACTTATCGACTGGACCGGATCAGAGTGCTGACCGGCTACAACCCTGCCGACCCGGCCCATCGGTTCACCCTGCAGGCGGCGGTGCTCGCCGCCACGGTCCTCAACTGGCCCCAGCAGCCACTCCCGACGCCCGGTTGAGCCGCGTGTCGAAAGCCGCACGAACGGCGACTGAACCGCAGCTCAGCCTGGCGGCGCCGGGTCGGACGCCATGCCAGCCGCCGCTACACCCCTAACGTGGGCGCATCCAGTCCGCGCCCGTGCTGCCGCGGGCCAGGGCAACCGTCGGTACGGGCAACAACGAGCATCAAGGCGGCCGGCGGACCCTACAGCCCACCCGGATCGTGCCCAGGATGAGCACAGCGCCGACGAGTGCGCCGGCCAGCGTTCGCCAGGACCGCGACGAAGACGCGACCCAAGGCGGCGAACGCTAGCAAAGTCATCTTGCCGGCTGTCGGCAAGCAGCACCGGTGAATAGTCGCCGTCGCCGGACCTACTCCGAACCAGTCCGCACAGGCATGCTGAGGTTCGGCTGGTTCGTCGCTTTGATCGGAAGACGAGACCGTCCCGTTCATTCCGGCGAGCCCCAAATGGAGGTGTGAGGCAATGTATTGGCGAGTCAGCGATGTGATGACCCGTGATGTGGTCACCGCCTCTGAAGACGCACCGGTCGGGGAGATCGTCGACAAGTTGGCCACCCACCGCGTCGGCGGACTGCCGATCGTCGATGACGGCGACCAGCTGGTCGGCGTCGTGTCGCAGGCCGATCTGCTGCCCAGGGTCGCGGCCACGCGCCCGGCGGGTGGGCGCACCCGGCACGGTCGCCGGGCAGCCAAAGCCGCCGCCACCTCCGCCCGACAACTGATGACCGCCCCGGCCCTGACCATCGGAGTGGACGAGCCGCTCTCCGCGGCGGCAAGGAAGATGCAGCTCAAGAAGGTCAAGCGGCTGCTCGTCACGGGCGAGGACGGCCAGTTGCTGGGCATCGTTACCCGCGCCGACCTGCTGCGCCTCTACGCGCGCGCGGACACCGCAATCCGCGGAGACGTGATCAACCATGTGCTCCGTCGCATCCTGTGGATCGACACCCGCCAGGTGCAGGTCGACGTCCAGGCCGGTGTGGTCACCCTCAGCGGCGCCGTCGGCCGCCGCACCACCGCCGCCATCGCCGCGCGGCTGGCCGCGGATGTGCCGGGAGTCGTGGCGGTGAGGGACGAGATCCGCTACGAGTTCGACGACTCCGCCATTGCCCGGTCACGGCTGCACCGCCTCGACCCGGTCAGCTCTGAACCGAGGCGATTGCACTTCAGCGCCAGCCGGACGAGCTGACCGCCCCGATGGGAGCGACGTAGCGAGGAGATCGACGCCATGATGAGCAAGACTGATGTGCGGGTTCGCCGGGTCTACGACGAGCCGGCGGACCACGATGGCACCCGGGTGCTGGTCGACCGGATCTGGCCGCGTGGCCTGACCAAGGCCAGAGCCGACCTCGCCGAGTGGTGCAAGCAGGTCGCGCCATCGACCGCGCTGCGCAGGTGGTACGGGCACGACCCGGCGAAGTTCGAGGAGTTCGTCAGCCGCTATCGAGCCGAACTCGAGCAGCCCGAACGAGCCACCGCACTTCAGCACCTACGTGATCTGGCTGAGAACCGTCCGCTTACCCTGCTGACTGCCACCAAGCACCCCGACATCAGCGAGGCGGTCGTGCTTGCCGACCTGCTGCGCCACTGACAATGACACGCTTGCCTGAAGCCGTCCGGCTCCTACGGGGCCGTGACGGAGCGCCTCGCCCGGCGGGCTGCCGCCGATCACCATTGGTAGAAGCGCCGCAGAATCTGCCGGCGCGGTACGTCCTCAGGGCCGGGATAGGTCACCAACACGGGTACGCCGTCCGGTCCGCGCCCTTCGACCACGGTGAATCCGTCGACGGTCTGACTCGTGACGTGCTCGGACCATGCTCGGAGCACCTGCTCGCACCGGCGAAGGTCGCCCTCCCCGTCGGCGGTCCAGATGAGGTATTGGATGCCCACGTTGCCCAAGGGATGGTGAGCCATGGACCCCATGCTGCGCAGGTACAGCTGGAACCCATCCGGGCTTACAAGCAGCGCGGCCGTGTTGTCGCGGACCGCGACTTCCAGCGCCAGCAGCTCACGGTAGAAGCGCACCGACCGCTCGAGCTCGCGGACGAACATGACCGCCGAGGACAACCGCAGCCGCGGCCGCTCCCCGCGCGCTGGCGGCTCGCCATCCCCACCCGGCCCGGTACCGGGAATCGCCGCCGGCTCGCCAGATTCCATCGACACGGCCAGCCTCTCGAGTCCGAGGGTCCGGCTCCGACAGTACCGGCCTCGGCGTGAGCCGATGACAGCATGGTCAACAGCGCTTCAGCTACGGCCGATCGACGAGGACCACACCACCTGAGAGTTGCCATCCAGTGGCTCTGCGGCACCTCCGGCGCGTCGCATGCCATGGAGCCACCACCCGAGCGGAGGCCAGAATGCGAGCCATCGAACTCATGAGCAGGCCGGTCATGACTGTCGCGACCGACGCGACCACCAAGCAGGTCGCCAAGATGCTCGTCGACAACGACATCACCGCTGCGCCCGTCGTCGATGAGAACGGCCGGCTGGTGGGGATCG
>DATDKW010000092.1:0-16335 GCA_036519715.1 Mycobacteriales bacterium
CGGTGCCGACGCTGCGCCTCGGCACCCGCGACCAGGACGCCGCCCTCGTACGGTTCCTCGCCGACCACCCCGAGGCAACCCAGGTGCTCGTCTACCACGAGAGCGGGGTGGGGGTGGCCGCCGCCCGGGCGCAGGGAGGCGCGCTGCGGGCGGCCGGGTTCACCGCCCGCGGCCGGGTCGCCGCACCCAACAGCGGCCAGCTGACCAGCTATCGGCGCGGCCGCACCGGCCCCTCCGGACCGGGCAGCGGCGGCTGACCCGCCGGCGGTCGTGGTCGAGGCGGCCGGCGCGCTCGGCGGCCGGGTCGCGAACAACCTCCGCCCGTGCGGGATGCTGGCGCCGTGCTGATCTGCTCCATGAACGTCTGGGTGGACGGCTTCGTCGCCGACCGAGAGGGTGCGTTCGGTGGACGGTTCCGGACGAGGAGCAGGGTGATCCACGAGCGCTACCGGCGGGCCTGACGGCGCATGTTCACCGTCGAGGAGCGGGACCGGCTGCGGGACGCGCTGATCGCCCGGGCGCGCGCCGACGATCGGATCACCGGCGCGGCCGTGACGGGTTCCGGAGCGCTGGATGCGACGGATGCGTGGTCCGACATCGACCTGGCTTTCGGCCTCCGGGCTGACGTCGACCTCGGCCGGACGATGGCCGACTGGACGACGTTGATGTACCGGGAGCACGGTGCGGTCGACCACACCGAGCTGACGTTCGGGAGCACCGTGTTCCGGGTCTTCCTGCTCGGTAGCACGCTGCAGGTGGACCTGGCCTTCGCGCCGGCGGCCGAGTTCGGCGCGATCGCGCCGACCTTCCGGCTGGTGTTCGGGACGGCCGTGCAGCGGCCGCCGCAGCCGGAGCCCGATGCCGGCCGGCTCGTCGGCATGGGCTGGCTGTACGCGCTGCACGCCCGGTCCAGCATCGCCCGGGGCCGGGTGTGGCAGGCCGAGTACATGATCAGCGGCCTGCGGGATTACGTACTGGCCCTGGCCTGCCTGCGGCACGGGCTGCCGGCGACCCAGGGCCGGGGCGTCGACAGCCTCCCGCCCGAGGTCAGCTCGGCCGTGGCCGGAGCGCTCGTGCGTTCGCTCGACCTCGACGAGCTGGCCCGCGCCTTCCGGGCCGCGACCGACGCGCTGCTCGGGGAGGTCGAGCGGGTCGACGCCGGCCTGGCCCGCCGCCTGGCCGGGCCGCTTCGCGAGCTGTCCCGGGCCGGTGCCCGGCCCCGACCCTGACCGTCGCCCCGCCGGACGCACCGGGCCGGTGCCCGCTCCCAGCCCCGAGCGTTACCCGCCGGAGGCACCGTGCGGTCCCGCTCCGGCCCTGAGGCTCGCCGGACACACCGCTGACGCCCGGGACCGGGCTCGACTGGCGCTGCCGGATCAGGCGGCCTCGAGCTCGGCCGTGGACAGGGCCCGCCCGGCCTCGACGGCCGCGGACAGCGCGTCGGTGTGCATCTCCCGCGCCAGCGCCTCGAACTCGTCCAGCGCCGGGTTGACCCCGACCAGCGTGAACTCCCGCTCTACCACGGTCAGGTCCGCCCCCCAGACGTCGGCCAGGATCCGCCGCAGATACGCGGTCGAGTGGTCCCAGCCCTCCCGCGGCGTCCCCGCCCCGTACGCGCCGCCGCGGACCGTCGCGAGCACCACCGGCTTGCCCTCCAGCAGCCGGGTGCCGTTCGGGGCCGCGCTGATGAGCAGGTCGATCCAGGCCTTGGCGTGCTGGGAGACGCCGAAGTTGTAGAGCGGGACGGCCAGCAGCACGGCGTCGGCCTCGGCCAGCTCGGCGGCCAGCTCGGCGGCGAGGGTGAGCGCGGCCACCTGCTCCGGGGTGCGGTCGGCCTCGGGAGTCCAGGAGGCCGCGACGGAGTGCGCCCAGGCGTCGGCGGGCAGCGGGTCGACGCCGAGGTGGCGGCGTACGACGCGGTCGCCGGGGTGGGCGGTGAGCCACTCCTGCTCGACGATGTCGGCGATCTCGCGGCTGGCGGAGCCGTCGACGCGGATGCTGGCGTCCAGACGGAACAGGGACATCGGAGTGCTCCACTTCTAGGTCAGGTGTTGCTTCGTTTTTCAAAGTAACACGGATCCTCGAAGCGGTACGATCGGAGGTATGGCAGCGCACGAGACCGAGGTCCCGGCCGCCTGCGACGCGGCCCTGACCCAGGCGTTCGGCCTGCTCGGCAAGCGCTGGAACGGCGTGATCCTCGGCAGCCTGATGGAGCGGCCGGCCGGGTTCTCGGAGATCCGCCGCGCGCTCGGGGGCATCAGCGACTCGGTCCTGTCCGAGCGGCTGTCCGAGCTGACCGCGGCCGGCCTGCTGATCCGCGAGGTCGACCCGGGCCCGCCCGTCGGCGTCCGCTACCGCCTGGCCGACCGCGGCGTCGCCCTGGTGCCGGTCCTGCGTGACCTCATGGTCTGGGCCCGCGGCAACCTCGAACCGACGCGCTGAATCAGCTCCTGCCGGCGGTGTCGAGGATCCCGCCCCGGCTCCGACCCACTGGTGTCAGCACACCGGCACCACAGACAGGGAGCCCGTCATGGACTACAAGCTGGAGGTCACCGTCCTGCCCGTCACCGACGTCGACCGGGCCAAGGCCTTCTACGTCGACCGGCTCGGCTTCCACCTCGACGCCGACACCGAGCCGATGCCGGGCTTCCGGGTCGTGCACCTGACCCCGCCCGGCTCCGCCTGCTCGGTCGTCCTCGGCCCGATCACGTACGACCCGGCGGAGGCGCCGGCCACCCGGGCCCAGTTCCAGCTGGTGGTGACCGACCTGGCGGCCGCCCGGGCCGAGCTGACCGCCCGCGGCGTCGAGGTCTCCGAGATCCAGCAGCTGGACCCGCGGGACGGCGGGTCGTTCGCCTACCTGGCCGACCCCGACGGCAACCAGTGGGCGATCCAGGAGGTCCGCGACCACGTCGGCGCGCAGCGGTAGAGCAAGCTCACATACCGGGGCCGGGCGCGCGGCTGCTAGCCTGGTCAGCGAAGGGGAGTAGCCCTAATTCGCGGATCGACACGCTGGCGCTGCGGCGCCCGGTCCGCGAGGCCTGGACAGCACAGCCTGATCCAGGCGGGCGAGACCTTCGACCTGTCAGCCCTGGTCGGGCCGGGTCGGAGGCTGTCGACGCCCTTCGTCCCGCACCGACGTGAGCGGAAGCGAGTCGTTCGTGCTCGGTGCGGTCCTGCTCAGTTTCGGCGTGATCTTCGTCGCCGAGCTGGGTGACAAGAGCCAGCTCATGGCGCTGGCGTTCGCGACCAGGTATCGGGCCGTGCCCGTCCTGATCGGGATCACCATCGCCACGGCCTTCGTGCACCTGGTCAGCGTGGCCATCGGTGCCGGCCTCGGCGCGGCCCTGCCCACCAACTGGATCACGCTGGCGGCCGGCCTGGCCTTCTTCGGGTTCGCGGCCTGGACGCTGCGCGGCGACGAGCTCTCCAGCGACGAGGCCGGCAAGGCCAACCGGTCGGCCCGGTCCGCGATCGTGGCCGCGTCGGCCGCGTTCTTCCTGGCCGAGCTGGGCGACAAGACGATGCTGGCCACCATCACCCTGGCCACCACCGACGGCGTGCTCGGGGTCTGGATCGGCTCGACCGTCGGCATGGTCGCGGCCGACGCGCTGGCCATCCTGGTCGGTCAGCAGGTGGCCAAGCGGATCCCGGAGAAGGCCATCCGGTACGGCTCGGCCGCCTCGTTCGTCGTCTTCGGCGCGCTGCTGGTCATCGAGGGTCTGCGCGGCCTGGTCTGACCGGGGCGGTGCCGCGGACCCGGCCGACCTGGGCATCGCCCAGCACCCGGACGGCGTTGCCGTGGGCGAGGGCCGCGCAGTCGGCCTCGCTCCAGCCCCGCGACCGCAGCTCCGCGAACAGTGCCGGGTAGCGGGACACGTCGGCCAGCCCGTCGGGCAGGTCGGTGGTGCCGTCGTAGTCGCCGCCCAGCCCCACGTGCCCGATACCGGCCACCGCCCGTACGTGCTCGACGTGATCGGCGACCTGGGCCAGCCGGGCCCGCGGCTGCGGGTGGGCGGCCTCCCACTCGGCCGCGATCGACTCGACGGCGGTGATGTTGCGCTCGTCCAGCCCGCGGCGGGCCGCCTCGGCCACCAGCCCCTGCCGCCAGTCCGCGCAGTCCTGGGACACGAACGCGGGCACGAACGTCACCATGCACACCCCGCCGTTGCCGGCCAGCGCGCCCAGCACGTCGTCGGGAACGTTGCGCGGATGCCGGCACAGCTCGTACGCGGAGGAGTGCGAGAAGATCACCGGCTCGGTCGCGACGGCGAGCGTGTCCCGCATCGTGTCGGCGGAGGTGTGGGACAGGTCGACCAGCATGCCGATCCGCTGCATCTCCCGGACGACGTCGCGGCCGAAGTCGGTCAGCCCGCCGGCGTCGGGCTCGTCGGTGCCGGCGTCGGCCCAGCCGACGTTGGCGTTGTGGGTGAGGGTCAGGTAGCGCACCCCGACCGTGTGCAGCATTCGCAGCAGCGCCAGCGAGGAGTCGATCGCGTGCCCGCCCTCGGCGCCCAGCAGCGAGGCGATCCGGCCGGTGGCCATGATGCGCTCCACGTCGGCGTGGTCCAGCGCGATCTCCAGGTCGTCGCGGTAGCGCTCGGCCAGGCGGTGGACCAGGTCGACCTGCTCCAGCACGGCCGCGACGGCGGCCGGTCCCTCGTACCAGTGCGGCACGAAGACCGACCAGAACTGGGCCCCGACGTCGCCGGCCCGCAGCCGGGGCAGGTCGGTGTGCAGCTCGGGCACGCCCGCGGTCAGGTCGACCCGCCCGAGGTCGTTGCCGGCGAGCTTCCGCAGCGCCCAGGGCAGGTCGTTGTGCCCGTCGAACACGGCGGTGGGGGACGGCCTCATGCCGCCACGCTAGGGGCTGATGGCCAGGAACAGGAACGCGCCGAACAGGGCCAGGTGCACGCCGGCCTGCAGCAGCGTCGCCCGCCCCGGCACCACCGTCAGCACCCCGACCACCGCGGTGAGCACCAGCAGCACGATCTGGGTCGGCCCGAGCCCGAGCACCAGCGGGCCCTCCAGCCAGATGGTGGCGACCGCGATGGCCGGGACGGTGAGCCCGATGCTGGCGATGGCCGAGCCCAGGGCCAGGTTCAGCGAGGTCTGCACCCGGTCCCGGCGGGCGGCCCGGACCGCGGCCAGCGTCTCCGGCAGCAGCACCAGCAGCGCGATCACCACGCCCACGAACGACGGCGGGAAGCCGGCCTTCTCCACCCCGGACTCGATCGTCGGGGACACCGCCTTGGCGTCGCCGACCACCGCGACCAGCGCCAGCAGCAGCAGGCCGAGGCTGGTCAGCGCGGCCCGGTTGGAGGGCGGCTCCGCGTGCTCCTCCTCCACGACCTCCCCGGACCGGGTCATCGGCAGGAAGTAGTCCCGGTGCCGGCCGGTCTGCACCGCGACGAACACGCCGTACACGGCCAGGGAGGCGAGCGCGGCGAAGGCGAGCTGACCGGGGGAGAACTCCGGCCCGGTCCGGCTGGTCGTGAACGACGGCAGCACCAGGCTCAGCGTCGCGAGCGTGGCCACCGTGGCCAGCGCCCCGCCGGTGCCCTCGGCGTTGAACACGGCCACGTGCCTGCGCACGGTGGCCACCAGCAGGCACAGCCCGAGGATCCCGTTGCAGGTGATCATCGCGGCCGCGAACACGGTGTCCCGGGCCAGCGACTCGGTCTTGGTGCCCTCATCGCCGATCATCAGCGTGACGATGAGCGCCACCTCGATGACGGTGACGGCGACCGCGAGCACCAGCGAGCCGAACGGCTCGCCGACCCGCAGCGCGACCACCTCGGCGTGGTGCACGGCGGCCAGCACCGCCCCGGCCAGCAGCACGCCGACCACGCCGACGACGACCGGCGGGATGTCTCGGCCCCAGGTCGCGAGCAGGGCGACGAAGGCGACCGCGGGAACGAGGGTGGTCCAGGACAGCAGGGACGTACGGGTCCGGGCGGCCATCCGGCCTACAGTTCCAGGTTTCTTGGTCGTCCGCCGGTGGCTGGCACAGCCGGTCTCGAGGTCGTCATACCCGGTCAACGTGCTGCCGTTCCGCGGGGTTTCGTACGCTGGCGCGATGTCCGACACGCAGGAGTTCCTGGCCGCCGTCCGGGTCGATGACGCCGTCCGGGCGCTGCGGCCGGACTACCGCGCCTTCCTGCTGGTGGCCGACGACCTGGTGCCCGGGCCGTCCGACGACTGGTCCGAGGCGCTGCTGTCGGCGGCGGAGAAGGAGCCGGTGGGCCTGGCCGACCCGCACGTGCTGGCCTGGGCCGAGGCGTTCCGGGCGTTCGGGGCCAAGCCGCAGCGGACCCGGCCGAGCGTGACCGCGCTGCTGCGGCGGGTGCCGGAGCTGCCGCGGGTCGACCGGCTCACCGACGCCTACAACGCGGTGTCCATCCGGTACGGCGTGCCGGCCGGCGGCGAGGACCTGGACGCGTACGAGGGGCCGATGCGACTGGTCCGCGCGGTCGGGGACGAGCCGTTCGTGACGACCGCGGGGGGCGAGCCGGTGGTGGAGACGCCCGAGCCCGGCGAGGTCGTCTGGCGCGACGACGCCGGCGTCACCTGCCGCCGCTGGAACTGGCGGCAGACCACCCGGACCCGGCTGACCACCGGCACGACCCGGGCGTTGTTCGTGCTCGACGCGCTGGGCGCGCTGCCGGACGACCGGCTGGCCGAGGCCGGCGACGCGCTCGCGACCGCGCTGGCCGCCGGCAGTCCACACGCGACGGTGCGGACCCGGGTCGTCTAGTCCCGAACTCCTCCAGGTCTTTTTTGCGCCCGCTGCATCCGTCCGGCCGGCGCCGGCCGTAGATGCCGTGACAGACCGACCTGGTCACGAGGAGGACGGATGAAACGCATTGCCGCCGCGGTAGTGCTCGCAGTCGCCACAGGATTCGCAGTGTTCGGAGGCGGTGGCGTCGCCAGCGCCGCCGACGACGCGTCGGTGACCGTGGTGCACGGCATTCCCAAGACGCCGGTGAACGTGTTCGTCAATGGCAAGATCACGCTGAAGAATTTCCAGCCCGGCACGGTGGCCGGCCCGCTGTCGCTGCCGGCCGGGTCGTACAAGGTGACCGTCTTCGCCGCGGCGAACACGGCCGGCACCGGCACCCCGGTCATCAGCGCCACCGCCCAGGTCCCGGCGGGCGCGAACGTCACGCTGGCCGCGCACCTGACCGCGGACGGGAAGCCGACCATCACCCCGTTCGTGAACGACGTCAGCAAGCTCGCCCCGGGCCAGGCCCGGCTGATCGTCCGGCACACCGCCGCCGCCCCCGCGGTCGACGTGCGCGCCGGGGGCACGCCGGTCATCTCCGGCCTGACCAACCCCAACCAGAAGGTGCTGAACCTCCCGGCCGCGACCGTCAAGGCCGATGTCGTGCTGGCCGGCACCTCCACGGTCGCGATCGGCCCGGCGGACGTGACCCTCAAGGAGGGCACCGCCACGATCGTGTACGCGATCGGCTCGGCCGAGGACAAGACCCTCGGCCTGGTCGTGCAGACCATCTCCGGCCTGCACTCCTCCCCGGGTGGGGTCCCGGCCGGCACCGGCGGTCTCGCCGATGACGGCGGCATCCCCGGCTGGGTTCCGATCAGCGTGGGCCTCGGCCTCGTGATCGCGGCCGCCGGTGCGGTCCGGCTGGCGACCACCCGCCGCTGACACCAGCGGTGACGGGACCAGCGCATCGAGCGAAAAGGACTGCGGAGATGACACGTCGGCGTACGACCTGGGTCGTGGTCACCGCCCTCGGCGTGCTCGTCGCGATCGGCGTGCCGGTCGGCTGGTCCCTCACGCGGCCGGCGGAGACGGTGGACGCGCAGGTGGCCGAGACGCTGGCGAGCATGACGCCGGCGCCCTCGACCGCAGCGCCCACCGCCTCCGCGGTCGCGGCCCCGGTGCCGCCCGTGCCGACCCAGGACGGCCGGGTCGGCGCGGGCGGCGGCCCGGTGGCGGTACCGGCCCGGCTGGAGCTGCCGTCGCTCGACGTCAGCTCGGCGGTCGAGCCGGTGGGGGTGGACGGGGAGGGCGACCTGGAGATCCCCGAGAACGTCGCCGAGGTCGGCTGGTACCGGTTCGGCCCCCGGCCCGGTGACGCGGTCGGGTCCACCGTGCTCAGCGGGCACGTCGACTCGGCCGAGCAGGGCAAGGGAGCGTTCTTCCGGCTGCGCGACCTGAAGCCGGGCGACCCGGTCGTCATCCGGGGCAGCGACGGCCGGACCTGGCGCTACCGGGTGGTGTCCCGGGAGGAGTGGCCGAAGTCCGAGGTCCCGCTGGACCGGATCTTCTCCCGGTCCGGCGCCGCCCGGATCACGCTGGTCACCTGCGGCGGTGGCTTCCGCGAGGACATCCGGTCCTATCAGGACAACATCGCCGTCACCGCCGTGCCGGTGGGCACCCGGTGAGCACCCGGTGAGCACTGTGCCCGAGCCGGACGACGAGCGGATCCGCGCCGAGCGGGCGATCGCCGAGCGGTTCCGGCGCGGCGACGAGACGGTCCTGCGCGAGGCGTACGACCGGTACGGCGGCCTGGTGCACCGGGTCGGGATGGCTTGCCTGCCGTCCCACCACGACGCCGAGGACGCGACTCAGGCGACGTTCGTCGCCGCCTGGCGCGGCCGGGAGACCTACGACCCGGATCGCGGGACGCTGGCGGGCTGGCTGCTGGGCATCGCCCGGCGCCAGGCCGTGGACCGGCTGCGGGCGCTGCGCCGGCAGCAGGAGCTGGACCAGGCGGTGATGCACCTGGCCGCCGTCCACCCGGAGGAGCCCTCGCCCGAGCGGGTCGTCGACCGCGTCGTCGTCCTGGACGAGCTGCGCCGGCTCACCGACGAGCAGCGCCGGGTGGTGGAGCTGGCGTTCTTCGACGATCTCACCCACGTGCAGATCGCCGGGGTCACCGGCCTGCCGCTGGGCACGGTCAAGAGTCACCTGAGACGCGGGTTGGCGCGGCTCCGGACCCGATGGGAGGTGGACGGTGCAGCACGTGGATCCAGATCAGCTGTCGCTCCTCGCCCTCGGTGAGAGCGTCGACCACGGCGACGGATCGGTGGTGAGCGGCCACCTCCGGCAGTGTGGTCGATGTCGCGGCGAGTTCGAGTCGCTGCAGCACACCGCCGACCTCGCCCGCGAGGCCGTCCAGCACCGGGACGTGCCGCCGCCGTCGGAGGCGGTATGGAGCCGGATCGCGACCGAGGTCGGGATCGGCCGGCCGGCCGACCCCGTGCCGCTGCCGCGGTTCGGCCAGCACCGGGCCCCGGAGCCGGCGGTGCGCCGGCCCGGCAGCCGCAGCCGGTGGGTGCGGCCGGTGGCCACGCTGGTGGCCGCGGCGCTGATCGGCGTGACCGGCACGCTGGGGGCGTTGCGGCCCTGGCGGTCGGAGCCGGCGCCGGCCACGGCCTCGGCCGCCACCCTGACCGCGGTCACGGGCGGCCCGGGCGGGGCGAGCGGCCGCGCCGTCGTCGAGCGCGGCCCGGACGGTCCGGTGCTGCGGATCACCGCCGCCGGGCTGCCGCTGCAGCAGGGCTACTACGAGGTCTGGGTGTACGACGGGAAGCGGGCCATGGTCGCGATCGGCGTGCTGGGCGCCGACTCGACCGCCTCGCTGCCGTTGCCGCCGACGCTGGACCTGCGGACGTACCACGTGGTGGACATCTCGCAGGAGCAGTACGACGGGGACCAGACGCACTCGCAGACCAGCGTGCTGCGCGGCTCGCTGACCGAGTGAGCGGGGCCGGGATGCCGGTCCGGTCCCGGCCGGTGGCGGGCCGCCGCCCGGCCCGGGTGCCGGGGGTGATCGGGGTCGTGGTGCTGGCGGTGGTGCTGACCGGCTCGGTCGCGGTCCCCGCCGGCACCGCCGCTGGTCCGGCCGGTGCGGCCGCGGATCCGGCCGGCAGTGCCGTGAGTGCACCCGGCACTGCCGGTCCCGCCGCGAGCGCCGGCACGAGCACCGCCGCTCCGGACCTGGCCGTCCGGGGCACGGCCGCGGACGCCTTCGCCCGGGCCCGTGGCGGCCGTACCGGCATCGTGATCCGGGACCGGGTCACCGGCGCGGTGTGGCGCAACGCCGACGCCGGGACGGCGTTCCGGGCGGCCTCCACGGTCAAGCTCGGCATCGCCGTGGACCTGCTGGTCCGGTCCCGCGCGGCCGGCATCCCGCTCGACCCGGCCACCCGGGCCGCGCTGACCGCGATGATCACGGCCTCGGACAACGGGGCCGCGGACCGGCTGTGGGCCCGGGCCGGCGGCCCGGCCGCCGGCGCCCGGCTGGCCCGCTACGGCCTGCGGGACGCGATCGGGACGGGCGGCTGGGGCGGCGTCCGGTGCACCCCGGACGACCTCGAACGGCTCGTCTCGTACGCGCTCGAGCGGACCGCCGTCGCCGACCGGGCCACCCTGGTCGGCCTGCTGCGCGCGGTCGTGCCGGCGCAGCGCTGGGGGGTGCTGGGCGTGGCCGCCACCGCCGCGCCGGGCGCGAAGAACGGCTGGACCCCGGACGGCGGCTCCTGGGCCGTCGCGACGGTCGGCTTCCTCGGGCCGGCCGAGCGCTACACCGTCGCGGTGATGACCGCCGGGCCGCCCGGCGGCGACTTCGTCGGCGGCGTCGAGACGGTGACCGGCACGGTCACCACCCTGGTCCTGGGCCTGGTCTGAGTCAGGCCAGGTCGGATTGCAGCACGGCCCGCATGGTCGCCAGCGTCGCCGTCCCGCCCAGGTCGGAGAACAGCCCCGCGCTGGTCACCCCCATGGCGTCCAGGTCGGGCAGGGCCCGGGCCGCGGCCGAGGCCGGCAGCACGCACTTGGTCAGCGCCACCCCGGTGGCGAACCGGTCGACGTACTCCTCCAGCGTTGCGATCGAGGCCCGGCACAGCGTGAACCGGCCGCCCTGAGCCCGCAGCCGGGCGTTGTGCACGGCCGGCACGCTGACCACCTCGACCCCGCCGTCCCGCAGCCAGACCGGGTTGTCCAGGTGCAGGACCCAGATCGCCACCTGCGCGTAGCGGTCCGGGGTGCGGGTCAGGTGCCCGGCGAAGGCGAAGAACGCGGCCACGTACGGGCTGGTGGACCAGTCCAGCAACCGGGTCGGCAACCCGTGGTGCTGGCCCAGCGCCCACAGCGTGCGGTCCTCGGCCAGCACCGCGGCCTCGACACCGGCCTCCTCGCAGCCGTGCCGCCACTCCGTGATCAGCCGCTCCCACAGCAGCATCCGCCGTTCCATCGGGACGGTCGCGAAGCGACGGTCGAAGTAGGACTGCAGCGTCCAGTCGGCGTCGGCGGAGCCGCGGAACAGGTAGCGCCCGTGCCGGAAGATGCCGTCGCCGAACAGCTCCACGAACACGTCCCGGCTGAACTCGGGCCAGTCGCCGAACTTCAGCACCCGGACGGCGGTCACGTGCTCGCCCGGACCGTCAGCAGCCCGACGCTGCGGGCCAGCACCGGGTGCACGACGTACTGGTCGACCTCCGGCGGCAGGGTGAACTCGGCCACGTCGCCGAGCGCGTAGAACCGCCGGTCGCCGCGGTCGTCCAGGTAGCCGAGCAGGCCGTTCTGCCAGAGCACCGAGCTGATCTCGGTCGCGCTCTCGAAGTGCGGGTTGGCGATCTCCTTGAGACTGTCCAAATCGGACCGCGGCACGACGTCCGAGCGGACGAGCCGCAGGAAGGAGCGCATGTCCTCCACGATCGTGGCCAGGTAGGCCTGGTCGCCGGTGAAAGCGCCGGTGAAGTCGTACCGGCCCGCGTTGGCGGGCATCAGGTCGGCCGCGATCTGGTTGGCGCACTGGGCCAGCTGCGAGTCGCCGAACTGCTTCGCGCACCGGGCCACCACGTCCCGCAGCACCGGGTCGGGCAGCCGGTCCCGGCCGGCCTTGCGGTGCCGCAGCACCTCCACCGACAGCGCGTTGCCGAGCGAGACCACATCCCGCGGGATCATCCGGGTGTGCCGGAGCAGGTAGTCCTCGACCCGCTCCTTGCCGCCCCACTCGTCGGCGACCGTGGCGATGCCGAGCCAGTCCCGGACCGACGGCGGCCCGGTCGGGGCGCGCATCAGCGCCGACCGGGGCAGCCGCTCCAGCTTCTGCCGCAGCAGGTGCAGCAGCGAGTCGGAGTCCCAGCCCAGCACCCGGATGTGCGGCTCGTTGAGGTAGCGGGGCGCGTGCTCCGACCGGTAGACGGCCGACATGACGATGTCCCGGATGGACACCACCACGTGCAGCCGGCCGCCCAGTCGCGGGTCCCGCAGCAACCGCATGACCTGGTAGAACAGGCCTTCCTGGCAGCGCAGCCAGTGCATCGGCGCGTGCCCGAACTCCTCGTCCACCGCGTCCAGGTAGAAGTAGACCGGCTTGGTCGAGGCCAGCACCTCGGCCAGCAGGTCCTTGAGGTCGTCCCAGAGCGGGTCGTTGAGATAGACGCCGAGCTGCCGGGCGGTGTCCTGCTCGTTGACGATGTTAGACAGCTCCGAGTAGACGTCGCGGGGCCGGCGGACCTGGCTGCCGTGCGGGCCCAGCAGCCGGTCGTAGTCGCGCAGGATCTCGTCCCGGTGCTCGTCGGAGACGTGGTGGCGCAGCTCCCGGTGCAGCAGCAGGTGGGTGGTCAGCGCGCGCAGGATGGCCCGGTCCCAGACCTGCGACCACTTCTCGGCCAGCACGTGGCCGGTGAACCACTGCCCGGCGGTCACCACCGTTTCGGTCGTCGGCGGGTCGTACTCGGGCAGGTGGGCGTAGACCGACTCCTGGTGGGCCTGGTGGTCCTGCAGCCGTCGCATGTAGACGGTCTTGCCGGCGCCGAGCTTGCCCGCGATGACCCGGACCTTGGAGTCGTCGGCCCGGGTGGCCAGCCCGCCGAAGCCGGGGTCGGCGTCGAACTCGACGAAGTCCACCAGCACGTCTTCCAGCTCGGCCCGGGAGCCGTCCGGACTGCCGAACAGGCCCGCGACATCGACCGTTGTCTTGTCCCTCATGCCCGACCCGTGTCCTCGACCGGAGACCTCGGCCGCAGATTACCCTACGTCCGTGTCCGATAATTGCTGCTCGTCGGGTTCGCGTGCAGTCTGACCGGCCGCCCCGGTCGTACCTGATGACGACCTCGGAGCGGTTGCGCCGGCACCTGCGGACGAACGGCAGCCGGGCCGTGCTCGGCGGGGTCAGCACCAGCGCTGTCGTGGCCGGCTTCCTGGACGCGACGAACCGGCAGTGGCCGCTGCTCGGCTACGTCGGGCTGGCGGCCGGGATCGCCCTCGCGGTCCTGGTCGGGCTGGGTACGCCGGGCGACCGGCTGCGGCTGCTGGTGCTCGTCCCCGGCGCCGCCCGGGCCCGGGCCGCACCGGGCCGGCCGCGCCAGCTGGAGCTGGTCGCCACCGGCCGCGGCGCCCCGGTCCGGCAGGTCGCGGCCGCGCGCTGCGACGACCCCGTGTACGGCGCGGGCCTGCGGGTCCTGCTCGAGCCGTCCCGGCCGCTGCTGCTCATCCCGAGCAACCGGCGCGACGTCGCCCGCGAGCACGAGCTGCTGCTGCCGCTGTTCACCGACCGGGAGCGGCGGTCCCGGGTCCAGGTCGACCTGCGCCCGCTCGGCCTGCCGATCCCGCCGTACTCGTTCGCCCGGGAGCTGCCCGAGGGCGTGCAGGACACCGACCACACGCTGGCGGTCAAGGACCTGGTGTTCCTGCCCGAGCTGGCCGCGGCGCTGGGCGCCGGGGACGGTGACGCCCCGGTGATGTGGCCGGAGCACTGCGTCGACCCGCTGCTGCTGGCCGAGCACGACCTGGTCGTGGTCGGCGGCCCGGACACCAACTTCTGGCACGGCGCGCTGTTCGAGCCGGTGGCCCGGGAGTTCGCCGACCCGCCGAGCTCGGTGCCGCTGGCCCTGGACATGCGCGAGCCCGGCGAGCTGCCCTCGTACGGGTCGCGGCGGCTGATTGCGCAGCTGTCCGGCTCCGGCGCGGTGTTCCCGCACAGCCGGGCCGAACGGGTCGAGCTGGACGAGCGGCTCTACCCGACCCACGCGATGATCCTGGCCTGCCGCAACCCGTACGCGGCGGCGCTGGGCCGGTCCCACTGGGTCGTCTTCGTCGCCGGTACCCGCAGCCTCGGCACCAGCGGCGCCGTGCTGGCGCTGACCCTGATGCTGCGGCGGATGCGGGCCGATCCCTCGTCGGACTTCTTCAGCGAGGTCCCGACCGGCTCGGCCCGGGTCCGGGCCCGGGTCTCGGCCGCGCTGGTCCGGGTGGCCGAGGTCGAGCAGGCGGCGCTACGCCGGGACGGCGAGCTGCAGCCGCGGCAGCGCCGCCGGATGACCCCGGAGGGGCTGGACCCGCACTACAGCGACAGCTACGTGCCGACCGAGGTCGACCTGCTCGCGTACGGCACCGGCGACCATCCACAGTGGACGACCCTGGGCCGGCTGGGCCGGGCCTAGGCCAGGCAGCCGGCCGGGAGCTCGAACCAGCGCAGGTGCTCGAAGTCGGCGCTGACCATCCCGGCCGGGTCGGCCAGGGCCGGGTCCTCCCGGGCCAGGATGTCCCGGGCCTCGTCCAGGTAGCCGGTCAGGGCGCTGTCCGGCGCCCGGTCGTCGTGCCGGGGGTAACGCATCACCCCGTCGGCGTCGTACGTCACCTCGGACAGCCGCAGCGGCGGCTCGGGCGCGGCCCGTCGGTGTGTCCACAGTCCACTGTCCGGATCGAACCGGTAGTCCGGCAGCAGCCGCCAGCCCTCCCGGGCCACCAGCCGGACCGCCTCGACGATGTAGTCGAAGACGGCCGGGGAGATGAAGTAGTTGAAGTTGACCCGCACCCAGCCCGGCTTGATCCCCTCGCAGCCGCCGGCGATCTCCCGCTCGAACTCGTGCGACCGCTCCAGGTCGATGCCCAGCAGCCGGTGCCCGTACGGGCCGGCGCAGGAGCAGCCGCCCCGGGACTGGATGCCGAACAGGTCGTTGAGCACCGCCACCACGAAGTTGTGGTGCAGGTAGCGGCCGCCGGGGGCCCGGACGACGAAGGAGACGATGGACAGCCGCTGCGCCTGCAGGTTGCCGAGGATCTCGATGCCGGGCTCGTCCCGCCAGGCCCCCACCGCCCGGCGCAGGTAGTCCTCCTCGTGCTCGCGGATCACGTCCAGCCCGACCGCCTCCTTGAGCTGGAAGACCAGCCCGGCCCGGATCGAGTCGACGATCGCCGGGGTGCCGCCCTCCTCCCGCTGCACCGGGTCGGTCAGGTAGCGGTGGTCGGTCGGGTTGACGTAGGCGACCGTGCCGCCGCCGGGGCTGTCCGGCACCCGGTTGGCCACCAGCGCGCGCCGGACCACGAGCACCCCGGGCGTGGACGGGCCGCCGATCAGCTTGTGCGGGGACAGGAAGATGGCGTCCTTGCCGGCCATGTCGATCCGCACGTACGGGGCGGCGGCGGCGAAGTCCCAGAAGGACAGTGCGCCGTGCTCGTGCAGCAGCGCGGAGACGGCCTCGGTGTTGCTGACGATCCCGGTGACGTTGCTGGCGGCGGAGAACGACCCGATCCGAAGTGGACGGTCGGCGTGCGCCTCCAGCTCGCGGGCCAGCCGGTCCAGGTCGATGTAGCCGTCGGCGTCCTCCGGGATCACCACCACGTCGGCGACCGACTCCCGCCACGGCAGCTCGTTGGAGTGGTGCTCGTACGGGCCGATGAACACGACCGGGCGGACCTCGTCCGGCACCGCGGCGGCGGGCCAGTAGCGCTCGTCCGGCTTGCGCAGGCCGAGCACGCCGACCAGCTTGTTGATGGCGCCGGTGGTGCCGGAGCCGCAGAAGATGACCACCGTGTCCTCGTCGCCGCCGACCGCGTCCCGGATGATGGCCCGGGCGTCCTCGCGCAGCCGGGTCGTCTGCAGGCCGGTGCCGCTGGACTCGGTGTGGGTGTTGGCATACCGCGGCAGCACCTCGCAGCGGATGAAGTCCTCCAGGAAGCCGAGGGCCCGGCCGGAGGCGGTGTAGTCCGCGTACGTGACCCGCCTCGGCCCGTACGGTCCGGGGACGACCTGGTCGTCGCCGATGACGGCATCACGGATACGACGCAGCAACGGTGTCTCGACGGGCCCGGTCATACCGGTGACGGTAGCCGGGAGATCCGCGGCGGGAGGCATCCTCCGGCGGGGTAGGTCCGTCTAACCAAGAGATGACGAAGGAGCACCCGAACGTTGACGGTTCCTTCACGCAGTTGTGAACACAATAGGACAGGTTCGCCTCACCCCCCGCCGTAGGAGACGACATGCCAGGGCCCGTGCGTCCGGGCCGGTCCAGCCGGGCCGCGCGCACCGCCTCGGCGCTGGCCGCCTTCGCCGTGGTGGTGACGCTGGTGGCGGC
>DATDKW010000093.1:0-18113 GCA_036519715.1 Mycobacteriales bacterium
AGCTGCTCGAGGTGCTGGGCGAGGCGGTCGAGCTGGGCGCCGTCGGCAGCGACGAGGAGGGCCCGCGGGCGCCGTCGTCGCCGCGGATCCGTCCCGACCACCTGCTGACCATGGTCGACGACGTCGGCATCGTGCAGCACGCGGACGGGGTGGTGCCCAACCGGGTCAGCGGCTACTGCGTGGACGACGTGGCCCGGCTGGTCGTGGTCGCGATCGGGCTGCAGCGCGACCTGGGCGAGCCGGTCTACACCCGGATGCTGACGCTCGGGCTGGCCTTCCTCCGGCACGCCTGGGACCCGGGACTGCGCGGCATGCGCAACCTGATGGCGTACGACCGGAGCTGGCTGGACCAGCCGCACGACGGCGACCACGTCGGGCGGGCGGTGTGGGCGCTGGGCGAGGTCGTCGCGGACCGGCCGGGCGGCCCGCTCGGCGCGGCGGCGCGGCGGCTGCTGGGCGACCTGGCGCCGGCCCTGGACGTCGAGCACAGCCCGCGCGGGCTGGCCTTCACTGTGCTCGGGCTGGCCCGGCCCGAGCCCGGCCTGCTGCCCGAGCCGCTCCCGAAGCTGCTGCGCACCCTGGCCGACCGCCTGGCCGGTCTCTACTCGGCGAACCGGACCGACGACTGGCGCTGGTTCGAGGACGACCTGACCTACGACAACGGCCGGCTGCCGCAGGCGCTCATCGCGGCCGGGCACCGGCTCGGGGACGCGGCGATGCTGGCCGCCGGGCTGGAGGCGCTGGACTGGTACGGCCGCCAGTGTGCGCTGGACACCCCGGTCGTGCGCCTGGTCGGCAACGGCTGGCGCCGCCGCGGGCTGGACCGCGGCGGCGACGAGCAGCCGCTGGACGCGGCCGCCCTGGTCGAGGCGTACGTCGAGGCGCTGGCGGCCACCGGCGCCCGCGGGCACGGCCGGCGCGCGGTGCACGCCTTCGAGTGGTTCCTGGGCCGCAACCGGCTGGGGCTGCCGGTCTACGACTACGCCACCGGCGGCTGCCACGACGGGATCGGCGACACCGCCCTCAACGACAACGAGGGCGCCGAGTCCACGCTGGCCTACCTGCAGGCGCTGCTGGCCCTGGACGCGGCCGGGCTGCAGGCCTCGCTGCCGGCGCCGTGAGCGGGCGCGAGGGCTCGCAGCGCGAGCGGGCACTGCGGATCGCCCTCCTCGGCCCGGTCGCCTGGCGCACCCCGCCGGTCCACTACGGACCGTGGGAGCAGGTCACCGGGCTGCTGGCCGACGGGCTGGTAGCCCGGGGCGTGGATGTCACCCTCTTCGCCACCCTGGACTCGGTCACACCGGCCACTGTGGACGGTGTCTGTCCACACGGGTACGCCGAGGACCCGGGCATGGACGGCCGGGTCTGGGAGGCGCTGCACGTCGCCCACGCCTTCTCCAGGTCGGACCGGTTCGACCTCGTGCACAGCCACCTGGACTGGCTGCCGCTGGCCTTCGCCGGGCACTGCCGGGCGCCGCTGCTCACCACCGTGCACGGGTTCTCCGACCCGCGGATCCTCCCGGCCTACCGGGCCGCGGCGTCCGCGTACGTGTCCATCTCGGACAGTGACCGGCGGCCCGAGCTGGACTACGTGGCCACCGTGCACCACGGGGTCGACCTGGCCGGGCTGCCGTACTCGGCCGACGGCGGCGAGGACCTGGTGATCCTGGGCCGGATCCACCCGGACAAGGGCACCGCGGCGGCGATCGACATCGCCGCCCGCGCCGGCCGGCGGCTGGTGATCTGCGGCATCGTCCAGGACGAGGCCTACTTCGCCGAGCAGGTCCGGCCACACGTCGACGGGGACCGGGTCCGCTACCTGGGCCCGATCGGGCCGGCCCGGCGGGCCGAGGTGCTCGGCCGGGCCCACGCGCTGCTGCACCCGATCTCCTTCGCCGAGCCGTTCGGGCTGTCGGTGGTGGAGTCGATGGTGTGCGGGACGCCGGTGGTCGCGTACGCGCGCGGGTCGATGCCGGAGGTGGTCGACCAGGGCGTCACCGGTTTCCTGGTCGACTCGCCGGCCGGCGCCGCGGCCGCGGTCGACCGGGTCGCCGGGCTGGACCGGGCCCGCTGCCGGGCGGTGGCGCAGCGGCGCTTCTCCGCCGCCCGGATGGTCGACGACTACCTTCGGGTCTATGCCCACCTCCTCGGCGGTCAGCGCTGACGTGCTGTTCCGCCGGCACCCCGCCAACCCGATGCTCGCCCCGAACCGCTGGCCCTATCCGGTGAACGCGGTGATGAACGCCGGCGCCGCCGAGGTGGACGGGGGCACCGTCCTGCTGTGCCGGGTGGAGGACCGGCGCGGCATCAGCCACCTCACCGTGGCCCGGTCCGCTGACGGCGTGACCAACTGGGTCGTGGACGAGACCCCGCTGCTGGCGCCGCACCCGGACCGGCCGGAGGAGTCCTGGGGCGTCGAGGATCCGCGGCTGACCCGGGTCGAGGAGCTGGATGCCTGGGTGATCACCTACACGTCGTTCGGTCCGGGCGGGCCCGGGGTCTCGCTGGCCACCACCCGGGACTTCCGTACGGTCGAGCGGCTCGGGGTGGTGCGGACGCCGGAGGACAAGAACGGCGCGCTGCTGCCGCGGCGGATCGGCGGGCGGTTCGTGCTGTTCCACCGGCCGGTCGCGGTGGCCGGCCAGCGCGGCGACGTCTGGCTGTCCCGCTCGCCCGACCTGCACGACTGGAGCGAGCCGGAGCCGGTGATGGCGGGCCGGCCCGGTGGGTGGTGGGACACCGCCAGGATCGGGATGGGACCGACCCCCATCGAGACCCCGGACGGCTGGCTGGTCGTCTACCACGGCGTCCGGCACACCGTGGCCGGGGCGCTCTACCGGGCCGGGCTGGCTCTGCTCGACCTGGACGAGCCGTCGACCGTGCTGCACCGCTCGGACGAGTGGGTGCTGAGCCCGGCCGCGCCGTACGAGCTGACCGGGGACGTGCCCAACGTGGTGTTCCCGTGCGGGCTGCTGCACGACGCCGGCACCGACCGGTTGCGGCTCTACTACGGGGCGGCGGACAGCTGCGTGGCGCTGGCCACCGGGTGCCTGGCTGAGGTGCTGGCCCACCTCCGCCGGGCCGACCCGAGCTGATCCGGCTGCGGGCCGGACGGGGCGTCAGCCGGTGGTGGGACCGCCGTTGGCGGCGGCGGTCGATCCGGTGCGGGCCGGGATCGCGGCGTCGGCCGCGGTGAACGCCGGTCCGGCCGGGATCTCCGGCGGAGCCGGGATGTCGGCGACGGCGGGGATGTCGTCCACCGGCGGGATGTCGGCGGCCTCGATGGCGGCGGCGTCGGTGTCACCGTCGAGGCCGGCGGCCTCGATCTCCGCGGCCCCGAGGTCGGCGGCCCCGAGGTCGGCGGCCCCGAGGTCGGCGGCGTCGGGCTCGTGCCGCACGGTGCCGGACCGGTCCGGGGTGGCGGCGTCCAGGAACCGCAGCAGCTCGACCGGGAACGGCATCACCAGCGTGCTGTTCTTCTCGGCCGCGACCTCGACCACGGTCTGCAGCAGCCGCAGCTGCAGCGCGGCCGGGTCGGCCGACATCGCCGCGGCCGCCTGGGCCAGCTTCTTCGACGCCTGGAACTCGCCGTCAGCGGCGATGACCCGGGCCCGGCGCTCGCGCTCGGCCTCGGCCTGGCGCGACATCGAGCGCTTCATGCCCTCCGGCAGCGAGACGTCCTTGACCTCCACCCGCTCGACCTTGACCCCCCACGGCCCCTCGGTCGGCACGTCGATGATCGAGGTGAGCTCGCTGTTGAGCTTGTCCCGGTTGGACAGCAGCTCGTCCAGGTCGGCCCGGCCGATGACCGCCCGCAGCGTGGTCTGCGCGACCTGGGACACCGCGAAGAGGTAGTCCCGGACGTTGACCAGCGCCTTGACCGGGTCGACGACCCGGAAGTAGACGACCGCGTCGACCCGCACGCTCACGTTGTCGCGGGTGATGCAGTCCTGGGCCGGCACGCCCATGGTGGTGATCTGCAGGTTTACCTTGCGCATCCGGTCGACGACCGGGGTGATCAGGGTCAGCCCCGGCCCGCGGGAGCCGTCCTGGACCCGGCCGAGACGGAACACCACGCCGCGCTCGAACTGCTGCACGACCCGGACGGACAGCGCCGTCACGATCACGCCGAGTACGAGTACGACGACGATGATGGCGATGAGGACGGACATGGAGGCCCCTTGTTCTCCGGTCCGGAGGAACCGGTCACACGCGCCGGGGGCGACGGAGACGGACTGTCAGCGTGCAAGTCCTCGGTATCACCGAGAATACGCCCGGACTCAGTCCTCCGCAGCGGCCGCGAGCTCGAACCAGACGGTCTTGCCGAGCCCGCGCTCGTCCGGGTCGACACCCCACCGGTCGGCCATGGCCTCGACCAGGTGCAGGCCCCGGCCGGAGGTGTCCCGCCGCCCGACCTGCACCAGCTGCGGGCGCCGGTGGCTGGAGTCGGCCACCCCGACCCGCAGCCGGCCGCCGGCCACGCGGACGCTCACCACCAGCTCGTCGCGGGTGTGCCGGATGGCGTTGGAGACCAGCTCGGTGGTCAGCAGCGCGGCGGTGTCCCGGGTGTCCTCGTCGACCAGGCTCTTCAACAGGTCGTTGACCAGCCAGCGGGCCACGCTGGCGCTCTCCGCCGTCGGCGGCAGGGTGCGCCGCAGGGTGGAGCCGCCCGGGCCCTGCCCGATCAGGTGGCCGACCAGCAGCACGGTGTCCTCCGGCGGCGGGTCCCCGACCAGCCCGGCCAGCCGGTCGGCGAGCTGGTCGGGGCCGGCGACCGGGTCGCGGCCGACCGCGGCCAGCAGCCGCTCCAGCCCAGTCCCGCCATCGGTGCTGTCGTCTCCGTCGCGGTCGTGGTCCTGCAGCATCCCGTCGGTGTAGAGGATCAACGCGCTGCCCGACTCCACCTGCAGGGTCGCTTCGCGCCAGACCTCGCCGGCCCGGACCCCGAGCGGCGGCCCTCCGACCGCGTCGAGCAGGCACGGCTCGGCGTCAGGGGCGGCCAACAGCGGCGGCACGTGCCCGGCCCGGACCAGGGTGACGATCCGCTCCTCCGGGTGCACCAGCGCGTACGCCATGGTGACCTGGCGGCCGGTCTCCAGACCGAGGCAGAACTCGTTGGTCCGGGTCACCACGACGGCCGGCGGGTGACCCTCCAGCGCGTACGCCCGGACCGCGCCGCGCAGCTGTGCGGTCAGCGCCGCGGCGGTCAGGTCGGCGCCGGCCACGTCCCCCACGACGAGCGCGACCGCGCCGCCCTCGACCCGGATCACGTCGTACCAGTCGCCGCCGATGCGGTCCGGCGAGCCGGCCGGGAAGTAGCGCGCAGTGATCGGCAGGCCGTCGACCGCGGGCAGCCGGTCGGGCAGCAGCGCCCGCTGCAACTGCAATCGCGGCCCTTCGTCTCCCCCGTCGTCCTGCTGTTCCACCCCTGTGTAATGGCCCGCCCGCGAGGCCGGGAAACCACAGGGAGGTGGCGGGTTGCCCCGTACGGCAGGATCGGCGGCGTGTCGGACGTGTTGCGCGGGTCCCTGCGGGGGTTCGGGACCTCCATCTTCTCCACGGTCACCGAGTGGGCGGTCGAGGCCGGGGCGATCAACCTGGCCCAGGGCTTCCCCGACTTCGAGCCGCCGGAAGCGCTGGTCGCGGCGGCGTCGGAGGCCCTGCACCAGGGCCTTCACCAGTACGCGCCGAGCGTCGGCGACCCGGTCCTGCGGCAGGCGGTGGCCGAGCACCAGAAGGCCGAGTACGGCCTGGACTGGGACCCGGTGACGGACGTCACCATCACCACCGGCGCCAGCGAGGCCATCACGTCCGCGCTGCTGGCCCTGCTCGAGCCGGGCGACGAGGTCGTGCTCATCGAGCCCTGCTACGACCTCTACCCGTACGCGGTGGTGGCGGCCGGGGGCGTGCCGGTCTACGTGCCGACCACGTTCCCGGACTTCCGGCTGGACCTGGACCGGCTGGCGGCCGCGGTCACCGACCGGACCCGGGTGATCATCGTCAACACCCCGACCAACCCGACCGGCCAGCAACTGACGGCGGCCGAGATCCGGGTGCTGGGCGAGCTCACCACCCGGCACGACGCCTACCTGATCTCCGACGAGGTCTACGAGCACCTGGTCTACGACGGCGGCACGCACCTGCCGTTGGCGGCCGACCCGGTGGCCCGGGACCGGACGATCACCGTCTCCTCGGTGTCCAAGACGTTCAGCGCGACGGGCTGGCGGATCGGCTGGGCGGTGGCGCCGCCGGCGCTGTCCGCGGCCGTCCGCTCGGCCCACCAGTTCGTCACCTTCAACGCGACCACGCCGCTGCAGCGGGCGACCGCGGTGATGCTCGGCGTCGCCGCCGGCGGCGACTACTACCCGGGTCTGCTGGCCGAGTTCACCGAGCGGCGGGACATCCTGCTGGAGGCGCTGGGCTCGCTCGACCTGGAGGTCGGCCGGCCGCGCGGGACGTACTTCGTGATGACCCGGTGCGCCGGCGACGACACCGCCTACGTCCGGGACCTGATCGCCACCCGCGGGGTGGCCGCGATCCCGGCGTCGGCCTTCTACTACGACGGCCGGACCGGCCCGGGCCGGGGGCTGGTCCGGTTCGCGTTCTGCAAGCGGGCGCAGACGCTGCGTTCGGCCGCGGAACGCCTGCACCGATGAGTTTCTTGGTCGTTCCGCCGGTTGGGCAGCACAGCACCTAAAGTAGTCTTTGCATGGCCGGGAACGGGGAGGTCCTGCCGGGCGTTGACCGGTACGACGGGGCCGGATCCCGGAACCTGTCCGACGCGTACGAGGAGTGAATGGTGCAGAGCAACAATCCCGTGCTCGGTCGCGGGTTCGGCCAGGGCCAGCAGCACGCCAGCTGGAACACGGCCCCCGCTCCGTCGGCCGGTGACCTCAACGACATGTACAACCGCCCGGCCTACACGCCGCAGGCGCGGTTCATGACCCTGGACGACGTGGTCCTGCGCACCGCGGCCTCGCTCGGCATGGTGGTCGTGGTCGGCGCGATCGCGTGGATCTTCAAGCTGGACAGCCTGGCGCTGGTCGGCGCGCTGGTCGGGTTCGTGCTGGCGCTGGTGATCAGCTTCAAGCAGAGCACCAACCCGGCGCTGATCCTGTCCTACGCGGCCGCCGAGGGCCTGTTCCTGGGCGGCATCAGCCGGCTGTTCAACAACGCGTACGGCGGCGGCATCGTCATCCAGGCCGTGGTCGGCACCGCTGGGGTGTTCGCCGGCATGCTGGTCGTCTACAAGACCGGCGCGATCCGGGTGACGCCGAAGTTCACCCGCTGGCTGCTCGGCGCGCTGATCGGCGTCGTCGCGCTTTCGCTGGTCAACCTGATCGCCTCGCTGTTCACCCCCGGCGGTCTGGGCCTGCGCAGCGCTGAGAACCCGGGCATCGCGATCGCGTTCAGCCTGCTGTGCATTGGCATCGCCGCGTTCACGTTCCTGCTCGACTTCGACATGATCGACAAGGGCATCCGGCAGGGCGCGCCCGAGCGCTTCGCCTGGTACGCGGCCTTCGGCCTGACCGTGACCCTGGTGTGGCTCTACCTGGAGATCCTCCGGCTCCTGAGCTACTTCCGCGACTGATCGTTCCGGCCCCACGGACCCCGCCCTTGACCCGGCGGGGTCCGTGACCGTTTCCGGCCCCGGAGGAACGGGATGGACCCGCTGACCACCACCCTGCTGCCCCGGCTGCGCCGGTGGACCGCCGACGGCTGGGCGCTGCCCGCGACCGGCGGCGGGACCCGGGCCGACGCGGCCGCGGCCGCCGTGCAGCGGCTGGCGGACCTGGGCGCGGACGCCGAGGGGCGGCCGCGCCGTCCCGTACCGGGGCTGGGTCCGACCGTGCTGGCCGACCAGCTGGCGGTGATGGCCGACGACATCGCCCGGACCGGGGACGCGGCCGCGATCGACGCGGCCACGGCGGAGCTGACCGCCCTCAAGACCGCCCTCGGCTACTGAGCGCGCCGGTCGGCCAGCTCAGGCGCTCCTGCTAGCTCAGGCGCTCCAGGACCATGGCCATGCCCTGGCCGCCGCCGACGCACATGGTCTCCAGGCCCAGCGTCTTGTCGTGCCACTGCAGCGAGTTGACCAGCGTGGTCGCGATCCGGGCGCCGGTCATGCCGAACGGGTGGCCGACCGCGATGGCGCCGCCGTTGACGTTGAGCCGGTCCAGCTCGATGCCCAGGTCCTGGTACGACGGGATCACCTGGGCCGCGAACGCCTCGTTGATCTCGACCAGGTCGATGTCGCCGATCCCCAGCCCGGCCAGCGCCAGCGCCCGCTTGGACGACTCGACCGGGCCCAGACCCATGATCTCCGGGGACAGCGCGGAGACGCCGGTGGACACGATCCGGGCCAGCGGGGTGATCCCCAGCTCCCGGGCCCGGACGTCCGACATCACCACGACTGCGGCCGCGCCGTCGTTGAGCGGGCAGCAGTTGCCGGCGGTGACCCGGCCGTCCGGCCGGAACACCGGCTTCAGGCCGGCCACGCCCTCCAGCGTCACGCCGGCCCGGGGGCCGTCGTCCTTGCTGATCACGGTGCCGTCGGGGGCGGTCACGGGGACGATCTCGCGCTCCCAGAAGCCGTCGGCGATCGCCTTCTCGGCCAGGTTCTGGGAGCGGACCCCGAACGCGTCCATCTCCTCCCGGCTGATGCCCTTGAGCTGGGCCAGGTTCTCCGCGGTCTGGCCCATGGCCAGGTAGATGTCGGGAACGGCGCCGTCCGCGCGCGGGTCGTGCCACTCGACCCCACCCTGGGCCGCGGTCTGGGACCGCTCTCCGGCCGGCCGGAAGACCGGGTTGGTGGTGTCCGGCCAGGCGTCGGAGTTGCCCTTCCCGTAGCGGCTGACGGTCTCCACGCCGGCGGCGACGAAGGCGTGGCCCTCGCCCGCCTTGATCGCGTGGAACGCCATCCGGATCGTCTGCAGCGACGAGGCGCAGTAGCGGGTGACCGTGGTGCCGGGCAGCTCGTCGTGGCCGAGCAGCACCGCGACCACGCGGGCCAGGTTGAAGCCCTGCTCGCCGCCGGGCAGGCCGCAGCCGACCATGAGGTCGTCGAGCGTGGACGGGTCCAGCTCCGGCACCTTGTCCAGGGCGGCCCGTACGATCGTCGCGGCCAGGTCGTCCGGGCGGAACCCGGTCATGGTCCCCTTGCCGGCACGGCCGATCGGCGAACGGGCGGTGGCGACGATGACGGCCTCGGGCACGGCGACTCCCTCGTCAGACGGGCCTTATCAGGTTTCTTGGTCGTTCCGCCGGTTGGACAGCACAGTTACTGGAGAGTAGCGCGTTCGGAGGCGGCGTCGTCGACGGCCGGGAGCAGCGCCTCGGCGATCAGCCGGTAGCCGTCGGCGCTGGGGTGGAAGCCGTCCTCGCAGTACGCCGCGCGGTCGGCCCGGAAGACCGGCCCGACCAGCTCGGCCAGGTCGACCGGCACGCCGCCGGCGGCCCGGGTCGCCTCGGCCGAGGCGGCGGCGACGCGGCGGCCGCGCCAGGCCACCACGCTGCGCAGCGGCTGGGCGAAGGCCCGGCTGGCGCCGAGGTCGGGGCAGGTGCCGACGACGACCGCGGCCCCGCCGCCGAGCAGCCGCCGGACGGCGTCGCCGAGGTTATCCTTGACCGACTGCAGCGCGGTGCCGGAGGTGGCGTCGGTGGTGCCCACCAGCAGAACGGCCACGTCGGGCCGGCCGAGCAGCGCGCGGGACACCTGCGGGCCCAGGTCGCCGGTGCCGGAGCCGGCGATCGCGGCGCCGGCCAGCCGCACCCGGCGGGTCGGGCCGGCCAGGCGGCGGGCCAGCACGCCGCCGACGGTGTCCTCGGTGCGGGTCACGCCCACGCCGGCACCGGTCGAGTCGCCCAGCACCACCAGCCGCAGCCGCTCGGCCCCGGGATCGCCGAAGTCGCCCTCGACCGGGGGCGCGGTGCCGGCCGCGGCGTAACGCCGGCGGGCGGCGGCCCAGACCTCGGCGGCGAGCACGCCGGCGCCGGCGCCGGCGGCCGCGACCATGCTGCCGACCGCTCCGCGGGTCAACCGGTTCGGGTCCACATCGCAAGATTACGTGCTCCCGGGGCTTCCGCCTCCGCAGATGTGCCCCGCCGATAGGGTCCGAGGGGAATGTTGGCGGACACTAACCTGTTCCCTCACAAGATACTTGAACAAGCAAGTATCTTGGCCGCGGTCGCCACAGGGGCGGCCCGAGACCCGGAGGAACCCATGTCCGCACCGACCACCGTTGACCTCACCGGAACCTGGGACATCGACCCCGCGCACACCCGGCTCGGTTTCGCCGCCCGGCACGCGATGGTGGCCACCGTCCGGGGCGGATTCGACGTCTTCTCCGGCACCATCGTGATCGACCACAAGAACCCGTCGGCCTCCTCCGCCGAGGTCGAGATCAACGCGGCCAGCATCAGCACCGGCAACGAGCAGCGCGACGGGCACCTCAAGAGCGCCGACTTCCTCGACGTCGAGAAGTACCCGACGATCACCTTCCGGAGCACCTCCGCCGAGGAGATCGACTCCGAGACGTACAAGATGGTCGGCGACCTGACCATCAAGGGCCAGTCCCACCCGGTCACGCTGGAGCTGGACTACCAGGGCACCGGCGGCGACCCGTTCGGCAACACCCGGGCCGGGTTCGAGGGCAAGACCACGATCAACCGCAAGGACTGGGGCCTGAGCTGGAACGTCGCCATCGAGGGCGGCGGCATCCTGGTCGGCGAGAAGGTCAAGCTCGAGCTGGACGTCTCCGCGATCAAGCGGGTCGAGCCGGCCGCCGAGTAACCCCCGCATCACCACCCCGATCCCGGTCAGCCCGCTGACCGGGATCGCGGCATCTCCGGGTCGGACCGCCCGGAGCGCCGGACAGGGCCGGGTCTTATCGGATTCCGGGATGGTTGGCGCCGGGTCGGGCCGGGTCGAGGGCGGCGGCCGGGGTGGGGCGGGGGTGACGGCGGCGGAGGAAGGCCCAGCGGCCGCGGGGGCCGCGCTCGCGGCCGTCGACGGCGCCGCCGGTGACCTCGCTGCCGGGACGGCCGGCGGCCCGGGCCGCGGCCGACGCGACCGGGGTGGCGCCGTCCGCGCCGACCGAGAACAGCGGCCGGTCGGTGACCGCGTCCGCCTCCTCCGGCCACAGCCCCAGCGCCGCGCACACCGACGGCAGCGTCACCGACGCCGCCCGCGCGTAGCCGGCCGCCGACGGGTGGAACCGGTCCGCGCTGAACATCTCCGTCGGGTTGGCGGCGAACTCCGGCCCGAGCACGCTGCCGAGCGAGACCGTCCGGCCGCCCGCCTCGACCACGGCGATGGTCTGCGCCGCGGCCATCTGCCGGCTCCAGATCCGGGCCACGAACCGCAGCGGCTGCGCCACCGGCTCGACCGTGCCCAGGTCGGGGCAGGTGCAGACGACGACCTCGGCCCCCTCGGCCCGCAGCCGGCGCACGGCCCGGCCCAGGTGCCCGACCGCCTCCGACGGCCGGGTCCGGGACGTCACGTCGTTGGCGCCGATCATGATCACGATGACGTCGGGCCGGTCCGGCCGGATCTTCTCGGCCTGGGCCAGCAGGTGCGGCGAGCGGGCGCCGACCACCGCCGCGGTCACCAGCCGCACCGGCCGCCCGGCGGCGTCGGCCAGCCCGGCCGCGAGCAGCGCCCCCGGCGTCTGGCTCGCCTCCTGCACGCCCAGTCCGGCCGCGCTGGAGTCGCCGAGCAGGCCGAGCGTGAGCGGGGACCGGTCGCCCGGGCCGTACAGGCCGTACAGGCCGTCCGGGACGAGCGGGGTCGAGGTGGGCGGGCCGACCCAGCGGCGGGCCAGCTTGGCCTCGCCCAGCAGCAGGCCCCAGCAGGCCGAGACGAGCAGGCCCAGACCCCCGCCACCGTACGCGGCCGCGGCGGCGATCCGCCGGGCCCGGGAAGCGCGGCTCACCGTGCTGCCCTTGTCCGCTCCCGGTCCGGGGCCGGTGGTGTGTGTCCTCCGCGCCGGTGCGGTGGACGCGGTCGCGGGGTCGCCGGGCCCGACCTCCCGCTCACGCCCGGCGTCCGTGCAGCAGCGCCCGGACCGCGGCCCGGGCCCCGCGGCGCAGCTCCGGCCCGTGCGCGAAGGCGGCAACCTCGAAGTCGAGGTCGGCCAAGCTGTCGGCCGAGGTGCGGTTGCGGACCGGGTCGGTGCACAGGAACGCCGGCGCGTACCGCAGGCCGCGCAGGTTCATCACCGCGTCGCCGGTGATGAGCACGCCGCTGTCCTCGTGCAGCAGCGCGGTGTGGCCGGGGGAGTGGCCCGGAGTGTGCACCGCCCGCAGGCCGCCGGGCAGCAGCGAGTCGTGCTGGAACTCGGTGGTCACGGTGACCTTGGGGAACGTCCGGGTCTTGCCGCGGGTGGTGCGCGGGCTGCGACCGTCGCGCAGGTAGACCGCCTCGCGCTCGTGCGCCAGCACCTCGGCCCCGCCGGTCAGCTCGAGGAAGGCGGCCAGCCCGCCGGTGTGGTCGGGGTGGGCGTGGGTGATCACCACCCGGCGGACGTCCTCGGGACCGGCGCCGATCTCGCTCAGGCCGGCGACCAGCCGGGTGCGGGCCGAGCGGAACTTCAGGCCGGCGTCGACCACGGTCACGCCGCCGTCGGAGTCGGACAGGGCGAAGGAGTTGATCATGTCGCCCGGGGCGGTCGGGATGCGCCACACCCCGTCCGCCAGTCGGATCGCCGCCAGCCTCGCCACCCGCCGAGGTTAGCCGAGTCCGCTGACCGCCCACGGACCCCGGTGGGTGATCTTCGCAGGCTTGACATCGCGGGCACCCACCATTCGGGGCTTCTGGCATTCTGGCGTGATGGAGATGCAGTACGCCCGGTCGATGGTCGAGCTCATCGGCGGCACCCCGCTGGTGAAGCTGTCCGCCGTGACCGCGGGGCTCGCCCCGCTGGTGCTGGCCAAGGTCGAATACCTGAACCCCGGCGGGTCGGTGAAGGACCGGATCGCGGTCCGGATGATCGAGGCGGCCGAGGAGTCCGGCGAGCTCAAGCCGGGCGGCACGATCGTCGAGCCGACCAGCGGCAACACCGGCGTCGGGCTGGCCATCGTGGCCCAGACCCGCGGTTACAAGTGCGTCTTCGTGTGCCCGGACAAGGTGTCCGTGGACAAGATCAACGTGCTCCGGGCGTACGGGGCGGAGGTCGTGGTGTGCCCGACGGCGCTGCCGCCGGAGCACCCCGACTCCTACTACAAGACCTCCGACCGGCTGGTCCGGGAGATCGAGGGGGCCTGGAAGCCCAACCAGTATGCGAACCCCAACAACCCGCGGTCGCACTACGAGACGACCGGGCCGGAGATCTGGACGCAGACCGCCGGGCGGATCACCCACTTCGTGTCCGGGCTCGGCACCGGCGGGACGATCAGCGGGGCCGGGCGCTACCTCAAGGAGGTCTCGGGCGGGCGGGTGCAGGTCTTCGGCGCCGACCCCGAGGGGTCCGTGTACTCCGGCGGCTCCGGCCGGCCGTACCTGGTCGAGGGGGTGGGCGAGGACTTCTGGCCCTCGACGTACGACCGGGAGATCTGCGACGGGATCGAGGCGATCAGCGACGCCGACTCGTTCGAGATGACGCGGCGGCTGGCCCGCGAGGAGGGGCTGCTGGTCGGCGGGTCGTGCGGGATGGCGGTCGCCGGGGCGCTGCGGGTGGCGCAACGCGGGTCGGCCGACGACGTGATCGTGGTGCTGCTGCCGGACGGCGGGCGCGGCTACCTGTCGAAGATCTTCAACGACGACTGGATGGCGGACTACGGGTTCCTGCGCACGTCGGCGCTGTCGACGGTCGGGGACGTGCTGGAGGAGAAGACCGGCGGGCTGCCGACGCTGGTGCACGCGCACCCCCAGGACACGGTGCGGGAGGCGATCGACATCCTGCGCGAATACCACGTCTCGCAGATGCCGGTCGTGCAGGCCGAGCCGCCGGTGATGATCGCCGAGGTGATCGGGTCGGTGGTGGAGCGGGACCTCCTGGAGCTGCTGTTCACCGGGCAGGCCCGGCTGGCCGACCCGCTGGAGCGGCACATGTCGGCGCCGCTGCCGGTGGTCGGCGCCGGAGAGCCGGTCGACGCGGCCGTCTCCGCTCTGGAGAAGGCGGACGCGGCGGTCGTGCTGGCCGACGGGAAGCCGGCCGGGGTGCTCACCCGGCAGGACCTGCTGACCCACCTCGCCCGCTAGCCAGCCGATGGCCGGCGGCGGGAACGGCGCCGGCCAGGTGATTCAGGGCTCAGGCCGTGTCGCGGGCGCGGCGGTGGAGGGCGGCGATCTCGTCGGTGAGCTCGGGCGCCGGACCGGCCACGACGACGTGCGGCGCGACGTCCTGGACGGCGAGCGGGCGGACCGGCCGGACGATGCCGGGCTGCAGGGCGGTGAGTTGGGTTGTGGACATGGCGTAGACGATGCGGCCGAGGCCGGTCCAGGCGTGGGCGGCCGCGCACATCGGGCAGTGCTCGCCGGAGGTATAGACCGTCGCGTCCCGGCGCTCGGCTGCGGTCAGGTGGGTCGCGGCCCAGCGGGCCAGCTCGAACTCGGGATGCCGGGTCGGGTCGGCCAGCGACACCTCCCGGTTGCGGTCCTCGGCCCGCAGCCGCCCCGTCCCGTCCACCAGCACCGACCCGAACGGGAAGTCACCGGCGTCGACCGCCTCCCGGGCCAGCTCCACGCACCGCCGCAGCCACCGCAGATCCGCCTCGTCCATGACTCGATCCTGGGTGACCGGCGGGAGCGGGGCCGATAGCGTGTGAGGGGGGTCACAGGGAGGGGTTGCGCGTGGGGTCCACGGTCGCGAGCTGGCTGGTCCGGAACGTACGGGAGAACGGCGACGAGGTCGCGGTCCGGCGGGTGAACCCGGACGGCTCCGGGCTCGAGGAGTGGACCTGGGCCGACGTCGGCGAGAAGGCGGCCCGGATCGCGGCGGCGTACCGGCGGCTGGGCCTGGAGCGCGGCGACCGGATGCTGCTGTTCCTGCGCAACCGGCCCGAGTTCCACGTCGCCGACCTCGGTGCGGTGCTGGCCGGCGGCACCCCGCTGTCGATCTACAACTCATCCTCACCCGAGCAGGTGGCTCAGCTGGCCGGGCACAGCCGGTCCCGTATCGCGGTGGTCGAGGACGTCGACTTCCTGGAGCGGCTGCTCAAGGTGCGCGACGACCTCCCGGAGCTGCGCGCGGTCGTCGTGGTCGACGACCCCGGCGGCCTGGCCCCGGACGACGTGCACCACCTGGCCGACCTGCTGGCCGACGACCCGGTCGACCTGGACGCGGCCGCGGCCGAGGTCCGGCCCGAGGACCTGGTCACGGTCATCTACACCTCCGGCACCACCGGCCCGCCCAAGGGCGTGATGCTCACCCACGCCAACGTCGACGCCGCCTGTACGGCGTACACCGAGCTGGTCGGGCTGACCCAGGGCCGGCGCTCGGTGTCGTACCTGCCGATGGCGCACATCGCCGAGCGGATGGTGACCCACTACGGCTGGCTCTGGAACCGGTCCGAGGTCACCTGCTGCCCGGACCAGACCAAGCTAGCGGCGTACCTGGCCCAGGTCCGGCCGACGAACCTGTTCGGGCCGCCCCGGGTGTTCGAGAAGCTGCGGGCCGGCATCCAGGCCGCGGTGGCCGCGGCCGGGCCGGAGAAGGCGGCCGGGTTCGAGCAGGCGCTGGCGGTCGGGCGGCAGGTCGCCGACCTGCGGGCGACCGGGGCGGAGCTGCCGCCGGACCTGGCCGCGGCCTGGGAGGCCGTCGACGCGGCCGTGTTCGCGCCGATCCGCACGGCCATGGGCCTGGACCAGCTCGACTACTGCTTCTCCGGCGCGGCCCCGCTGCCGGTGGACGTCATGTACTTCCTGCGCTCGATCGGGCTGCCGTTCTCCGAGATCTACGGCATGAGCGAGAACACCGGCGGGATGACCTGGGACCCGTGGCGGGTGAAGCCGGGCACGGTCGGCCGGCCGTACCCGGGGGTGGAGGTCAGGCTGGGCGAGGACGGCGAGGTGCTGGCCCGGGGCGGGATCATCTCGCCCGGCTACCTGGACGACCCCGAGCGCAGCGCCGAGACCTTCGATGCCGACGGCTGGCTGCACACCGGCGACATCGGCACCTTCGACGACGAGGGCTATCTGTCCATCGTGGACCGCAAGAAGGAGCTGATCATCACGGCCGGCGGGAAGAACATCTCGCCGGCCAACCTGGAGGCGCTGCTGAAGTCGCTGCCGCTGGTCGGGCAGGCCTGCGTGGTCGGAGACGGGCGCCGCTACCTGGTCGCGCTGCTGGTGCTGGACCCGGAGGTGGCGCCGGTGTGGGCGGCCCGGCAGGGGATCACCGGCGACCTGGCCGCCTCGCCGGAGGTCCGGGCCGAGCTGGAGCGGGGCGTGGCCGAGGTCAACGCGCGGGTGTCCCAGGTCGAGGGGATCAAGCGGTTCGCCGTGCTGGCCGAGGAGTGGGTGCCGGACTCGCCCCAGCTCACCGCGACGATGAAGCTCAAGCGCCGCGGGGTGCACGCCGCGTACGCGGACGTCATCGAGTCCCTGTACGCGGACTGACGGCGTTCGGGAAGGGGGTACCCTGCCGCGGGTGACGGAGCGGTACGGGTTCGAGACGTTGGCCATCCACGCCGGGCAGGAGCCCGACCCGGCGGTGGGGTCGGTGGTGGTCCCGATCCACCAGACCTCGACGTACAAGCAGGACGGCGTCGGCGGGCTGCGCGGGGGCTACGAGTACAGCCGGTCGGCCAACCCGACCCGGACCGCGCTGGAGCAGTGCCTGGCCGCGCTGGAGGGCGGCGCGCACGGGCTGGCGTTCGCCTCCGGCCTGGCCGCCGAGGACACCCTGCTGCGGACCGTGCTGGTGCCCGGCGACCACGTGGTCATCCCGGACGACGCGTACGGCGGCAGCTTCCGGCTGTTCGCCAAGGTGCTGCAGCGGTGGGGGGTCACGTACACGGCCGTGCACCTGGCCGACCTGGACGCGGTCCGGGCCGCGATCCGCCCCGGGACGAAGCTGGTCTGGTGCGAGACGCCGACCAACCCGCTGCTCGGCATCTCCGACATCGCCGCGCTGGCCGGGATCGCCCACGAGCACGGGCAGCTGCTGGTCGTGGACAACACGTTCGCCTCGCCGTACCTGCAGCAGCCGCTGGCGCTGGGGGCGGACGTGGTCGTGCACTCGACCACGAAGTACCTGGGCGGGCACTCGGACGTGGTCGGCGGCGCGCTCGTCGTCGGCGACGACGCGCTGGCCGAGCAGCTGCGGTTCCACCAGAACGCGCTCGGCTCGGTGCCGGGGCCGTTCGACTGCTGGCTGGTGCTGCGCGGGGCGAAGACGCTCGGGGTCCGGATGGACCGGCACTGCGCCAACGCGACCCGGGTGGCCGAGATGCTGTCCGCGCACCCGGCCGTGGCGAGCGTGCTCTACCCGGGGCTGCCGACGCACCCCGGCCACGAGCTGGCGGCCAAGCAGATGCGCGGGTTCGGCGGGATGGTGTCGTTCCGGCTGGCCGGCGGCGAGGAGGCGGCGCTGCGGGTGTGCGAGCGGACCGAGGTCTTCATCCTGGGCGAGTCGCTCGGCGGGGTGGAGTCGCTGATCGAGCACCCGGGCCGGATGACGCACGCGTCGGTGAGCGGGTCGGAGCTGGAGGTGCCGGGCGACCTGGTCCGGCTGTCGGTCGGGATCGAGTCGATCGAGGACCTGCTGGCCGACCTGAGCCAGGCCCTGAGCTAGCCCCGGGGGTTGGTCGGGGTCGGCTCGGCCGCCTTGGTCAGCTTGTCGGAGTCGACGCAGCCGGCCAGGGTCGGGCCGGCCGGCACGCCCGGCTTCCACGGGTCGGAGCTGTCCAGGACCGGCGTGACCGTCACGTATTCGCTGCCGACGGCGCAGGCGTCCGCGGCCGGCTGGGCCGACCCGCTGGTCGCGACGAGCACGCCGCCGCCGGTCGCCACCACCAGGGCCGACGCGAGCAACGCGGCCGGCAGGAGCCGGGGTCGGCGGGTCCGATCGGGGCGGGCGGGCACGTCCCCGATTCTGCCAGGCGGTGAGCCGATCAGCACATGGCGTGCTCAGCGGGCGGCCCGCTCCTCCAGTTGCCTGAGGTAGCCCTTG
>DATDKW010000094.1:0-12615 GCA_036519715.1 Mycobacteriales bacterium
CCGCGAGGAGCTGGCCGGCGCGCTCGGCCGGATGGGCGCCGCCGACTCGATCGCGGTGGAGGAGTTCGTCGAGGGCCACGAGGGCTTCTACGACACGCTGTCCGTGGACGGCCACCCGCAGCTGGACTTCGTCAGCCACTATTTCCCGAACGTGCTGGAGGCGATGCGCACCCGCTGGATCTCGCCCCAGTTCATCGCGACCAACCGGGTCGACACCGAGGCCGACTACCAGCAGCTGCGGGAGCTGGGCCGGCAGGTGAACGCGGCCCTGGGCATCGGCACCACCGCCACCCACATGGAGTGGTTCTTCGGCCCCAAGGGCCTGCGCTTCTCCGAGATCGGCTGCCGGCCGCCCGGCGTCGGGGCCTGGGACCTCTACTCGGCCGGCAACGACCTCGACCTCTACCGGGCCTGGGCCGACGCGATCGTGCACGGCTCGGTCGGCGCCCGGGCCTCCCGCAGCCACGCCGCCGGCATCGTGGCCCTGCGCCCGGACCGGGACGGCACCATCACCGGCTACGAGGGGATCGACGAGGCCCAGGCCCGGCTGGGCGAGTGGGTGCTGGACGCGCACCTGCCCCCGCCGGGCACGCCGACCCAGCCGGTCGAGGCCGGCTACATGGCCAACGCGTACGTCCGGATGCGGCACCCGGACTACGACGTCCTGCGGGGGATGCTCGACGACGTGGGTAGAACCGTCCACGTGCATGCGGGATGAGCGGGAGTTGACGGTCACGGTGTTGGGGCCGCAGCGGCGGCCGACGATCCGGCCGGTCGCGGGCACCGCCGCCACCGTCACCGCCGGCTGGCGCGAGCGCGAGGCCGACGACGCCGAGCTGGACGGCCTGCTCGGCGGCGGCACCGTCAACCTGCGCCTGCACGCCCGCTGGCTCGACGTGCTCGACGCCGACCCGGAGCTGGCCACCGCCGAGCTCAACCACCGGGCCGTCCTGGACGAGCTCCAGGAGCTGTACGCGGTGCAGGTCGGGCACGCCGAGCAGGCCGCGGCCGAGATCCGGCGCAGCAGCACCCGGCCGCGGACGCTGACCGCGGTCCTGGCCGACGCCGAAGCGGCGCTGCGGCTGCTGGACGAGCGGCACCTGGAGCGGGTGGCCGCGGCCCGGGCCGACTTCGACGCGGCCTGGCGCCCGGCCGAGCGGGACGCCGTGGCCCGGCACCGGGCCCGGGTCACCGAGCTGCTGGCCGGGGCCGGGACCCTGGTGGTCGCCGGCGGCCACGTCGGCGTCCTGCTGCACGTGCTGCGGCTGTTCGCGGTCAGCCCGCCGGCCGACGTGCTGGCCTGGTCGGCCGGGGCGATGGCGCTGACCGAGCGGGTGGTCCTGTTCACCGACGGCCGGGCCGAGGCGTACGCGCCCGGGCTCGGCCTGGTCAGGGACACCGTCCTGCTCCCGCACGCCCGCCGCCGGCTGCCGGTGGACGACCCGGTCCGGCTGGGCGCGCTGGCCCGCCGGTTCGCCCCGGCCCGGTGTGTGGTCCTGGACGACGGCGCGACCCTGGCCGCGTCCCGGGCGATCGAGCCCGACGGCCGGCTGGTCGTGCCGGCCGACCGGCGGGCGCCCGAGGAACCGGCGTGACCGCCTCGACCCGCCGGCTCGCGATCAACCGGCTCAAGGAGCGCGGCCCGCTCGACGGCGGCGCGGTGGACCGGTTCCTGCACGGCCGGGAGGTCCCGATCGTCGAGGGCCTGCGCTGCACGTTCCTGTTCCGCGGGGAGGCCGACGAGGTCTGGGTGACGCACCGGGTCCTGGGCCTGCCCGACCGGCTCCCGCTGCGCCGGCTGCGCGGCACCGACCTGTGGTCGGTGGTGATGGAGCTGCCGGAGCGGTCCCGGGTCGAGTACCAGCTGGAGATCCGCCGCGGCGGCTCGTACGAGCGGATCAACGACCCGCTCAACCCGCACCGGTCACACTCGCCGGTGGGCAGCTCCAGCGTCGTGTTCGCGACCGGCTACGAGGGCCCGGAGTGGGCCGAGCCGGATCCGGAGACCCGCCCGGGCGAGCTGGTCGAGCTGACCGTGCCCAGCCGGGCGCTGAAGCGGGACGCCCGGGTCACGCTCTACCTGCCGGCCCGGTTCCGGCGCCCGGCGGCGTACCCGCTGCTGGTCGTGCACGACGGCCCCGACTACCTGCAGTACGCGGCGGCCAAGACCGTGCTGGACAACCTGCTGCACCGCAACGAGGTGGCCGAGCTGGTGGCCGCGTTCCTGCACCCGGGCGACCGGCTGGTGGAGTACGCGGACTCGACCTCGCACGCCCGGTTCGTCACCGGCGAGCTGCTGCCGTTCCTGGAGCGGCGCTTCCCGCTGGCCGCCGCCCCGGCCGGGCGCTGCCTGATGGGCGCGTCGTTCGGCGCGGTCGCGGCGCTGTCGACGGCCTACCGGCACCCGGACACGTACGGGTCGCTGCTGCTGCAGTCCGGCTCGTTCGTGTTCACCGACATCGGCTCCGACCACGGCGGCGGGTCGGTCTTCGACCCGGTCGTCCGCTTCACCAACCGCTACCGGGCCCGCCCGCGCGCGGTCGCCGACCGGGTCTTCGTCAGCTGCGGCGTGTACGAGCCGCTGATCGTGCGCAACCGGTCCATGGTGCCGGTGCTGTCCGACACCGGCATGCGGGTGAAGTACGTCGAGTCCCGCGACGGCCACTCCTGGGAGAACTGGCGCGACCGGCTCCGCGACGGTCTTTCGTACGTCTTCCCGGGACCCCGCAAGTACGTCTACGAATGAACCTAGATACGCGCATCGGCGCGCGGACTGTGCTGGCGAGCGGCCCGGACGTTAGGGTGGTCGGGCCTGGGGGGCGTCATGTTCATGCGGGAGGACCAGTAGGTGTCCGTGCCCTGGCAGGCCGCCGCCAGCCGGATGGTCGGCCGCGCCGCCGAGCTCAGCGCCCTGCGGGGCCGGCTGGAGCTGCTGCGCGGCGCAGGCACCGGCGGCCTGGTCGTGGTCGCGGGCGAGCCCGGGGTGGGCAAGTCCCGGCTGATGCGCGAGCTGGCGGCGGCCGCGGCCGAGGCCCGGCTGACCGTGCTGACCGGCCGGGCGGTGCCCAACGGGGAGCCGTACCGGCCGCTGGTGGAGGCGCTGAGCCGGGCCCTGCGCGACCGCGGGCTGCCCGACGACGACGCGCTGCGGCCCTACCTGCCGGTGCTGGCCGCGGTGCTGCCGGACGCCGAGGTGGCCGGCGGCCGGACCGACCCGCGCGGCGGGGCCGTGCTGGGCGAGGCGGTGCTGCGGCTGCTGGCCGCGCTGGCCGCGCGGCGGTCCACCGCCGGCACCCTGCTCGTGCTGGAGGACCTGCACTGGGTCGACCCGGACACGCTGACCGTGCTGACCTACCTGGCCCATGCGGCCGACTCGGCGCCGCTGCTGCTGGTCGTGACCAGCCGGGAGGAGCGCGGGCTGCCGCAGCCGCTGCTGGAGCTGGTGGCCGCGACCCAGGCCACCGTGCTGCCGATCGGCCGGCTGGACCCGGACGAGGTCCGCGAGCTGGTCGAGTCCTGCCTGACCGGCCGTCCACCGGAGGAGGTGGTGGCGTTCGTCCGGGACAACGCCGACGGGCTGCCGCTGCTGATCGAGGAGCTGCTGACCGGGCTGGGCGCGGTCGGCGCGCTGAGCCCGGCCGGCCGGCTGGTCGGACCGCTGACCCCGGCCGTGCCCCGGACGTTCGGCGCGACCGTACGGCGGCGGGTGGAGCGCCTGGACCCGGCGGCCCGGTCGGTGGTGCGGGCCGCGGCCGTGCTGGGCCGCCGGTTCGACTGGTCGCTGCTGCCCGAGGTGACCGGCCGGCCCGAGGCCGAGGTGCTGGCCGGGCTGCGCTCGGCCGTGCAGTCCGGGCTGGTGGAGGCGGACGAGGGCAACACCTTCCACTTCCGGCACTCGCTCACCGGCGACGCCATCCGGGACGACCTGCTGCCACCGGAGCTGCGCGCCCTGGCCCACGCGGCCGCGGAGATCGTCGAGGACCGCGACCCGGAGGCGTACGCGCTGGCGGCCGGCCTGCGGGCGGCGGCCGGCGAGGACGAGCGCGCGGCCGAGCTGTCGGTCGCGGCCGGCGTGGTGGCGGCCCGCCGGGGCGCCCTGCACTCGGCCGACCTGTTGCTGTCCCGGGCCGCGATCCTGGCCACCGCACCCGAACTGACCGCCCGGGCCGAGCGGGAGCTGCTGTCGGTGCTGGCGCTCAAGGGCGACGCCGAGCGGGCGCTGGCCCTGGGCGAGCGGCTGCTGCGCGACGGCGACGACGGGGTCCGGCGGGTGCTGGCCCAGGTCGCCGCGGACGCCGAGCGCTGGGACGTGGCCGCGGCCTACCTGTCCTCGATCCCCCAGGCCGACCCGGACGGCAGCCCCGACGGCGACCCGATGGTCGGGGTGCTGGCCGCCCGGCTGGCGTACGCGCGGGGCGAGCCGGCCCGGGCCCGGCAGATGGCCCAGACCGTGCTGGGCGCGGCCCGGGAGGCCAAGCAGTGGTCGGTGGCGGTGCAGGCGCTGCTGGTGGTGGGCCGGGTGGCCCGGCTGGACGACACCGGCTCGGCCCGGGACGCCTTCGCCGCGGCCGAGACGCTGGCCCAGGAGTACGACCTGCCGCTGGACCGGGTCGCCGCGCTGCACGAGCTCGGCACCATCGACCTGCTCGAGGACGGCTCCACCACCCGGCTGGAGCGGGCCCGCGGCCTGGCCGAGGACGCCGGCCTGGTCGGCCTGGCCGCCACCCTCGACCTGCAGATCGCGGCCGGCCTGCTGCACAGCGACGCCGACCGGGCCCTGGGCTACGCGCTGCGCTGCGCCGACGTGTCCCGCCGGCTGCGGGCCGACCGGCTGTTCGCGACCGCGGTCTGCTTCCAGGGCATCGCGCACGCCGAGCTCGGCCACGCCGAGGAGGCCGAGAAGTGCGTGACCCGGTCGCTGGCGCTGTTCCCCGACGACCTGGACATCAACGCCGCCGCCTGGGGTCAGGTCCGGGCCCGGGCGGCCCTGATCGCCGACGACCTGGACCGGCTGCTGCAGACCCTGGACAAGGCGGCCGACTACCTGCGCCGCAGCCCCAGCGTGACCCCGACCCCGACCCGCGGGCTGTGGGCGCTGGTCCGCACGATCGCCGGCGACGGTGACGGCGCCCGGGACGAGGCCCGCCCGTCCACGGTCAACTGGGAGAACGCGGCCCTGCTGGGCTACGCGGAGGCGGTCGCCGCTGGCCGCCGGGGCCGCCGCCGGGAGGCCGAGGCCGAGCTGGCCGCGGCCGACCGGGCGATGGCCCGGCTGCCCTGGTGGCGGCACCGGATCCGGCTGCTGATCGCGGACTCCGCCGTCACCGACGGCTGGGGCGACCCGATCGGCTGGGCCCGGGAGGCCCTCCCGGTCTTCGCCGGCCGGGGGGAGACCCGGCTGGCCAGCCGCTGCCGGGAGGTGCTGCGCAAGGCCGGCGCCCCGGTCCCCCGCCCGGGCCGCGGCGACACCCCGGTGCCGGCGGCGCTGCGCGCGGCCGGGGTGACCAGCCGCGAGGTCGACGTGCTGCGGCTGCTGGCCGACGGGCTGACCAACACCGCGATCGCGCAGCGGCTGGTGCTGTCCCCGCGCACCATCGAGACGCACGTGGCCAACCTGGTCGCGAAGACCGGCGTACCGAATCGTGCCGGTCTGGTGGAGCTGGCGAAGAATCCCCGATGAGCGTTAGGCCACCGACCGGCTACCCGCCGCTAAGTCAGGGGACCCATCAGTCTAACTACGAGCAGCGGACCGAGCCGGACTGCGCGCCGGCAGGGCACAGTTGCCGCCGGGAGCGACGCCCGCCGCGGTCGGCACGGCTCGCCGGAGTGTGGGTGCTGCAGAGGGAAACGGGGGCCCCGGAGGACGACCGGGACGCCCTTCGAGGTGGACCCGCTCACGCCGGCCGTAGAGCCTCGGGGGAAGCTCAGCGCGGGCGTCGCCTCCCCGGTTCCTCCTCCGGCGGCAGCTCCTGGTCGAAGTCGACGTCGACCGTCTCGAAGCCCTTGTGCCGCTCGGTCTGCGCGTACGACGCGTACGCCTTGCGGTCGCCGTGGGTGAGCTGCACGTCGTCGGTGAACGGCGTCAGCAGGCTGCGCGGCCACAGGCGCCGGGCCAGCACCACGTTGATCTCGGCCCCGAGCACCACGGCCAGTGCCGACAGGTAGAGCCACACCAGCAGCCCCAGGACCACCCCGAACAGCCCGTACGTCGCGGTGCTGTTGCGCAGCGTGTGACCGAAGTAGTACGTCCCGAACACCTGCAGGACCTGCCAGATCACTGCCGCGCAGAGCGCCCCGGGCAGCGTCCGCCGGGTGCCCACCGACTGCGCGGTCAGCAGCCGGAACGCGAAGGCCAGCAGGCCCGCGTTGAGCAGCACGGCCGCCACCGCGAACAGCACCCGTACTCCGGTGTCGAGCTGGGCGTCGCCGATCCGGCCGGCCACCGCGGACAGCGCCGACAAGATGGTGGACCCGATCAGCCCCAGCCCGAGCACGACCAGCATGGCCAGGCTGATCACCCGGGCCATGATCGGGTTGGGCCGGTTGTTGCGGGGCACCGCCCAGACCTTGTTGAACGCGTTCTGCGTGGCCTGCACGACCCCGAGGCTGCCGTAGAGCCCGCCGAGCGCGCCGACGACCACGGCCACCGTGTTGCCGCGCAGCGACTGCACGTTGTCCGCGATCTGGGTGCCGATCACCGGCAGCCGGCTCAGGGCCGAGTCGAGCACCCGCTCCTGCAGGCCCGGGTCGTTGTGCAGGGCGAAGCCGAGGATCGAGATGAGCAGGAGCAGCAGCGGGAACAGCGACAGGAACGCGTAGTACGTGATCATCGCGGTCAGGAAGTTGCCCTGGTCGTCGAAGAACTTGTAGATCACGGCCAGCGGGTAGCCGGCGGCCGGGTGCCGGCGCTGGAAGCGGTCGACCCGCGCCGTGATCGCCACCGGGCGCTGCTACTGCTGGTCGGGCCGGTCGGTCTGCTCGGCCAGGAACCGCTCCAGCTCCGCCCCGAGCTCGTCCGCGGTCGGCAGCGGGCCGGCGTCGCCGGCCAGCAGGTTGTCCCCGCGCCCGGCCACGTACGCGTCGTACTGCTCCTCCAGGGCCCGGACCACGCTCGCCACCTCCTCCGACCGCTCGACCTGGCCGTCCACGTCGGCCCGGACGGTCTCGGCGGCGGCCTTGAGCGAGTCGGGAACCAGATCCAGCCCGGTCGCCTTGGACACCGCCTCCAGCATCGTCTGGGCGGCGGCCGGGTAGTCGGTCTGGGCCAGGTAGTGCGGCACGTGCACGGAGAAGCCCATGGAGTCGCGGCCGGCCTCGCCGAGCCGGTATTCCAGCAGGTGCACCGCGCTGCCCGGCACCTGGACCCGCTGCAGCCAGGGCTGGTAGTCGTTGATGAGCTCCCGGCGGCTGGCGTGCGCGGTCACCCCGAGCGGGCGGGTGTGCGGCACGGCCATCGGGATGCTGTTGAAGCCGACCGACGCCGACACGTCCAGCCGCGCGCACAGCCGCTCGACCGCGGCCACGAACCGCTCCCACTGCACGTCCGGCTCCGGGCCGTCGAGGATGAGGAACCGGTTGCCGGCGGCGTCGGTGAGCGCGTCGACCCGGATCTCGGGGGTCTCGTAGCCCTCCCAGTGGTCCTCGACGAACAGCATCGCCGGGCGGCGGGCCCGGTAGTCGTAGAGCTGGTCGACGTCGAAGGTCGCCACCGGGACCGGGTCGCCGTTGTCCCGCAGGTGCTCGGCCGCGATCTTGGTCGCGCCGGCCGCGTCCACGAAGCCGGTCATCGCCACCACCAGGACCGGCCGGTCGAGCTCGGGCAGCTCGGCAGCCAGCTCGTACAGCCCGTCGGGGTCAAGCACCGCTGCCCACTTCGTCCATACGTCCTAGGGTACGGGTCGGGCGCCCGGCTCGAAGCCCGGCGGGAGCGGCCGGGCATGCAGGACGTGCAGGCGCTGGGTCGGGCGGGTGATCGCGACGTAGAGGTCGTTGATCCCGCGCGGCGACTCGGCCAGGATCGCGGCCGGCTCGACCAGCACGACGCCGTCGAACTCCAGCCCCTTGGCCTGCTCGACCGTGAGCACCGAGACCCGGGCGGCGTCCGGGACGGCGGCGGCGATGGCGGCCACCTGGGCCCGGGCGCACAGCACCCCGACCGTCCCCTCCCCGACCAGGTCGAGCTCGTCCGGGACGGCCGCGGCCGCGGCCGCGACCACGTCCGGGGTCGCGGTCAGCACCGGCTCCCACGGGGTCGAGCGGGCCGACGTCGGCTCGATCACCGACACCCCGGCCGCCCGCAGCACCGAGACCGCCAGCGACATCAGCTGCGCCGGCGTCCGGTAGTTCACGGTCAGCGTCTCGATCGTGGCCCGCTCCGACACGTACGGCCGGAGCGTCTCCGGCCAGGACCGCACCCCGCCCAGCGCGCTGGTCTGGGCCAGGTCGCCGACGATCGTCATCGACCGGGTCGGGCAGCGCCGCATCAGCAGCCGCCACGCCATCGGCGCCAGCTCCTGGGCCTCGTCCACGACCACGTGCCCGAACGTCCACTCCCGGTCGGTGGCGGCGTGCTCGGCCACGCTGCGCCGGGCCGTCTCCCCGGACCAGCGCGCGGCCAGCTGCTCGGCGCTGATCATCCCGGCCGCCTCGGAGTCCTCCAGCGCCCGCCGGGCGTTCTCCAGCTCGGCGCTCTCCCCGCCCGGGGCGACCCCGATGTCGACGGTGCCGAGCAGCTCGGCCGCCTCGTCCAGCAGCGGCACGTCGGCCGGCGTCCACGGCGCCGACCGCGGCCGCTCCAGGAGCGAACGCTCGGCCGGGGTCAGCGACCGGCCGGCCGACTCCAGCCGGTACGGCTGGGCATAGAGATCCCGCAGCAGCCGCTCCGGGCTCAGCGGCGGCCACAGCCCGTTGAGCTCCCGGCGCACGTCCTTGGACTCGCGCAGCTCGCCGATCCGGCTGGCCCGGTCGTCGGCGTCCAGGTCCCGGCTGCCGGCCAGCTGGTTGGCGAGCTGGTTGAGCAGGTGCTTGACGAAGACGACGCGGGCCTCGTTGTGGGGCTTGCCCGAGCGCCGGGCCCGCTCCAGCCCGGCCCGGACGTCGGCCGGCCGCAGCGTGATCCTGATCCCGCCGACGGTCATCGGCACCGGCGCGTCCACGGTCCGCTGCCGGTCCCGGATGGCCCGGGTCAGCACGGTCACCATCCGCAGGTCGCCCTTGACCGCGGCCGCGGCCGGCTCCTCCGACCCGGTGGCGTCCACGCCCGGGTAGAGCCGGCCCGGGGTGACCAGCACGGTCGCCTCGGCCTCGCCCAACGCCGGCAGCACCGCGTCGATGTAGCGCAGGAACCGCTCGTTGGGACCGACCACGAGCACGCCCGCGGTCGCGATCCGGTCCCGGTACGAGTAGAGCAGGTAGGCGGTGCGGTGCAGCGCGACCGCGGTCTTGCCCGTGCCCGGCGCGCCCTGCACCACCAGCACGCCGTTCAGCGGGGCCCGGATGACCCGGTCCTGCTCGGCCTGGATGGTGCCGACGATGTCGCGCATCTTGCCGGTGCGGGCCGCGTCCAGGGCGACCATGAGCGCACCCTCACCGGCCAGCGCCGGGCCGTCCCGCTCCGGGTCGAACGCGTCGAGGTCGAGCACCTCGTCCTCGATGGTGGTGACCATCCGGTCCTTGGTGCCCAGCTGCCGGCGCCGCACCACCCCGGCCGGCGACGCCGCGGTGGCCCGGTAGAACGGCTCGGCCGCCGGTGCCCGCCAGTCCAGCAAGAGCTGGTGGTGCTCCTCGTCGGACAGGCCGACGCGGCCGACGTACCGGCGCTCGCCGCCGATCAGGTCCAGCCGCCCGAAGCACAGCCGCTCCTCGACCGAGCGCAGCTGCGCGAGCCGGCCGGCGTGCAGGGCGACGAAGGCGTCCCGCTCGCCGCGGGCGCCCGGGGTGCCCGCGGTGGGCGCCCGGCGGACGGCCGCCAGCGCCCGCTCGCTGCGCTCGCGCAGCTCGTCCAGCCGCGAGTAGAGCAGGTCGAGGTGCTGTTGTTCGGACTTGCGCTCGGTGTCGACCACCGCACCTCCCAGAAGCGACCATCCATTCTGCCCGTCCCGCTGGTGACCCCCGTCCGTTCCCCCAGAAGGCCCTACGAGCCGGACATCCGAACTAGCCGGATCGGGTCAGCCGGGTATTGACGACCGTCGTCGGGCCACCCGCGGGCCCTGGATCTTCGACCACCCCTTCTTCGTGATCCTCAACAACGCCGTGGGCGGCGACCTCCCGGACAGCCCGGACGCCACCGCCGCCCTGAACCACCCCGCGACGGCGTCGAGCACCGAGAACGCCGGCACCCCGGCCTCCGCCGCCGTGGACGGCAACGCCGGCACCCGCTGGTCCTCGGCCGCCAGCGACCCGCAGTGGCTGCAGGTCGACCTGGGCAGCACCCAGACCCTCTGCCAGGTCACGCTGACCTGGGAGGCCGCGTACGCCCGGGCCTTCCAGATCCAGACCGCCATCGCCGCCGGCGGGCCGTTCACCACGGTCTTCTCCACCACCACCGGCACCGGCGGCACCCAGACGCTGCCCGTCACCGGCACCGGCCGGTACGTGCGGGTCACCGGCACCGTCCGGGCCACCACCTTCGGCTACTCGGTGTGGGAGCTCGCGGTCCTCACACCGTGACCCGGGCCGACACCGTCGTGCTCGGCATCGGGTACGCCACCCTCGTCCCGGTCGGCGGCGTCACGCCGATGGCCGTGTCCGATGTGGACGGTGTCAAGGTGGCCGGCCTGCTGTTCAACGCCGGCACCACCAACTCGCCGGTCCTGCTGCAGGTCGGCCCGGCCGGCTCGACCGCGAGCCACGCCGCCAACCCGACCACGGTGCAGGACGTGTTTTCCGCATCGGCGGGCGGGTCGCCGGCAAGGCCACGACCAGCCTGGTGGTCAAGAGCAGCAACACGATCATCGACCACATCTGGGCCTGGCGGGCCGACCACGGCGCCGGCGTGGGCTGGACGGTCAACACCGCCGACACCGGCCTGATCGTCAACGGCCAGAACGTCACCGCGTACGGCCTGTTCGTCGAGCACTACCAGAAGTTCGTCGAGCACTACCAGAAGTACGAGGTGGTCTGGAACGGCAACGGCGGACGGACGTACTTCTTCCAGAACGAGCTGCCGTACGACCCGCCGAGCCAGGCGGCCTGGCGCACCGGCGCCAACGGCTACGCGGCCTACAAGGTCGCCGACTTGGTCACCACCCACGAGACCTGGGGGCTCGGCAGCTACTGCAACTTCACCGCCGACCCGTCCATCCACGCCGACCGCGGGTTCGAGGTGCCGGTGACCGCCGGGGTGCGCATGCACGACCTGCTCACCGTGTCCCTGGGCGGGGTCGGCACCATCGACCACGTCATCAACAACACCGGCGGCCCGGCCCAGGGCACCGCGACCGTCCCGGTCACCGTCGTCACCTTCCCCTAGCCCAAAGGCCTGATCGCCCGGTCCCGGTGATCCCGGGGCCGGGCGGTCAGCCGTCGGCGGGCCCCGACGCTGTCGGGAGTCGGGCCGGGCGCTCAGGCCGGGGCGTCGAGCCGGACGGCCGCCGGCCGCTGCGGCGACGCCCCGCGGGCCAGCAGGTCGGCCACCGGCAGCGTGGCCGCACCGAGCGCGACCGCGTCCAGGCCGAGCTGCCCGAGCTCGATCGTGGTCTGCCCGAACGGGTGCCGCAACGCCCGCTCGGCCGCGGCCGCGGTGATCTGCGGCAGCAGCCGCCGGCCGAGCGCGTGCCCGGCCCAGCCGGCCAGCACGATCCGCTCCGGGTTGAACAGGTTGACCAGGTTGGCCAGCCCGGCCCCGAGGTAGCCGGCGGTCTCGGCCAGCACCCGCTCGGCCACCTTGCCCCCGTCGGTCAGCAGCGCGTCCATCGAGGACTGCTCGTCCGTGCCCGGCACCGCCCGCCCGCCCCGGGCCGCCTTCCACCGGTCCAGCACCGCCTCCGCCCCCACGTACGCCTCCAGGCAGCCGCGGGAGCCGCACCGGCACGGCCGGCCGTCGTAGACCAGGCAGGTGTGTCCCCACTCGCCGGCGCTGCTGGTGGCGCCGCGGGAGATCGTGCCGTTGCTGATGACCGCGGCCCCGACGCCGGATCCGACCAGCGTGATCACCGCGTGCTGGGCGCCGCGGGCGGCGCCGAACCACAGCTCGGCCTGCCCCAGCGTCTTGGCCCCGTTCTCCAGGTAGATCGGCACCGCCGTGCCGGCCCGCAGCATCCGCTCCAGCGGCACCGCGTCCCAGCCCAGCGTCTGGGTGTGGACGGTCGCCTCGGCGCCCTGTTCCACCGTGCCGAACACGCCGACCCCGAGCCCCAGCACCTCCGGCGCGCTCACCCCGGCAACGGCCAGCACCTCGGCCAGGCCCTCGTGCACCTGGGCCACCACCGCGGCCGGCTCGGGCCGGGGCGACGGCAGCGGGTGCTCGACCGTGGCTAGCGGCCCCATGGCCAGGTCGAACACCTCGACCCGGGTGCCGGTCTCGCCGACGTCGACGCCGACCACGTACGCGTAGCCGGGGTTGACCCGCAGCAGCGTGCGCGGCCGGCCGCCGTCGGAGTCGACCAGGCCGGCCTC
>DATDKW010000095.1:0-6235 GCA_036519715.1 Mycobacteriales bacterium
TCTCGCACGGCCGGCCGGTCGGCGCGATGATGCTCAGCTTCGCCGACGAGCGCGGCTTCGACGCGGACGAGCGGGCGCTAATCACCTCGCTGGCCGAGCAGTGCGCGCAGGCGCTGGAGCGGGCCCGGCTGCACCAGCGCGCGTACGACGTGGCGCTGGCGCTGCAGCAGAGCATGCTGCCGACCGCGCTGCCGGAGATGCCCGGCCTGCGGCTCACCGCCCGCTACCACCCCGCGGTGGACTCGCTGAAGGTCGGCGGGGACTGGTACGACGTGGTGGCGCTGCCGGACGGCCGGCTCGGCCTGACCGTCGGCGACGTGGTCGGCCGGGGCCTGCCGGCCGCCACCACGATGGGTCAGCTGCGCAGCGCGCTGTCCGCGCTGGCCCTGTCCGCGGAGTCGCCGGCCCGGGTCCTGGACGGGCTGGAGCGCTTCGCCCGGCAGGTCGAGGGGGCCCGGCTGGCCACCGTGGTGTACGCGGTGCTGGACCCGGTCGGCGGCACCCTGCGGTACGCCTGCGCCGGGCATCCGCCGCCGCTCGTGCTCCGGCCGGACGGCACGACCGAGTTCCTGGAGGACGGCCGGTCGCCGCTGCTGTGCGCGCTGCCGCCCGGGACCACCGAGCCCCGGCCCGAGGGCAGCACCGTGCTGGTCCCGGGCTCGCGGCTGCTGCTCTACTCCGACGGGCTGGTGGAGCGCCGCCGGGAGTCGCTCAACGTCGGGCTGCGCCGGCTGGGAGAGCACGCCGCCGAGGTCGAGCAGGGGCCGAGCTGGTCCGACGAGCTGGTGCGGCGGATGCTGGTCGGTTCCGGTGACGACGACGTGGCGTTGCTGGCGACGACGTACGAGCCGGTGTTCTCGACCCGGCTGCCGGCCCGGGCCGAGCTGCTGGCCGGCCTGCGCCGGAGGCTCCGGATCTGGCTGGCCGCGGTCGGCATCGGCCCCAACGACGCCGCGGACGTGTTGCTGGCCTGCGGCGAGGCGGTGGCCAACGCGGTGGAGCACGCCTTCCCGCGGGCGCTGCCGGGGCCGGCCGGCGAGCTGGCGGTGGAGCTGCGGCTGTCCGCCGGGTGGGAGCTGACCCTGCGGGTCGCCGACACCGGACGGTGGCGGCAGGTCCCGGCGCCCGGCGACCGGGGCCGCGGGCTGTCGATGATGCGGGCGGTGATGGACTCGGTCGGGGTGCGCTCAAGAGAGGACGGAACCGTGGTGACCATGCGCCGCCGGTTCGGGGAACCGGCGTGACCGGGACCGGCGCGGGGGACCCGCAGCTGGCCCGGGTGCTGGTGGAGCGACACGGCGGCACGGTCCTCGCCCGGCTGTCCGGGGAGATCGACCTGTCCAACGCCAACGCGGTCGAGGACCAGGTCACGGGCAGCCTGAGCGGGGCCACCGGGGTCGCCGTGGACCTGTCCGGGCTCAGCTACCTGGACAGCGCCGGGCTGGCCCTGCTGGTCCGGCTGTCCGGCCGGCTCGGCTCGGCGTCCGGGTCGCTAAGACTGGTGGTGGCGCCGGACGCGGTGGTCGGCCGCACGCTGTCGGTGTCCGGGCTGGCCGCGGCCATCCCGGTGGACGAGACGGTCGAGGCGGCGCTGGCCGCCCTCGCCCCGGCGTGACCGCGACACCCGCCGGCCCCGACCCCGAGCCCGACGACGGGGACGGCGGCGGCCCCGGTCGTGAACCCGGCGGCGACTCCGGCCTCGAATCCGGCGGCGGCTCCGGCCCCGGGGACGGCGGCGAGGCCGCCGCGGGCGGCACAGGCGCGGCCGACGCGGCGGTGCCCGGCTTCTGGCAGGCGCTCGGCCTGCCCGGCCTGGTCGACGTGCACGTGCACTTCCTGCCGCCGCGGGTCCTGGCCGCGGTCTGGGCCTACTTCGAGCGGGCCGAGGAGCACTACGGCCGGTCCTGGCCGATCCTTTACCAGGGCACCGACGAGGAGCGGATCGCCCTCCTGCGCGGCTTCGGGGTCCGGTCCTTCCCAGCCCTGGCCTACCCGCACAAGCCCGGCATGGCCGCCTTCCTCAACGACTGGACCCTCGACCTGGCCGCGCGGACCCCCGACTGCGTCCCGTCGGCCACCTTCTTCCCCGAGCCGGAGGCCGGCGCCTACGTCCGGGCCGCGCTGGACCGGGGCGCCCGGGTCTTCAAGGCCCACGTCCAGGTCGGCCGCTACGACCCCACCGACCCGCTGCTGGACCCGGTGTGGGGTGCGCTGGCCGAGGCGGCCGTCCCGGTCGTCGTGCACTGCGGCAACGGGCCGGTGCCGGGGGAGCACACCGGCATCGGGCCGATGGAGGCGGTGCTGGACCGGCACCCCGGGCTGGTCCTGGTCGTGGCGCACGCCGGCCTGCCCGACTACCTGGACTTCGCCGCGCTGGCCGGCCGCCGCCCGCGGGTGCACCTGGACACCACCATGCTGGGCACGCCGTTCACCGAGGAGATGGCGCCGATGCCGGCCGAGCTGCCGGCCCGGCTGGCCGACCTGGGCGACCGGGTCGTGCTCGGCACCGACTTCCCCAACATCCCCTACCCGTACGGGACCCAGCTCGACGCGCTGGCCCGGCTCGACCTCGGCGACGACTGGCTACGCGCGGTCTGCTGGTCCAACGGCATCCGGCTGCTCGGTCTCGGCCCGGACGGAACCGTAGGAGGTTCGGGCTAGTCTGTCCCACATGCGCATTGTGTCCGCTGCCTCCGCGAGCGCCCTCGCGATCGCGCTCGCTCTGCTGCCCGCCGTGCCGGCCGCCGCGTCCGACGACCCGGCCGCTACCGCCGGCGAGCAGATCACCTCGTACGACGTGCGGCTCGCGGTACAGCGGGACGGCTCGCTGACGGTCCAGGAGACCATCGCGTACGACTTCGGGGGCAACGCGCGGCACGGGATCGAGCGCGACATCGACACCGAGCAGCGCTACGACGGCAGCCACAGCCGGCGCTTCCCGGTCTCCGACGTCACCGTGAGCTCGCCCGACGCGCCGGACCAGGTCCAGGTCAGCGGGGGCGGCAAGATGACCTCGCTGCGCATCGGCGACCCGGACCAGCGAGCGGTCCGGCCTGGTCGCGCTCGGGGTGCTGCTGATCTTCGTCGCCTTCCCGCTGACGTTCCTGTTCGGCTTCCTGGCGCGGGCCGCGATCGCCGGCCCGGCCCTGGTCGCCGGTGGCGCCCTGCTCATCGCGTACGCGCTGACTCGGCCGGCGCCGCGGACCGAGGCCGGGGAGATCGCCCGGTCCCAGCTGATGGCGTTCAAGCAGACGCTGGCCGGCATCGACCCGGCCCGCTACCCGGCCGACCAGCGCGAGGCCGCTCTCGGCGGCCTCGCGCCGTACGCGGTGGTGCTGGGCCTGGCGCCGCAGCTGGCCTCGGCCTTCCTGGCCGCCGGGGTGGTGGCGGGCGGCTACGCGTACACGTCCAACCCGATGTGGTGGTCGACCTTCGCCACGGACGCCACCAGCGCGACCAGCACCTCGTCCTCCTCGTCCGGGGGCGGCAGCGGCTTCTCCGGCGGCTCCTCCGGCGGCGGGGGTGGCGGCGGCGGGGCGGCAGCTGGTGACGGACCGCACGGTCGCAGTGGACTTGGTCACCCTCCGCGTCGGGAGCGACGGCGCCGGGTAGGGGCGGTCGGTGACGACGGAGCCCACGACGCAGGCCGGCCGGAGCGGCGCGGAGGACTACGTACCGGATCCGCGGCGCTGGCGGGCGCTGGCGGTCGTGCTGGTCGCCGGGTTCATGGTGCTGCTCGACGTGAGCATCGTGAACGTGGCCCTGCCCAGCATCGCGGCCGGCCTCAAGGCCGGCGACAACGCCCTGCAGTGGGTGGTCAGCGGCTACGCACTGGCGTTCGGGCTGGTGCTGGTGGCCGGCGGCCGGATCGGTGACGCCCGCGGCCGGCGGCCGACCCTGGTCCTCGGCCTGGCCGTCTTCACCCTGGCCAGCGCCGCCTGCGGGGCCGCGAAGACGCCGCTGATGCTGGTCGTGGCCCGGCTGGTGCAGGGCATCGGCGGCGGCATGGTCACCCCGCAGAACTCCGGCCTGATCCAGGGCCTGTTCCGGGGCGAGGAGCGCGGCCGGGCCTTCGGCCTGTTCGGCGGCGTCGTCGGCATCAGCACCGCGGTCGGCCCGCTGATCGGCGGCCTGCTCATCCACTTCGGTGGGACCGGCAGCGGCTGGCGCTGGATCTTCCTGGTCAACGTGCCGATCGGCATCCTCGCGATCGTGCTGGCCTTCCGTACCGTGCCGCGCCAGGACAACGCCAAGGGCCAGCACAACGACTACGACCCGGTCGGCGCGGTCATCCTCGGCGTCGCGACCGTGCTGGTGCTGCTGCCGTTCGTGGAGAGCCGGACCTGGTCCGGCGGTCTGAAGTGGACACTGCTGCTGCCGGCGGCACTCCTGGGCTACGCGTTCGTCCGCTGGGAGCGGTCCTATCGGGAGCGCGGCCACGAGCCGATGGTCAACCTGGACCTCTTCCGGATGCGGTCGTACGCGTTCGGGACCGTGCTCGGGATGGCCTACTTCGCCGGGTTCACCGCGGTGTTCTTCATCTACTCGCAGTTCCTGCAGGAGGGCGTGGGCTACAGCGCGCTCATGTCCGGGCTGGCCTCGCTGCCGTGGGCGGTCGGCGGGGCGCTGTCGGCGGTGCTGGCCGGGCGGGTGGTGTTCCGGATCGGCCGGGCGCTGGTCGCCGGCGGGCTGGTGCTGGTCATTCTCGGGCTGGCCGGGGCCTGGGTCGCGATCGGGCTGGTGCACGGGACCGCGGTCGGCTGGGCCGTGGCCGCGCCGTTCTTCGTCGCCGGCATCGGCAACGGCCTGGTCATCTCGCCCAACCAGTCGCTGACCCTGTCCCAGGTGCCGCCGGCGCAGGGCGGCGCGGCCGGCGGCGTGCTGCAGACCGGCCAGCGGATCGGGTCGGCGGCCGGGATCGCGGCCGTCGGCAGCCTGTTCTACTCGCAGCTGCCCGACTTCCAGACCGCGATCCGCACCGGCTTCCTGGTCGTCGCGGCGTTCGTGCTGGTGGCGCTGGCGGTGACGGTCGTCGACATGATCACCAACCGCGACCGGTAAATCGCGCGCGGCCGTCCTTTACCGTTGGTTGGTGTGGAGACCCTGACCCTGCGGCCGCTCACCCTGGACGACGCGCCGGCGCTGACCGCGCTGCTCGCCGCCAACGAGCTGGTCGACCACACCGGAGAGAACTACAGCGAGACCGACATCGCCGAGGAGCTGGCCGACGAGACCGTCGACCTGGCCCGCGACACCCTGGCCGCGGTCGCGCCGGACGGCTCGCTCGCGGGCTACGTCTCGGTCCGGTCGGCCGCCACCGTCCGGGACGTGGACCGGGTCTTCGTCGAGGGCGGGGTGCTGCCGGCCCGGCGCGGCGAGGGCCTGGGCCGCCGGCTGCTGGAGTGGGCCGAGCGGCGCGGCGCCGAGCTGCACGCGGAGCGGCACCCGACCGTGCCTGGCGAGCTGGACGTCGCGGTCGGCGCCGGCATCCCGTCGCTGGAGCGGCTGGTGCGGGCGCGCGGCTTCCAGCCCGTCCGCTGGTGGTACGGGATGAAGCGGGACCTGGCCGAGCTCCCGCCGGTGCCGGCGGTGCCGGCCGGGCTGCGGCTGGTGCCGTACGACCCGGCGCTGGACGAGACGCTGCGCGTCGTGCACGGCGAGGCGTTCGCCGACCACTGGGGGTCGGTGCCGCCGGACCCGCAGCGCTGGGCCCACTGGTTCACCGGCAGCCACGCGTTCCGGCCGGACATCAGCTGGCTGGTCCTGGACGGGACCGAGATCGCCGCGTACCTGCTGGCCTACTTCTGGGAGGCCGACTCGGCCGCGACCGGCAAGCGGGAGGCGTACATCGGGCAGATCGGGACCCGGGCGCCGTGGCGCCGGCGCGGCCTGGGTGAGCTGCTGCTGGCCGGCGCGCTGGCCGGGTTCCGGGCCGCGGGATACGAGCAGGCGTCGCTGACCGTCGACACCGCCAATCCGACCGGCGCCCTCGGCCTGTACGAGCGGGTCGGGTTCGGCGTCGACCACGAGACGGTGACCTGGTCCAAGCCGCTGGGATGATCCGGGCGCCGGAGGGGGTTAGACTGGTGGTTCCACACACCAGGGGGTGAAAGGTTTCGACTTCGGACGTCGAGACAGGGGAAGCGGGCCGAGGAAGGCAACGATGATCTCGTTAATCCACCCGTTGCAAACTACAAGCGCCAACATCAGTTCGCGCTCTGAGGTCGCCCTCGCC
>DATDKW010000096.1:0-9394 GCA_036519715.1 Mycobacteriales bacterium
CCGGACCAGGAGTCCGGCTGGGACAGTCGCCGAGAAAGCCCTGCGCGCGTCCGACGAACAGGTCGCCGCGCAGGAGCGCGCGACCCGGTTCCACCCGGACGCCGTTCGGGACTGGATGCGCCCGCACTAGGAGGCCAGGTCGGTCAGGTGATTTCAAGCGAACCGGCTCGCCCGCTCGCGATCATGACCTCGTCCGTCCTGGGCAGTCGTAGCGCTGCGGCGGCGCCGGCGAAAGCGATCCCGGCGGCGAGAAGGAACCCGGCGGCGTATCCATGGCTGAGGGCGCTCGGCTCACTTGTGCCTTGGTCGAGCAGGGCGTCGGTGCGGGCGGCAGCGAGGGTGGCAACAGCGGCGAGCGCGACAGCGTTGCCGAGTTGCTGGGCGGTGTTGAAGACGCCGGAGACGAGGCCGGACCGGGTCCCGGCCGATGCCATCGCGGCGGCGGTGGTGGGGATGAAGGCGAGGGGTGCGCCGATACCGACGAGGAGGAAGCCGGGCAGCACGTCGGTGGCCACTGCGCCGTGGACCGGGACACGGGCGAGCAGCGCGAGGCCGCCGGCCTGGAGAAGAAGCCCGAGGACGGCGACGACGCGTGGCCCGAGGCGGGCCACGAGCCCGGAGGCGGCCGGGCTGGCCGCGATCACGGGAAGTGCGAGGGCGAGGTAGGCCAGGCCGGTCTGCAGCGCGCCCAAGCCGAGCACACGCTGCAGATACAGGGTGGCCAAGAACAACAGGGCGCCGAGTCCGACGGGCAGGGTCGCGCCGACGAGGTTTGCCGACAGGAGGCCTGGCGCGCGGAGCACGGGCAGCGGCACCAGCGGGGCTGGTGCCCGGTGCTCGACGATGACGAAGGCCACGAGCAGAAGGACCCCGGCGGCGAGCGGCGCCAACACCGCGGACGCGGTGGCGCGTTCGATGCGGGTGATGGAGAAGATCACCAACGCGATCCCGCCGACGGACAGGGCCGCACCCGGAATGTCCAGGCGCCGCGGCGCCGCCCCGTCGGCGCTCTCGGGCACGCACCACACAGTGCCCACGGCTGCGAGTAGAGCAGCGGGAACGTTGACCAGAAGCACCCACCGCCAGCCCAGCGAGGCGGTGAGGACTCCACCCAGCAGCGCACCGGCCGGGATGCCGATCGATCCGGCCGCGGACCAGAAGCCCAGCGCCCGATTGCGCGCGGCGCCCTCCGCGAAGGTGGCGACCAGGAGCGCGAGGGCCGCCGGGGCCATGAGCCCGGCGCCGAGGCCCTGCACCGCACGACCGGCCACAAGCACCGGAACCGACCAGGCCAGTCCGGCGGCCAGGGCACCGGCGGCGAACACCACCAGCCCGAGGATCAGGACCCGGCGCCGGCCGTACAGGTCGCTGAGCCGTCCGCCGAGGAGCAGGAAGCCGCCGAAGCAGAGGACGTAGGCGTTGACCACCCACTGCAGCGACGCCGGCGCGATGCCGAGGGCGCGCTGCATGGTCGGCAAGGCGACCGCCACGATCAGCCCATCGAGGACGACCAGGAAGTCGGCCGCGCACAGCACCGCCAGCAGCAGGCCCGCGGACGATGGACCTCGAGGAGTGGTACGCCGCGCCGCCGAGAGGATCTTCATCTCCACTCCATGGCGTCGTTACCTGTGCAGAGCTAAGTTGCTGGTAACTCAGCCTGCCAGAAGATGTTCCCGGTGAATAGGCGATACGGAGGTAACGAAGTGGGTGACGTCGCACGCATCCAACGGATCGGAGGACACCCCGCGATCGACTTCGTCAACACCCTCGGTGGCCTTCCCGAGCGCCCCGACGACGAGTACGTCTTCACCTACGCCGACCTGCTGACATGGACCGAAGGCAGTGGACTCCTCGACCCGCACAGCGCCGGCGCACTGCGTCACGCGTCGGAACTGCATCCTGAGCGAGCTGGCGAAGTCCTCGCCCGGGCGCTTCACCTGCGCGACGGTCTCGACACGGTCCTCCGGTCGCACCTGGAAGGACAGCCGTCCCGACGCCCGGGTCTCGACATCGTGCGCGACGAGTACGCGGCTGCCGTCAGCCACTCTCAGCTGAACTGGACGGCGGCAGCCGGCTACGACTGGACCTGGCCGGTTGTCGGCGACGCGGACATGCTCGACCAGCCGCTCTGGCCCCTTGCCGCCGAAGCCGTCGACCTACTGCGCTCCATCGCGCTCGATCGGCTGACCCGGTGCGGTCACTGCCGCTGGCTGTTCCTCGACACCAGCAGGAACCACAGCCGCCGTTGGTGCAGCATGAACGCCTGCGGCGCGGTCATGAAGATGCGCCGCTACCGCGGCACCAACCGCCTGCAGCCGCCCGGCAGCTGATCAGCCGTCCGATCCAGTCAGCGATCACAAGGCTGGGTGTAACGCGGTCGCCGCGTCGTCCGTCCTCCTCCCGACAGCGATCCGCGAGGAGGAGACATGGATCCCGACGCAACCAAGGTGGTCGTGGTCGGCGGCGGGTACGCGGGCGTCATGGCGGCCAACCGCCTGACCCAGCGCAACGACGTGGACGTCACCTTGATCAGCCCCCGTCCGCGGTTCGTCCACCGGATGCGGCTCCACCAGCTGGTGGCCGGGTCCCACGACGCGGTGGTCGACTACTCCGAGATTCTGGCCGACCGGATCCAGCTCGTGGTGGGCACCGCGACGGACATCGACCCGGCCGGGCGCCGCGTCGCACTGGCGGGCGGCGACCCGATCACCTACGACTACCTGATCTACGCGGTGGGCAGTCGCCCGGCCGAACCGGGTGTTCCCGGTGCCGCTGAGTTCGCGTACGGGGTCGCCGGTCTGGAGGAGGCGCAGCGGGCGCGGTCGGTCCTCGACGCCGCACCGGTGACCGCCCCGGTGACGGTGGTCGGAGCCGGCCCGACCGGGATCGAGGTCGCCACCGAGCTCGCCCAGGCCGGCCGGAACGTGACCCTGGCCGCCGGCGCGGTGCTCAACCCGTACCTGCACCCTCGGATCCGCGGCAAGGTCGCTCGGCGGCTGACCCAGCTCGGGGTGACCGTGCTCGTGGGCCCCGGAGCCAGGGTGACCGCCGTGCGTCGCGATGCCGTGCAGCTCGCCGACGGCCGCTCCGTGCCCAGCGCCGTGACCCTGTGGACCGCGGGCTTCAGCCTGCCGGAGCTGGCCGCGACCAGCGGGCTGACCACCGATGCCGACGGCCGCCTGGTCACCGACGAGACGCTGACCAGCGTGGACGACGTACACATCGTGGCCGCCGGGGACTCTGCTGCTCCCTCGAACCTCCCACTGCGGATGAGCGTCCAGGCCGCCATGCCCCTCGGCGCGCACGCTGCGGACACCGTGCTCCGACGCATCGCGGGCCAGGACCCTGCGCCGATCAACATCGGCCTGTTCTTCCAGTGCATCAGCCTGGGTGGCGGGGTCGCCACCGTGCAGCTCGCCTCCAGGCAGGACGTCGCGAACAGGTTCGCCATCGGTGGCCGGCTCGCGTCGAAGATCAAGGCCTCGAGCTTCACGGGTCTCGTCGACGAGCTCGCTCACGAGGGACGCAAGCCGGGCTCGTACGTCTGGCGCGTCACGAACCCCAAGCGCCGACAGGTACTGGCCAGCCGAAGCGAGTCCTCAGGCCGGCGCGCTGTCGCACGTCGTGAGGGCGTCTCCCGCTAGCACCCACGACGATCCTGCGTCGCCGCAGCGCCGGCGCCCCGCACCTCATTCGGAACGCAGTCGAGAGGAGTCACCATGAAGATCTTCGTCGCCGGAGCGACCGGGGTCCTGGGCCGTCGGGCCGTGTCGCAGTTCGTCGCTGCCGGTGCCGAGGTCACCGGTGTCGCCCGCACTCAGGAGAAGGCCGTGGAGCTGAGGGATCTCGGCGCCACGCCCGTCGAGGTGAGCCTGTTCGACCCGGACGGGCTGACCGCTGCGATCGCCGGCCACGAGGTGGTCTGCAACCTCGCGACGGCGATTCCGACCGGGGACCGGGTCGCCACCCGGTCCGCCTGGAACGCCAACCATGCGATCCGGCGCGACGGCGCGCGGAACCTCGTGGACGCGGCGATCCATGCCGGCGCAGACCGCTACATCCAAGAGTCGATCTCGTTCGTGTACGCCGACGGGGCCGATGAGTACCTCGACGAGTCGGCGCCGGTCGACCCGACGTGGATCACCCAGTCGGCACTGGCCGCCGAGGGCGAGGCGGCCCGGTTCGCCGGTCACGGCGGGGCCGGGGTCGCCCTCCGCTTCGGCGTCTTCTACGGTCCTGACAGCGCCCATACGATCGAGGCGATCGGGGCGGCCCGGAGCGGGCTCTTCCCGATACCGGGACCGGCCGGCGCCTACATGTCGTCGGTGACGACCGACGACGCCGCGTCGGCGGTCGTGGCCGCGCTCGGCGCGCCGAGCGGCGTGTACAACGTCGCGGACCGCCCGCTCCGCCGATCGGAACTTGCGGCGGCGCTGTCGGAGGCACTCGGAACGGCCCCTCTGCGGCTGTCGGCGGAAGGCGCCGATCTTCCCGAGGACTTCGCCATGATGCTGCGGTCGCAGCGCGTCACCAGTCAGCTGTTCGCGACGCTCACGGGTTGGCAGCCGCGCTTTCCCAGTGCGTGGGAGGGTTGGCGGTTCGTCGTTGACGAGCTACGGCAGCGCCCCGTCGCATGAGCGTGTCGACCGATGACCGCGGAGCGGTCACGCTTGTCGAAGGAGGAGCCATGGCGCAGCGCGAACCGACCACCCCCGACCCCGCCGTCGGCGACGGGATGTCACCCGGTGCGGGCGCCGAGGCGCTGGCGAGGGAGTTCCTGCAGCACCGCCCTCGGCTGCTCGGGGTCGCCTACCGACTGCTGGGAACCATCTGGGACGCCGAGGACATCGTCGCCGACGCCATGGTGCGGTGGCTGGACGTCGAGCGGGAGCAGATCCGCGACCCGGAGGGCTTCTTGATCACGATGGTGACGCGCCGGGCGCTGGACCAGCTGCGGTCCGCTCGCGTCGCTCGTGAGCGCTACACGGGAGAGTGGCTGCCCGAGCCGGTCGGCACGGAACCGTCCCCTCTGGACCCGTTGGACACGGTCGAACGGCGCGAGTCGGTCTCGTTGGCGACCCTGCGGATGATGGAGCGCCTGACACCGCCCGAGCGCGCCGTCTTCGTGCTGCATGAGGCGTTCGACGTCCCGCACGCGGAGATAGCCGATGTCCTCGACATCACAGCGGCACACTCGCGCCAGCACCTCCACCGAGCACGGTGCCACCTGGGGGATGCCGATCGGCGGTTCGACATCGAGGACCGGGCGCACGGGACGCTGTTCGAGCGCTTCCTCGGCGCCCTCGAAGACGGCGACCTCGACCGGTTGCGGGACGTCCTGGCCGACGACGCCGTGGCCTACAGCGACGGTGGTGGCAAGGCGCGCGCCGCCCGCCAGCCCGTCGCGGGCGCCGAGGAGGTCGTCGCCTTCTTCGGTGCGCTCCGCCGCCACCGCTCGATCGAGGTCGAGCGGAGGGTCGAGGTGAACGGACGGCCGGCGGCGTTGCTGTGGTTCGGTCGGCAATACCAACTGCTCGCCGTCGACGTCCGCGCCGGCCACATCCGCGAGATCCACTCGATCATGAACCCCGACAAGCTCGAGTACCTCTCCCGGCAGCTCGCGACGCAGACGGTTGGGTGACGCCATGCGGGGACCGGCCCCTCGGCGAGCCTTCCCGGGGAGCGACCCGAGCAGGCACAGAGCTCTCTGATCAATCAGTAATCGGACCACCTTCACGCAGGCAGGAGGGCCCCATGCCTGATGCCCCGAAGATCGGCAAGGCCCCTGACATCACCGGCATCAGGCCGACCGTCGAGCCGCGGCTGATCACCCCGCCCGGCAGGTTCGTGGTCGCGGTGGGCCTCCTGGTTGCGCTGTGGTGCGCCGGGTTCGCCGCGATCAGCGTCTGGTTCGAGTTCACGGACTACTTCGCCACCGGGCAGTATGCCGACGACGCGACGGCGATCTCGGTGGTGAACTGGTTCGTCGCAGTCCTCAAGCTGGTGGGAGTGGCGCTGGCCCTACTGGCGATCAGCCGTACACCCCAGTTCCTGGCGCCACGGATCGTCGGCGCGTTGCTGTGGGCCGCCTTCGCCACTCTCGCGCTGTACGTGGCCGGCAGCATCACGCAGGCGGTCGGCATGCTGACCGGCCTCGCCGGCGAGGCCGACCAACTCGACGCATCCGCCCTCGGGTACGGCCTCGCCTTCCTCCTGGCCGCCACCGGATTCGGCATCCTCGCGGCCTCGTACGCCCGACGGGCGCGGTTGAGCAGGCGGGTGATGTGGATCGGGGCCTGCGGCGCGCCCCTGGTACTGGGCAGCGTCCTCGTCATCCTGCCGGCGATCCTCAGAGCGGTGGGGCTGCTGTCCGTCTCCTGACCCGGAGCCACGGCCGCGCCGGGGATCTCTCTACTGTCGGCTCTCCCGTTCGGCTGCGTCCCCGGCGAGCAAGAGCTTGGCGGCCGTCGTCGCCCCGTTGGTGGAGACGGCAGCGGCCACCGCGGTCGCTCGTACGCGGGTCTCTGGGTTCAGAGCGGTCCTGAGCGCGGCCGACAGGGATTCGACGGTCGGCGTCGGACCGTTGTGAGCAGCGCCGATGCCGAGATCGGCTACGCGACCGGCCCAGTAGACCTGGTCGCCTGCTTGGGGAACCACCACCTGCGGCGCGCCGGCGCGGGCTGCCGTGGTCGTAGTGCCCGCGCCACCGTGATGCACCACGGCAGCCACCCGGTCGAACAGTTTCTGCTGGTTGACCTCGCCGATGACGAAACAGTCATCCTGGTCGTCCATCGAAGCCAGGCCCGCCCAGCCGCGGCCGACGACCACGCGACGGCCCTGTGCACGGATGGCTTCGATGACCGCCCGCGCGGTGTCCTCGTCGACGGTTCGCATGCTGCCGAACCCCGCGTACACCGGCCGTTCGCCGGCGTCCAGGAACGCGAGCAGCTCAGCTGGCAGTGGGCGTTCGTCGAGGAGGATCCATGCACCGGTCTGCACGGCATCGAAGCCCTCCTGCCCACGCCACGGCGCCAGGGCAGGGTCGGCAGCCAACAACGGCCGGGCGGTGAACAGGAACTCGCCGACATCACCAACCGGGGGCAGACCGATCGAGGCACGGTGGATGTTGATGGGCGCACCGAACAACTCGGTGAAGCCCTGGCCGTCAAGACCGTCGAGCACGTCCGGGCAGAAGAGAACGTACCGGTACGGGATGCCCAGCTTCTCGGCCACCGAAGGCCCGACGAACTGCGACATGGCGGTCGCGACGATCACGTCGCATCCTTCGGCCGTGTCGGCCATCGTGTCGTACTGCGCGGCGATGAAGTCGGCCACGCGCCGTGGGCGCTCCTCGGCAGTCGGCGGCCGCTCCCACGAGCGCCATGGTCTGTCGAACGGGACCAGCGGCACGCCTTCGCGGCTCACGAGCTGTCTGAACTCCTCGTCGGGGGGCGCGCACATCCGCACCTCAGCGCCGAGTGACTGCAACTGCACCGCCAGAGCCGCGATCGGTTCGACATCCCCTCTCGACCCGTACGTCGACAACAACACGCGCATCTCGTAACTCCCTTCTCGTGTGTCTCGCCCCGGCCGGCGTTCCGGGTCACGGCTCGGGCCTTGCCTTCGATCCTGATGTCACAGGCGGTCGGGGCGTCCCGTCCCACTCTCGCGCGGAAACCTAGAAGGGACGGCGTGTCATGCGGATCGCGGTGGTCGGCGCGACGGGTCTGGTCGGGACGCCGACGGTCAGCGCCTTGCAGCACGGAGGCCATGTCGTCGTCCCGGTCTCCCGCTCGACGGGCGTGGACCTCAGCACCGGAGAGGGCCTCGACGCAGCGCTGGCCGGCGTCGATGCAGTGGTGGACGTGACGAACACGCTCGCTGCAGACCCGGCGGACGCCGAGTCGTTCTTCGCCTCCGCCACTGGCAACCTCCTCGCGGCCGAGGAGCGTGCTCGGGTCCGGCACCACGTGGTCGTGTCGATCGTGGGGCTCGACCGGATCCGGGGCAACGGCCACTACCATGGCAAGCGGCGCCGCCGCCCGGCGGGACGGCACCCGCTTGGTGCCGAGCTGGCGGGACGGTCCGTTCGGCGTGGAGGCTGCCGGCCAGGTGCTCCTCCCGGAGCCGACGGCGCGGCTGGGGTCCACGACGTTCGACTCCTGGCTCGCCGGCGTCGACACCCCCGAGCCGCCCGCATAGGACCGAGGGAGGACAGCTGCTGAGATCCCCACCTGGCCCACGAACCGGCTCCCCGGAACCTCAGCGATGAGGGCAGGTTCGGTCGCCGTCCGCGGGTTCTCACGGACGAACGCGGATCGAGCGCCTCAAGCATCGTTACGGCGGTCGGTCGGGTCGGCCAGCCGCCGCCTGCGCACGCGCTACGGTCCTTCCGCTCCGAGAACAGGGGATCGATGTGCGCCGCCGCCTGCCTGCCGTGCTCGTGCTGGCCTTCTTGGCCAGTGGCTGTAGCGGCTCTTCGCCGGCGGCGCCGTCCTCACCCGGCGGTGTGGCGACGGCCTCCTCCACAACATCGTCCTCACCGGGACCGGGCACCGACCGATCGATCGCCCTCACGTGCTCGGATGCCGGCAGTGGTTCGCTCAGCGACGACACCGGACCGTCACTCGTCGTCGGATCGCTGACCTTCGAGGGGCTGCGAGCAACGGTGAAGGACGTCTCACGGGCCGTGGACGTCGGCCTGAGGGTGCCGGCCGAGCTGACCGACTGGCACTTCCGCAAGGCACCGATCTACCTGCCCGCCCGGGCTCCGTCCGTGACGCTGACGATGAACCCGGGTGTCGCAGCGGTGTTCGCGTGGGTGCCTGCGCAGGTGTGGACGTCCGGCAGCGCCGACCTGACTCGGTGGGCGACGACGTCGGTGACGTTCGCCAGCTGTCCCGACCGGACGGCGACCTACTTCGGCGGGATCGCGGCCGAGACCCCGAGGACCTGCGTGCGCTTTCAGGTCGGCGCCGCTCCCTACGTGAACAGCGTGGCTCTCGGTCTTGACGGACGGGGCTGCTGACAGGGACAGCGGGCTCGCGGAGACCGTCGGGACGCTCTGGACGATGGCCTTCCTCCACCCCAGACATGGCCCTACCGCTGCAAGGGCAGCCCGAAGGCGGTCAGGGCGGCTCGGGCGATGACGTCGCCGCTCTCCTGCGCGAAGTGGCCGACGTCGGGCAGCACCAGCGGCGGCGGAGAGCCGCGCACGATCCGGTGCAGCCGGTCCATCGCCGGCACGCCCAGAACCGGGTCCTGAGCACCGGCGACGAGGAAGCTCGGGCCGTCCCAGCCGGCCCAGAAGCGCTCCGCCGCCCGCGACACCTCGACACCGGGCATGTCCGGCTCGGTCATCACCAGCTGCGGGAAGGCCCTGACCCCGGCCTTG
>DATDKW010000097.1:0-3756 GCA_036519715.1 Mycobacteriales bacterium
CGACGATGCGCCGCAGCGTCCCGAGGGCCAGGCCGTCGGGCGGCGGGTCGGTTCCGTACCAGCGCAGGAGGCAGCTCCATCCGTTCAGGAGGCGGGTTCCGGGATATCCAACGTACGGCAGGCGTCAGACAATCCGCTTCCAGGCCTCCGAGAGCACCTGCTATTGTTCTGATACATTGAGAGTTATGTACTGGAGCATAAATCGATGAATGCCGACCTCTACCAGCCGACCGACCAGACGAGGCTGCGCCGGCTGCCCGAGCGCGGGGCCTATGACCGGGCGACCGTGCACGCCATCCTGGACGAAGGCTTCATCTGTCACGTCGGGTTCGTGGTCGACGGCCAGCCGTACGTGATCCCGACCGGCTACGCCCGGGTCGGAGAGACGATCTACCTGCACGGGTCGACCGGCAGCCGCCTCGGGCTACGGCCGGGCATGGACGTGTGCGTCACCGTCACCCTGCTCGACGCGCTGGTGCTCGCCCGCTCGGCCTTCCACCACTCGATGAACTTCCGGTCGGTGATGGCGCTGGGCCGGACCCGGGCCGTCCGCGACCTCGAGGAGAAGGAGACCGCCCTGCGGGCCCTGGTCGAGCACATCATCCCCGGCCGCAGTGACGAGGTCCGCGGGGCCGACCGCCGCGAGCTGGCCGCCACCGCCGTCCTCGCCCTGCCCCTCGATGAAGTCTCGGCCAAGGTCCGGACCGGCGATCCCAAGGAGGACGAGGAGGACTACGACCTGCCGTACTGGGCCGGAATCCTCCCGCTTGCGCTCGAGCCGGGCCGCCCGGTTCCGGAGGCTCGACTGAAGCCCGGTGTTGCCGTGCCTCCCCACGTCACGTCCTGGAACCGAAACGGCAACGCTGGTCGTCAACCGGACAGGTGATGGTACTGCCCGCGTAGGGGTTATTCCGGCCTCCAATGCTGATGTGGTGTCGGTAGGCGAGGAGCGCGGATGGAGGCTCTCGGTCCCGCGGACCCGGTGCAGGTCGGCCCGTACCGCCTGGTGGGCCGGCTGGGCGAGGGTGGCATGGGCCGGGTCTTCCTGGGCCGGTCACCGGGAGGCCGTCCGGTCGCGGTGAAGAGGGTGCGCCCCGAGTACGCCGCGGACTCACGGTTCCGGCGGCGGTTCGCCGCCGAGGTCGAGGCGGCCAGACGGGTCGGCGGCTTCTTCACCGCGCAGGTCGTCGACGCCGGTCCCGACGACAACCCGCCGTGGCTGGTGACCGCGTACGTGGCCGGCCCGTCGCTGCAGACGGCCGTACGCGAGCACGGGCCACTTCCGGTGGAGACGGTACGGGCCCTCGGGGCGGGACTCGCGGAGGGGCTGATGGCCATCCACGCGTTCGGGGTCGTGCACCGCGATCTGAAGCCGAGCAACATCATCATCGCCTCGGACGGTCCGCGGGTCATCGACTTCGGCATCGCCCGCGCCCTGGAGATGGCGTCGCTGACCAGCCCGAGCGTGGTGCTGGGAACTCCGTCGTTCATGTCTCCGGAGCAGGTGCTGGCGCGGGAGCACGGGCCGCCCGGGGACGGGTTCGCCCTCGGCTCGGTCCTGACCTTCGCCGCCACCGGCCGCGGAGCGTTCGGCGAGGGGTATCCGTGGGCGGTGCTCAACAACATCGCGCAGGCGGAGCCTGACCTCGCCGACGTGCCGGATGCGACCCTGCGCGAGGTGATCGCGGCCTGCCTGGCCAAGGAGCCCGGGGACCGCCCCGGCCTCGAGGAGCTGCTCACCTGGCTGTTGGACCCCGGCGCCGACCCCCCAGGCGTGGTTGCCGCCCGCCGTGCGGGATCTCACCGGCAGCTACTCGGTGAAGGACGCGAGCCCCGCCGGCCCGGACCAGGCCGCACCGACCCGCCAGCTGCACGATCCGCCCACCCCCGCCTGGTCCGGAGCCCGCCCGCCGGCAGACATCGCGATGGAGCCGTACAACCAGTTCGTCCGGGCCGCCCGCCGCTTCCAGGAGCAGCCGGCCTATGTCCGAGCACGGCATCGCGAGCAGTTGAACGATCTGGCGGTCAAGCTCAGCACCGTCCTGCCGGTCGTCGAGGAGCACCCGACGCGCCGATCGCACCACTACGCGGACGCGCTCAGCGACGTCCGGCTGTACATCTTGAACCTGTCGCACTTCCTCGGACTCGACCGCCGTCTCCCCGATACCAGCTCCCGCGATCTGGCCCGCAGCCTGTGGAAGTCCATCGACCAGTTCATCGCGGCCGCCAAGGACCTCGAGCCGATCCGGCATCTTTCCGACGCCCACGCCCGCAATGTCGCGACGGCCTTCGCCGAGGCGAGCGCCGCGCTCTATGCGGCCGCGGATGTCAACGTTCCGACGCCGGCTCGGTCTTCGACGACCACAACTGACGCCGGCCCTCAGTCCCGGCGACCCCGGGGCCGACCCGGTCCCGGCCCCCGTGGCGTCGTCGTCCCGCCCGCGGTCCTGACCCCGAGGGCCTGGCAGATCAGCTCGGTCACCCCTGCGACCAGTCGCCGCCGCTGCGACCGCGGGCGGTGGGTCGCCGCGACCAGCATCCCGTGCAGGCCGTGGAGGCAGAACTCGGTGGCCAGCTCGGGGTCGGCCAACTCGATCTCGCCCGAGGCCCGCCCGGCCTCGACCAGCTCGGCCATCACCAGGTGCGCCCGGGCGAAGGCGTCGGCCTCCCCGAACCCGGCCTCGTGGAACAGGACGTGGTGCAAGGCGTGGTTGGCCAGGGCGAAGTCGTACGACGTGGCCACCAGCCGCTGGACCCGGGCGGCGGTGGCGCCGGCCGCCCCCGCCGGGTCGGGGGGGTCGCCCAGCCGGGCCGCGAAGCGCTCGAAGTAGCGGGCCCGCAGGCCGGCCAGCAGCTCGGCCTTGGACTCGAAGTAGAGGTAGACCGTGCCCTTGGCCACCGCCGCCGCCTCGGCCACGTCGGCCATGGTGGTGGCGGCCAGCCCCCGCTCGACCAGCACCCGCTCGGCCGCGTCCAGAATCTGCTCCCGGCGCACGTCGGGCGGCCGCCGCCGCGGCTGCCGGGCGGCCTCGGCCCGCTCACCGGTTCGGGAAGTCACGGCTGGAGCCTAGCACATCTTGACGACTGACCGTCAGTCAGTATAGTGAACTGACCACGGGTCAGTTACGCCGAGCGGGGCGCGGGTCCCGGAGACGGCGGGAGGAGCGGAGCATGGGCGCGACGGCATCGGGAGGGGCCGGGCACGAGGGGCAGGCGGACCACGACCGTGGTCCGGGCCACGGGCATTGGCACGGCGGGGGCGAGTTCGAGGGCGTCCTCGGGCTGCTCGGGGGGCTGACGATGGCCTTCGGGAGGGGGCGGAGGGCCCGGCTGGTGGCCGGGCTGGCCGAGGTGGGGCCGGGGGACCGGGTGGTGGACGTGGGCTGCGGGCCGGGACGGTTCCTGCGGGAGGCGGCGGAGCGGGGGGCGACGGCGGTCGGAGTCGACCCGTCGGCGCAGATGCGGCGGCTGGCCAGCTGGCGGACGCCGGCCAGGGTGCGGGACGCCGTCCGGGTGGCCGACGGCACCGCCGAGCGGCTGCCGCTGGAGGACGGGGCGGCCACGGTCGCCTGGGCGGTCGCCTCCTACCACCACTGGACCGACCCCGACGCCGGCCTGGCCGAGCTGCGCCGCGTCCTCCGGCCGGGCGGCCGGCTGCTGATCGCCGAGCGCCTGGCCCGGCCGCGTGGCTGGTTGCAGCACCACGCCTTCACCTGGGCGCAGGGTCAGGACCTGGCCGCCCAGCTCGAGCGGGCC
>DATDKW010000098.1:0-4856 GCA_036519715.1 Mycobacteriales bacterium
AGCGCCACCTCGACCTCGTCCCAGCTCAGCCCGCGGGCGACCGCCTCGGCCCGGTCGGCCAGCGCGGCCACCGACCCGTACGGGCGGGCGGCGGCGACCTCCCGGGCGAACCGCGGCGCCGCGTTGCAGGCGGCCAGCACCCGCTCGGCCGCCTCCACCGGCAACCCGTGGAACTCCTCCAGCCGCACGGCGGGCACGTTACCGGGTGGGGGTGGTGTCACGATGGGCCCGTGCTCCCCGACTCGGTGTACGCGGACCTCGACCGGCGGCTGGCGGCGTCCGACGCGGCCCGGGCGGCCCGCTATCCCGGGGAGCCGGCGGGCCGGCAGCCGGTGCACACCGTGTACGTGCCGGCCGACCGGGTGCGGCCCGGGCTGGCGGCGGCCTGGGGCGCGGCGGCGCTGGCCGCGGTCGACGGGGTGGACCTGCCCGCGATCGCCGGACTCGACCCGGCGGTGATGCCCCGGGTGCTGGCCAAGCTGCGGACCGAGCCGATCGAGGACCTGCGGGTGGACGCCGAGGACGGCTACCGCGGCACCGACGAGGACGCCGACGTCGTGGCCGCGGCCCGGGCGCTGGCCTCGGACGCGCCGGCGTTCGTCGGGATCCGGGCCCGGTCGCTGGAGCCGGCCACCCGGCGGCGCGGCGTCCGCACCCTCGACCTCTTCCTCGGCGCGCTGTCGCCGCGGCCGGGCGAGGTGCTGGTCACGCTGCCCAAGGTCACCGACGCCGACCAGGTCACCGCGATGGTCGGGCTGCTCACCGCGCTGGAGGACGCGCACGGCCACCGGCTGGGGCTGGAGGTGCAGGTCGAGACCCCGCAGGCGGTGCTCGGCCCGGACGGCCGGGCCACCGCGGCCGCCCTGGTGCACGCCGCCGCCGGCCGGTGCCGCGGGCTCCACCACGGCACGTACGACTACACCGCCGCGCTCGGCATCGCCGCCGCCGACCAGGCCCCGGACCACCCGGCGGCCGAGCACGCGAAGGCGGTCATGCAGGTCGCGGCGGCCGGCACCGGGGCCCGGGCGGTGGACGGGTCGCTCAACCGGCTGCCGGTCGGGCCGGACCGGGACGCGGCCTGGCGCCGGCACGCGACGCTGGTGACCCGGGCGCTGCGGGCCGGGTTCCACCAGGGCTGGGACCTGCACCCGGCCCAGCTCCCCACCCGCTACCTGGCCACGTACGCGTTCTTCCGGGCCGGGCTCCCGGCCGCGCTCGACCGCCTCGCCACCTACCTGACCGCGACCGCCGAGGCCGGGGCGGCCGCGGAGGCGCGCCGGGCCGCCGGAGCGGCGACCGGCGCCGGGGGTGGGCCGGCCGTGCTCGACGAGCCGGCGACGGCCCGGGCGCTGGCCGGGACGCTGGTGCGGGCCCTGGACTGCGGGGCCGCCGATGACGCCGAGGTCCTCGGCCCGCTGGCCCTCGACCGCCCGGCCCTGGACCGGCTCGCCGGCCGGGCCTGACCCTCAGCCGGCCGCCCGGCTCAGGCGGCGCCGCCGTTGACGTACAGGACCTGTCGCTAGGCTCCGCCCGTGCAGCTGACCCCGCACGAGCAGGAACGCCTGCTCCTGTCGTACGTGGCGGAGCCGGCCCGGCGGCAGGGTCGCGGGCTGACGCTCAACCATCCCGAGGTGGTCGCCATCATCACCGACCACCTGCCGGCGGCCGTGGTCGCGTGAGCCTCGACCTGGTCGTGGCGGCCCGCCGGGCGGTGGTCGGCGGCGAGGTCCGGGCGGCCCGGGTCGGAGTCGTGGATGGCCGGATCGCCGTGGTCGCGGACTGGGACTCGGCCCTCGACGCGGTGGACACCGTCACGCTCGACGACGACCTCGTGCTGCTGCCCGGACTGGTCGACACGCACGTGCACGTCAACGAGCCGGGCCGGACCGAGTGGGAGGGTTTCGCGACCGCCACCGCGGCGGCCGCAGCCGGCGGCATCACCACGATCCTGGACATGCCGCTCAACAGCATCCCGCCGACCGTCTCGGCCGAGGCGCTGGCGGTGAAGCGGGCGGCGGCGCGGGGCCAGGTGCACGTCGACGTCGGCTTCTGGGGCGGCGCGATCCCCGGCAACGCGGCCGACCTGCGCGCCCTGCACGACGCCGGCGCGTACGGGGTGAAGTGCTTCCTGCTCGACTCCGGCGTGCCCGAGTTCCCGCCGCTGGACCCGGGCGGGCTGCGGGCCGCCCTGACCGAGCTCGCCCGCTTCGACGGCCTGCTGATCGCCCACTGCGAGGACCCGGCGTCGATCCGGGACGCCCCGCCCGGCCGGGACTACGCCGGCTTCCTGGCGTCCCGGCCGCCGGAGGCCGAGACCCGCGCGGTCGCGGGGCTGATCGACGCGGCCCGGGAGACCGGGGCCCGGGTGCACGTCGTGCACGTGTCCGCGGCCGCGGTCCTGCCGCTGCTGCGGGCCGCGGTCGCCGACGGGATCCGGATCACGGCCGAGACCTGCCCGCACTACCTGGCCCTGGCCGCGGAGGAGGTGCCGGCCGGGGCGACCGAGTTCAAGTGCTGCCCGCCGGTGCGGGACACGGCCAACCGGGACGCGCTCTGGGCCGGGCTCGCCGACGGCACCCTGACCTGCGTGGTGTCCGATCACTCGCCCTGCACCCCGGAGCTCAAGCGGTTCGACACCGGGGACTTCGGGGCGGCCTGGGGCGGCATCGCCTCGCTGCAGCTGTCCCTGCCGGTGGTGTGGACGGCGGCCGCGACCCGGTCCTTGTCGTTGCCCGAGGTCGTCGGCTGGATGTCGGCGGGTCCGGCCGCGCTGGTCGGCCTGTGCGGCAAGGGCTCGATAGAGGTCGGGTACGACGCGGACCTGGTCGCGTTCGCGCCGGACGAGGTCTTCACCGTCGACCCGGCGACGTTGGCGCACCGCAATCCCGTCAGCGCGTACGCCGGTCGTACCCTGCGGGGCGTGGTGCGGACGACGTGGTTGCGCGGGATTCCGGTGGACGGCGAGCCGCGGGGGCGGTTGCTGTGAGGCCCGACCTGGCTTCTCGCGCGCTCGGCGGCGCGGTCGTGGCCTGGAACGACGCGTCCTTCGCCGAGGCCGAGAACCTGATCCTCGCGCACGACCCGGTCCGGCATGACGAGTTCGGCCACAAGGGCAAGGTCTACGACGGCTGGGAGACCCGCCGGCGCCGCTCCCCCGGCTCCGACTGGGCCATCGTGCGACTCGGCGTACCGGGGGTCGTGTCGGACGTGGTCGTCGACACCAGCTTCTTCACCGGCAACTATCCGGCCGCGGCATCCCTGGACGGTCTCGGCGTCGACGGCTACCCCACCGCCGCCGAACTGTCCACACTGGATTGGCAGCCGCTGCTGCCGAAGTCCACACTGGACGGTGACACCCGCAACGCCTTTCCGGTGGCCGACTCCCCGCGGCTCACGCACGTCCGGCTGACTATCCACCCGGACGGCGGGGTGGCCCGGCTGCGGGTGCACGGCACGCCGGTGCCGGACCCGCGGCTGCTCGGCGCCGGCCCGCTCGACCTGGCCGCCCTGGAGAACGGCGGCACGATCGCCGGCTGCAGCAACGAGTTCTACTCCACGCCGGTGCAGCTGATCTCCCCCGGCGTGGCCCGCTCCATGGGCGAGGGCTGGGAGACCGCGCGGCGCCGCGGCCCCGGCAACGACTGGGTGACCGTGCGCCTGGCCGGCGAGGGCGTGATCGCCCAGGCCGAGCTGGACACGTCGTACTTTCTCCACAACGCTCCCGGCGAGGGCCGCCTCACCGGCCTGACCGCCGACGGCAGCTGGGTCGAGCTGCTCCCCCGCACGCCCTTGCTCCCCGACACCCGCCACCGCCTGCCGCTGCCGCCGCACCCGCCGGTGACCGAGGTCCGCCTCGACGCCTACCCCGACGGCGGCCTGGCCCGCCTCCGGCTGTGGGGCACCCTCACCCCCACCGCCCGCACCGACCTCACCCGCACCTGGCTCGAGTCGCTCCCCGACCCGCAGGCCGCCGCGCTCCTTGCGGCCCACGGCCTCCCCGCGACCGCCCGCACCGACATCGACGCCCTCGCCGACTTCCTCACCGACCTCGTGTGACGGCCGGGGTCAGGCGCCGTCGGCGCCCTCCCACGCGCCTGCACCGGTGCCGGGGCGGACCTGGTCCGGCGTAGCAGGCCCTGGCGCCGATCGGTCAGAGTGCGATGTCGTCGGGGCGGACGGGGACGCGGGTCAGGGGGCGGCCGGTCGCGGCGCGGATGGCGGCGACGATCGCGCCGGTGGAGGCGATCGTGGGCGGCTCGCCGACTCCCTTGGCCCCGTACGGGACGCCGCGCTCGGGCTGCTCGATCCAGGTCTGGACGACCGGGGGCATGTCCAGCGGGGTGGGCAGCAGGTAGTCGGTGAACGACGGGTTCCGGATCCGCCCGTCCGCGACGACGATCTCCTCCATCACCGCCAGGCCGAGCCCCTGCGCGATGCCGCCCTCGATCTGGCCGGTGACCGCGAGCGGGTTCAGCGCCTTGCCGACGTCCTGGGCGGTGGCCATCTGCACCACCCGCACCAGCCCCAGCTCCTCGTCCACGTCGACGACCGCCCGGTGCGCGGCGAACGCGAACGACCAGTGCGCGTTGCCCTGCCCGTCCTCGTCCAGCGGCTCGGTCGGCGCGTGGTGGAACTCCCGGTACGCCTCGACCGGCCCGGCTCGCAGCGCCTCGGCCAGCGACACCCGGCGGGTGCCGTCCTTCGTGGTCACCTCCCCGTCGCCGAGCACCATGTCGGCCGGGGCGAGGTGCAGGTCGAGCGCCGCCCGCTCCAGCACGACCTCGCGCACCCCGGCGCACGCCATCTGCACCGCGCCGCCGCTGACCATCGTCTGCCGGGACGCGCTGGTCGAGCCG
>DATDKW010000099.1:0-12893 GCA_036519715.1 Mycobacteriales bacterium
GGCGTTGCCGATGGCCGGCGCGAACACGTCCACCCCGGTGGTGCGGATGAAGTCCACCACCGCGCCCAGGTCCTGCCGGGCCGCCTCGGTGTCGGAGCCGATGCCGTCCTCGACCCCGGTGATCGACTCGACCTCACCCTCGACCTGGGCGCCGTACTGCCTGGCCTCGGCCACCACCTCGACCGTCTGCCGCTGGTTCTCCTCGATCGGCAGGGTGGAGGCGTCGAACAGCACCGAGTTCCAGCCCGTACGCAGGCAGCGGCTGATCACCTCGCGGTCCGGGCAGTGGTCCAGGTGCAGCGCGACCGGGACCGGGACGTCGGCGGTCATGGCCCGCCACATGCCGTACAGGACGTCGTAGCCGATGGCGCGGACGGTCTTGACCGAGGTCTGGACGATCACCGGGGCGTCGACCTCGGTCGCGGCGGCCAGGACGGCCTCCAGCGTGAGGTCGTTCACGATGTTGATCGCGGCCACGCCGTAGCGGTCGCGGTACGCCCGGGCCAGGATCTCTCCGGTCGGTACGACAGGCATGCACCGACGCTAGGTCTCAGTCCGGGGCGGTCGCGCCGGGGATGCTCCCCGTCTTCGTGGTGGGGATTTCCCCCATCACCGGACGCCCAGCGCGGCCAGCTCGGTGCGGTTGCGCACGCCGGTCTTGCGCAGCACCGCGCCGACGTGCTTCTCCACCGTCTTCACCGAGATGCCCAGCCGCTCGGCGATCTGCTTGTCCCGCAGGCCGCGGCGGGCCAGCGCGTGCACCTCGCGCTCGCGGCCGGTCAGCGCGACCGGGTCGGCCACGCCGCTGAGGGCTGCGGCCGGCAGCACGGCCCGGCCCTGGGCTGCGGCCAGCAGCGCCCGGGCCAGCTCGGTGCCGCCGGCGTCCTCGACCAGCCAGCCGCTGGCGCCGGCCCGCAGCGTGCCGGCCGCGTGCTCCTGGTCGCGGGCCGCGCACAGGACCAGCACGACCGCGGCCGGGTCCAGGGCGCGGATGGCCCGGACGCCGGCCAGGCCGTCGGGGTCGGGCAGGTCCAGGTGCACCAGCACCACGTCCGGTGCCAGCAGCCGGTACGCGTCCAGGGCGGCGTCGACCGAGTCGACCTCGCCGGCCACCTGCAGGGCGGGTTCGCCCGCGGCCAGCAGCCGGACCACGCCGGCCCGGGTGATGGGGTGCGGGGCGGCGACGAGCACCCGGGTCCGGTCGGCGACGGCCGCGCCGAGCGGGGCCCGGACCCGGACCCGGGTGCCCCAGCCGGCCACCGAGTCCACGTCCAGCGTGCCGCCGATCAGCCGGGCCCGCTCGGCCATGCCGCGCAGGCCGATCGAGCCCGCGGGCTCGCCCGGGGCGAAGCCCTGGCCGTCGTCCTGCACCAGCACCGCGACGGCGCCGTCCTCGTGGATCACCCCGATCCGGACCGACCGGGCCCCGGCGTGCCGGACCGCGTTGGTCAGCGCCTCCTGCGCGATCCGGAACAGCTGGTGCGCCAGCGCGGCCGGCACCGGCTGCGGCGGGCCCGCCTCCACCAGCCGTACGTCCAGGTTGCCGGTGCGATTGGCCCAGCCCAGCTCCAGCTCCAGGGCCTCGGCCAGGGACCGGCCCTCCAGCGGGGACGGCGCCAGGCCCAGCACCGTACGGCGGGTCTCGGCCAGCGCGGTCACCGCGGACTCCCGGGCCCGCTCGATCTCCTGGGCCGGGTCGGCGGCGTCCCGGACGCCGCGGGCGGCCGCGTCCAGGTGCACGATGACCGAGGCCAGGCCCTGCGCGACGGTGTCGTGGACCTCGCGCACCAGCCGGTCGCGCTCGGCCCCGGCCGCCTCGGCCCGGGCGTGGGCCTCGGCCTCCTGGTAGAGCCGGGCGTTGGCCAGCGCGACGGCGGCGTGCCGGGCGAACAGCTCCAGCCGGGCCACGTCGGTGTCGCCGAAGACCCGGGCTGGGTCGCGGCTGAACACCACGCAGGCGCCGACCACGCCGCCCCGCCACAGGATCGGCACCCCGACCACGCCGCGCAGGGTCTCCCGGTCCTGGGCCCGGACGTGCCCGCCCGGGACGGTCCGGTAGTCGGCGAACCGGACCGGGCCGCGGGCCCGGACGACCGCCCCGGTCATCCCCTCGGTGAGCGGGAAGACCTGGCCGGACTGGCAGGCCACGCCGATGTCGGCCTCCTTGCGGTAGACCCCGGCGGCCTCGTCCACGCTGCAGATCGAGCCGGCGTCGCCGCCGAGCAGCTCGACCGAGCGGCGCAGGATCCGCTCCAGCAGCGGGCGCAGCTCGAACTTGCCGGCGAGGTCCTCGACGATGCCGTGCAGGACGGCGGCGTCCACGCCGTCGGTGACCGGCCCGTTGTCCACAGGTGCCTCCTCATCGAGCCACCCGTTCACCCTAACGGGGCAATGCGGTGGACAGCAGTGCCAAGCTGGACCGGTGACGGAGGAGCTGCTGGCCGAGCTGAACCGGGACGTCTGGGAGCCGTTCCGGGCGGCGTACCGGGCCTATGACACCGATGCCTACCTGGCGCTGCACACGCCCGACCTGATCCGGGTCGGCGGGCCGCGGCGGGTCGTGCAGGGGTACGCGGAGATGGCGGCGGAGGTCGGGCCGTGGTTCGCCGACGCGGCGGCGCGGGGCCTGCCGCTGGCGATCGACTTCCGCTTCACCGAGCGGCTGGCGGACGGGGCGCTGGCCAGCGAGCGCGGGATCTACCGGATCGAGGTCGGCGACGAGGTGTTCCACGGCCGGTTCCACACGTTCAGCCGGAAGTCCGGCGGGCGCTGGCGGATGGCGGTCGACTACGACTCCGACGACGCCGCCACCCTCGACGACACCCACTGGTCCGCCGCCCAACCCCTGCCCGCCACTCAGTAGTGGTATCGCGCCTGCACGATGATCAGCTCGTCGTGGTCCACGGTGTAGACGAGGCGGTGTTCCTGGTCGATGCGGCGGCACCAGAAGCCGGCCAGGTCGCCGGAGAGCCGCTCGGGCTTGCCCGTCCCGGTGCCGGGGTCGCGCGCGGCCTCGCCGATGAGCCGGTTGATCCGCAGCAGCGTCTTGCGGTCACCGACCCAGCTGCAATAGTCCTCCCAGCCGTTCGAGGTGAAGACGACCTTCACTCCGAGGGCTCGGACAGCTCGCGGGCCGCCACGTCACCGGCCCGCAGCTGGGCGATGCTCTCCCGCAGCCGCTCCGCGTTGCGCGGCGACTGCAGCAGGTGGACGGTCTCCTTCAGCGAGTGGTATTCGTCCGCGGAGACCAGGTAGGCGGTGCCGCGCTTGGACACGATCTCGACCGCGACCTGGTCGTCGTTGACTTCCTCGATCAACGGGAACAGCCGCTGCCGCGCTTCGCTCGCCGTCACCGACACCGTGCACCTCCGACTCGTACGAGAAACGGTACCAGAGGCCGGGGTGCTGAACGGGTCTGGAGATGGGTCGGTCCCGACCCCCTGAGGGGGTCGGGACCGGGAAGTCCGTGCGCGCTGGCCGATCAGACCGGGCGGACGTTCTCCGCCTGCGGGCCCTTCTGGCCCTGGGTGGTCTCGAACTCCACCCGCTGGTTCTCCTCGAGGCTGCGGTAGCCGGAGGAGGCGATAGCCGAGTAGTGGACGAAGACGTCGGCGCCGCCGCCGTCAGGGGCGATGAAGCCGAAGCCCTTCTCGCCGTTGAACCACTTCACGGTGCCCTGAGTCATGCATGCTCCTATATGAGACCAGTACCCGAACCACCGGTGGTGGCACGGAGTCGTGTGGTCCTCTTCCCGGCCGGATCCCGGACGGGGAAAAAAGAGAACGCCCGCGGTCACTCCCACGGGCGTCGAGACGATCGAGGAAAACAACTGCGATTCACAACTGCTGGCAACGCTACCACGGCCTCCGGCCGCCGTCGCCCTTCCGCGGCGACCGGAACCGCGGCCCGGGCCGGTCACCCGGCCCCGCTGGTACTACGGGAGAACGGCGCGGTGCTCAGCGTGGACGTGCCCGGCGGCCCGCTCGGGTCCTGGCCCGACCCCGACCCGGCCGAGCTCGGCCAGGAGCTGCGGTCCGGCGACGGGGAGCCGACGGAGTAGACAGGCGCCATGAGCGTACGGATGCGGGATGTCTTGTCGGCCGAGCGCGGCGAGCTGCGCCGGGAGCTGCTGCCGCGGCGGCTGCGCGGTGTCCTCGGCGGCGACGCGGTGGTCGACACCACCCGGGCGATGCTGGTCTGGGAGCCGCGCCGGGTGGTGCCGGGGTACGCGGTGCCGGTCGCGGACGTCACCGCCGCGGTCGAGCCCGACCCGGCCGAGCCGCCGGCCGCCCCGGACGGGCCGGTGGTGTTCCCGGGCACGCCCTTCGCGGCGCACACGACCCCGGGCGAGCCGGTGCTGCTGCGGTCCGGCGACCGCGCCGCGCAGGCCTTCCGGGTCCCGGGCGACCGCGGCCTGGACGGCTACCTGCTGGTCGACTTCGCCGGCTTCGACGCCTGGTACGAGGAGGACGAGCAGCGCATCGGCCACCCGCGCGACCCGTACGCGCGCATCGACGTGCTGCCGTCCTCACGGCAGGTGCGGATCGAGCGGGACGGCGTGGTGCTGGCCGAGACCGGCCGGGCCCGGCTGCTGTTCGAGACCGGCCTGCCGGTGCGCTACTACCTGCCGGCCGAGGACGTCCGGGTGCCGCTGCGGGACAGCTCCTCGACGACGATCTGCGCGTACAAGGGGGTGGCGTCGTACAAGTCGGTGGAGATGCCGGACGGGACCGTGCTCGACGACCTGGTCTGGTTCTATCCCGACCCGCTCAACGACGCCGTGCCGGTGCGGGACCTGCTGGCCTTCTACGACGAGAAGGTCGACGTGGTCGTGGACGGGTCCCGGCACGGGCGGCCGCACACCGAGTGGTCCTGACCCGGGAACATCGCCGTCGCCGGCGGGTTATTTGAAACTGCAAGCACTTTCCCACCGCGGAGGTACGTCACCATGTCGATCGTCGTGGCCGGGGCCACCGGGCATCTCGGCCGTCTCGTCGTCGAGCAGCTGCTGGCCCGGGGCATCGCCCCGGACGAGGTGGTCGCGACCGGCCGGTCCGCCGGCAAGCTGGCCGAGCTGGGCCAGCTGGGCGTGCGGACCGCGGTGTTCGACTACGACGCCCCGGACGCCAGCGTCTTGTCCGCCGGCGACACCTTCCTGCTGACCTCGGGGCCGGTGCCCGGCAACCGGGTCCAGCAGCACGGCAACGCCCTGGACGCGGCGGTCAAGGCGGGCGTGGCCCGGGTCGTCTATACCAGCGCCGCCCACGCCGACGACACCACGCTGGTGCTGGCGCCCGAGCACGCCGGCACCGAGGCGCTGATCAAGGCCGGCGATGTGCCGTACACGATCGTGCGGAACAACTGGTACACGGAGAACTACGCGCCGACCGTGGCCCAGGCCGCGCAGACCGGCGAGATCGTGGGCAGCGCCGGGTCCGGCCGGGTCGCCAGCGCCACCCGGGCCGACTACGCCGCCGCCATCGCCGCGGTGCTGGCCACCGACGGCCACCGCAACGCCGTGTACGAGCTGACCGGTGACACGGCCTGGGACTTCGACCAGTTCGCGGCGACGCTGTCGACCGTGCTGGGCCGGGAGGTGACCTACCGGTCGGTCTCGCCGGAGGAGCACCTGGCCGTCCTCACCGGCGCCGGGCTGGACGAGGCGACGGCGGGGTTCGTGGTCGCGCTGGACGGCAACATCCGGGAGGGCACGCTCGCCGACGCCACCTCCGACCTGTCCCGGCTGGCCGGGCGCCCCAGCACTCCGCTGGAGCAGGCGCTGCGCGCGCTGGTCTAACGGGTCAGCTTGTGGATGCGGACGCGCGGGAGCGTGTCCGGCGGGGTGACCAGCTCGGTGTCGCGGTGCCAGCCGGCCCGGTCGACCCGGCGCAGGAAGTCGTCCTCGCGGGGGCGGCCCGGGTCGGCCAGCCAGACCCGGCCGCCCGGGCCGACCAGGCGCGGCAGCAGGTCGACCAGCACCGGCACTGTCTTCGGCTCGTAGATCACGTCGGCCGCGACCACGAGGTCGTACGGGGCCTCGGCCAGCAGGGCCTCGGGCTGCTCGAAGGTGCAGCGCAGCACCCGGACCGGGACGTCGTTGCGGCGGGCGTTGACCGTGGTGAACGCGACCGCCTCCGGGGACTGGTCGGCGGCCAGCACGTCCGCGCCGGCCAGCGCGGCGGCGACCGAGACCAGGCCGAGGCCGGAGCCCAGCTCCAGCACCCGGCTGCCGGCCAGCGGCTCGGCCGCGACGACCGCGGCCAGGGCGCTGCCGCTGGGCCACAGCTCGGCCCAGAACGGCAGCCGGTCGTCGGCCGGGTCCTCCTCGGCCAGCACCTCGTCCAGCAGCGCGTCGCCGGAGCGCGGGCGCAGCAGCCGGGTCTCCCGGCCGCCCAGCACCAGCACTTCCTCCACCAGGTCCGCGGCCGCGCCGCTGGGCAACCCCGGTGGCACCTCCGTCACCCGCCGCGTACCGCTCACGGGCGGGAAGCCTACGTTGATCCAGGTTTCTTGGTCGTTTCGCCGGTCAGCGATAGAGCGGGCAGAATGGTCCGGTGCAGCTATCCCGGGCGCAGCGGCTGGACGAGCTGGTGCGCCGGGACGGGGCCCGCTGCCTGTGGTGCGGGCGGGAGTTCTCCCGGCTGGTCGGGGCGACGACCGACCACCTGGTGCCGAAGGTCAAGGGCGGGCCGTCCTGGCTGGAGAACGAGGCGGCCGCGTGCGGGCGCTGCAACTCCGCCCGGGGCCACGCGACCCCGGCGGCGTGGGCGGAGGAGTGCGAGCGGCGCGGATGGCCGGTGGACCGGGCCCGGCTGCTGCGGGCCCTGACCGACCTGCAGGCGGCCATTGCCGCCCGGGGCGGGCAGCGCCGGGCCCGCGCCTACCTCGCGGCCCAGCTCCGCCGCCTCGCCCGCGCCTGAGCCGCACGGTCAGCCGGGCTTCGCCCGCGCCTGACCCGCGCCCGAGCCGGCCGTGCGTGGGCCGCACCCGACCCGCGCCCGAGCCGGGGCCTCGCCCATGCCGAGCCGGGGCCTCGCCCACGCCGAGCCGGGGCCTCGCCCACGCCCGAGCCGACGCCTCGGCCCGCGCCGGACCCCCGGCCTGACCCGCGCCCGAACCGGGCCGCGCTCGCGCCGGAACCGGGCCGCGGCCGGGCCGGGGCGGGGCGGGCGGGGCGGGGGGCGGGGCGGGGCGGGGCGGGGCGGGGCGGGGCGGTCAGTCGTGGAGGCCGGAGGCGGCGGCGTGCAGGAAGGCGGCGGCGACCTCCTCCGGCGTCCGGACCGCGGAGACGTACCCGCCGACCGGGCCGATCGTCTTCTGCAGGCCGTCCGCGTCCGAGGCCGCGCCGAACGCGACCACGGTCAGCTGCACCGGCCGCTTCGGGTCGGCCGTCTTCCTCAGCCCGGCGGTCAGCTGGGCCGCGTCGATGGAGACGGCGTCGTCCTCGTTGCGCCCGTCGGTGAAGATCACGACCTCGTTGGCCACCCCGGGCCGGTACGACTGCGTCGCCGACCGGTACGCGGCCAGGATCGTGTCGTACAGCCCGGTCCCGGTCTGCTCGGCGGTCAGCCTGCCCACCGCCCCGCTCAGGCCGGCCCGCTGCCCCTCGGTCAGCGCCGCGGTCGGCAGCAGCACCCGGTAGTCGCGCGGCGGGTCCAGCTGCGACCCGAACGCCCACAGCCCCAGCGCGGACTGGTCCGGCAGCAGCCGCCCGACCGCGAGGCAGCCCTGCTGCACCAGCTGGATCAGCGGCGTGTCCGTGCCCGGCGCCGGCTCCTGCATCGAGCCGGACACGTCCACCGCGAGCAGGATGCTGCTGCGCCGGTCCTGCACGTACCAGGCCGCGAAGACGTGGTCGACGTGGTGCGGCTTGAGGATCCCCAGCGGCTTGGCGGTCAGGGCCGGCAGCCCGGTGACGCCGGCCGGGGCCGGACCGCCGGGACGGCGCAGCTTCGCCGCCGCGTACGCCGGGGCCGCGGCCGGGCCCTTCAGCACGGACAGCAGCCGGTCCAGCGCGGCGGCGCGCTCGGGGGTGCCGACCGCGGCGGCCGACGGCAGCCAGCCGTACCGGAGCAGGGCGGTGTAGTCGGAGCCGGCGAGCACGGTGGCCCCGGCGGGGCGGTGCGTGGCCAGCGCGTACTCGGCGACGAGGCCGACCTCGCCGGTCCGGTTGGGCAGCGCCGGGTCGGTCCCGACGACCGTCCGGGTCTGCTTGAGGGCGGCCGACAACGCGGCCGAGGACGCGTCCATCCCGCGGTCGTTCCAGACCGCCTCACCCAGGCTCCCGGCCGCGACCATGCCGTCGCCGGAGCCGTTGGGGTCGCGGACGCTGAGCCGGACCCCGGAGCCGGCCCGGGTGACCAGGCCGGCCAGGCCCAGCCAGGAGCCGCCGGCCGCGGTCACCTTCGCCGCCGTGCCGGGATCGGCGACCAGGTAGATCGGGCTGGTGGCCAGGACCGTGCCGGAGCCGCCCTGGCCCTCCTCGGCCAGCAGGCCGGGGCGGGCGACCGCGGCCCAGGAGACGTCGTCCGGGATCCAAAGGTCGGCCTCCCGCTCGGCCACCCGGTCGGCGGCCAGCCGGCCGTCGACCACGACGGTGTCCAGCGCGACGCAGTCCCGGCCGGTGGCCAGGGCCGGCTGCACCGCCGCCAGCACCGGCGCGAACGAGGTCGCCGTCACCACCCGCAGGCTCCGGTCGCAGGTCGCGGGGGCCAGCAGCGACGCACTGCCGGGCACCCGGTCCTCCGGCCGGCGGTCGAGCAGCACCGCACCCGCGGACACCAGCGCGATCACGGCCAGCGCGGCGGCCGCGATCCACAACACCGGCCGGCCCACCCGTCCCGCGGCCACGGTGTGCCTGCCCATGACGCTCCCCGCGACAGGTCGCCACCCTGTGTCCCTGGCGACAGTTCGGCCGAGAGCATGTCACCCCGGCTGCCCGGTTCCGAGGGGTTGTCGGCAACTTTGACCGATTGAAGCGCTTCGTACGCGGAGAGTGCAGGCCAGAGCCTCAGTGATGATCGGCGCCCTCGTGGCCGCGGTGACCGGCCGGCTCCAGCTGGAACGTCGAGTGCTCGACGTCGAAGTCCTGCCGCAGGCACTTGTGCAGCCGGTCGAGCACGCCGCCCTGGCAGGACGCCGTGAGGACCGGGCCCTCCACCGTCACGTGCGCGGACAGCACCGGCACGCCGCTGGTGATGGTCCAGGCGTGCAGGTCGTGCACGTCGACCACGCCCGGCTGGGCCAGCATGTGCTTGCGCACCTCGGCCAGGTCGACCCCGCGCGGCGTGCCCTCCAGCAGCACCTCGCCGGTGTCCCGCAGCAGCTTGACCGCCCGCGGCACGATCAGCGCGGCGATGAGCAGCGAGGCGACCGGGTCGGCCCGCTCCTGCCCGGTCAGCGCGACCACCGCCGCCGCGACCAGCACCGCCAGCGAGCCGAAGGCGTCGCCGAGCACCTCCAGGAACGCGCCCCGGACGTTGAGCGACTCGCGCTGGCCGCGGGCCAGCAGGGCCAGCCCGACCCCGTTGGCGACCAGGCCGAGCGCGCCCACGACGAGCACCGTGCCGGCCTCGATCGGCGGCGGGTCGGTCAGCCGCCGCACCGCCTCGACCACGACGGCGGCGGCCAGCCCGAGCAGCAGCACCGCGTTGACCGCGGCCGCCAGCACCTCGGCCCGCTGCCAGCCGAAGGTCCGCCGCACCGTCGGGGCCCGGCCCGCCACCCGGACGGCCAGCAGGGCCAGCCCGATCCCGAGGGCGTCGGTGCCCAGGTGGGCGGCGTCGGCCAGCAGGGCCAGGCTGCCGGACAGCAGCCCGGCGACGACCTCGACGACGAGAACGGACAGGGTGATCCCGAGCACGGCGAGCAGCCGGCCGCGGTAGCCGGCCGCAGCCGTACCGGAGCCGTGGGCGTGCCCGTGCCCATGTCCCACCACTCGACGGTACTGCCCGGCGGGGGTGGGCCCCTATCGTCTGCAGACATGGTTCCCGACCCGAGTGCCGTGCTGGGCGAGCTCGTCCGGCGTACCCGCGGCACCGGCCCGAGCCAGCTGGCGCCGCTGGTGGCCGAGCTCGGGGCCACCGCCGGGATGGCCGACGCGGTCATCTACCTGACCGACTACGGGCAGACCCGGCTGATGCCGCTGCCTTACTCGGGCATGCCGGCCCGGCTGCCGCTGGGCGTGGACGGCACCCTGGCCGGGCACGCGTACCGGACCGGCAGCCCGCACAACGGCGAGGGCGCCGAGGGCACCCGCCGGCTGTGGCTGCCGCTGTCGGAGGGCAGCGAGCGGCTGGGCGTGCTGGAGCTCACGGTCGCGGCCGCCGACGTCGAGACCATCCGGCCCGGGGCCGAGGACTTCGCCGACCTGGTCGCCGCGCTGCTGGTGACCCGCTGGGCCTACGGGGACGTGTTCGAGCTGGTCCGCCGGGCCCGGCCGATGGAGCTGCCGGCCGAGATCCAGTGGCGGCTGCTGCCGCCGACCACGATCAAGGCCGAGGGGGTGTCGTTGTCCGGGCTGCTGGAGCCCTGGAACGAGGTCGGCGGCGACGCCTTCGACTACGCGCTCAACGACGGCCGGCTGTACGTGGCGCTGTTCGACGCCATGGGCCACGGGCTGAACGCGACGCTGCTGTCCACGCTCGCGGTCGGGGCGTACCGCAACGCCCGGCGCGGGCTCAGCGACCTGCGCAGCATGTACGAGACGATCGACATCGCGATCGCGGAGCAGTTCCGCGACGGCCAGTTCGTCACCGGCCTGCTGCTCGACCTGGACGTGGCCACCGGGCTGCTGAACTGGGTGTCGGCCGGGCACCTGCCACCGCTGCTGGTCCGGCGCGACCGGCAGGTGAAGCTGCCGCCGGCGCGGCCGGCGACCCCGCTGGGGCTGCGGTTCACCGACGGGCACGCGCCGGTGCACACACTGCAGCTGGAGCCGGGCGACCAGCTGGTGCTCTACACCGACGGGGTGGTCGAGGCCCGCCGGCTCGGGCAGTTCTTCAGCGAGGAGCGGCTGGCCGACTTCGTGGTCCGGGCGTCGGCGTCCGGGCACGCCGGGCCGGAGGTGCTGCGCCGGCTGATCCAGTCCGTGCTGGCCCACCAGGACGGGCAGCTGCAGGACGACGCCACCCTGCTGCTGCTGGACTGGGCCGGCCCGCCGGGGTGAGACGGGCCGGCCCCGCGCTCAGCGGGTGTCCGTGTCGTCGGGCGCGGCCGGCTCGTCGCTGCTGAGCCAGCGGCGCAGGCGGCTCTTGAACGGCGGCTTCGACGTGGTGTCCTCGGCCGGGGTGGTGGTGGTGACCCGCTCGTCGCCGAAGGTGGAGGAGCGGTCCTGGCCCCGGGCGTAGTCCGGGCCGGTGGTGGACTCCTCGTGCGTGACGCTCATGTCCTCGCCGCGGGCGAAGTCCGGACCGGAGTCCACCTCGCCGGTGGTCACGGACCCGTCCTCGCCGCGGGCGAAGTCGGGGCCGGCCTCGGCCACCTCCGGCCGGTCCACCTCGCCGTAGCCGGGGCCGCTGAAGGCCTCGGAGACGTCGGCGTCGCCGACCGGCGTGCCGGTCGGGTCGCCGTGGCCCGGTCCCATCCGGTCCAGGTCGTCCCGGCCGCTGGTGGCCCCTACCGTCCCGGCGGTGCCCACCGTGCCGGCGGTGCCCAGTGTGCCGGCCGTGCCGGTCGTCCCGGTGCCGCGGGTGTCGTAGCCGGCGCCGGTCCGGTCCACGCCGGTCGCCGCGTCGGTGGTGGCGTAGTCCGGCGTGCCGGCCACGCCGGTGGCGGCGTCGGTGCCGGCGTAGTCGGTCGTGCCCGCCACCCCGGTGGACGCGTCGGTGGTGCGGTAGTCCGTGGCCGCGTAGTCGCGGGCCGGCGCGCCGGTCCCGGCGTCCGTGACCGGGTACTGGGTGGTCGGCGCGTCGGCCAGGCCGGTGGTGGCGTAGTCGGCGCCGGCGTCGGTCTCCGGGTAGCCCTCGCCGGTGCGGCCGGTCTCGGTCCCCGCGTACGTGCTGTCGGTCGGGCCGCCGCCCGCGGTCGGCGTGGTCTGCCGCCCGAACGGACCCTGGCTGACCCCGTAGTACTGGTAGAGCTCGGTCTCCTGCTCCTCGGACAGGTGCCCGTCCTCGTCGATCTTGGGCGCGTCCGAGACCCGGTCCTTGGCGATGTCCACCACGAGCTCGTCGCCCTCGACCCGGGCCGCGGCCAGCGGGACGAAACTCTCCTTGGTGCCGAACAGCCCGGTCCGCACCGTGACCCACTCGGGCTGGCCCGTGGTGTCGTCCAGGTAGACCTGGCCGACCTTGCCGATCTTCTCGCCCGCGTTGTCCCGGACGGTCGAGCCCATCAGCGAAGGCACCGATGCCTGGTCGATCATCGTTTCTCTCCAGTCGATTGGTTCGTGCGTCTGGGAGAGAGATTTCCCGACGGCCGCCCGCGCAACCCCATTCCGGCCAGTTGGTGCAGGTCACCGGTGCTCGGGTACGCCGCGCGCATGCGCGTGCCCGCCCTCGTCACCCGTCCCGCCGGCGCCGCCCTGGCCGCCGGGTTCGCCCGGCTGGCCGCCCGCCGCGGCGGCGAGGGCGTGCACACCGCGGGCCTGCCGCTGACCGGCACGCTCGAGCTCCGGCCGCGGGTGGCGGTGCCGGGCGTCCCGCTGCTGCGCGGCGAGGAGACGTACGCGGTGACGGCCCGGTCGTCCTGGGGCCTCGGGCCGGTCCCCGGCCTGCCGGACGTACCGGGCCTGGGCCTGCGGCTGCACGACGCCGACGGCCGCGGCGGCGTCCAGGACCTGCTGCTGGACGGCTCGCTGGCGGCCCCACACGACCGGGTGCTGGTGCCGCGGCGCAGCCTGGCCGGCTGGTACGGCACGCCGCTGCGGCTGCGGCTGGGCGCCCCGGACGGCG
>DATDKW010000100.1:0-2683 GCA_036519715.1 Mycobacteriales bacterium
ACCGAGCAGCTCGTCGTGCTCCGTCGTGGGGACGTTGAACTCGTCGAGCACCCCCTCCAGATCCTGGATGAACGCGTCGAACTCGCCGGCCGTGACCTGCATCCCGTCGTGCGTCTCCCGCATGCTCCGGCCGGTGTAGGCGCAGGGACCGCCGGTCGCCTCACACACTTGGTCGACGAAGTTCTTCTTGAGGTGCGGGATGTCGGTCCGCCCGAACTTCCTGTTGATCCGGTCATCGCCTCCCTGGCGGGCCACGGCGGAATCCACCACCGCGGTGATCGCATCCAGACCGCCGAGCCGCTCGTACAGCGTCGCCATCTGCGCCCCCTTCATCGCCTGGCGAAGCCATGATGCTACGACGCTGGGATGGTGAACATCCCCTTGTTCTCCGGTGCCGGGCCAGGCTGAGCTAGCTAGCGGGCCGACGGCGGCACCGACCGCGTCACTGCATCAGCGATCGGAGGTCAAAGCGCTCGTCGGTGAGCTGGCCGCGGTCGGGGTGGGCGCGGCGGGTCACCAGGCGCGCGCAGGCCGCCATCTCCGAGTCGGGCTCCCACTCGGGATCGCCGCCGCGGTCAAAGCCGACGGCCGCCCGCACGACCCCGGCAGCCAGGTAGAAGCCCACGAACTTCCCCTCCTGCAGGCTCCCCCGGACGGCGAAGTCGTCCCAGCTGGTGGCGTGGCCGACGTACTGGAGCGTGTGCTCGTACTGGTCGGTCCAGAAGTTGTGGAGGTAGTCGAAAGGGGCCGCCGAGCCCAGCATCGACCGCGCCACCGCGGCCCCGTGGTGCTCGGCGCTGTTGTAGTGCTCGACCCGGATGCGGCCGAGAACCGGGTGGAGGTGGTTGGCGACGTCGCCGGCCGCGTAGACGTCGGCCGCGCTGCTGCGGCACCGCTCGTCGACAACAATCCCGTTGTCCTGGGCCACGGCTGCGCCCGCGACCGCGGGCACCTCCGGCTCGATCCCCACACCGACGACGGCCAAGCCGCACCCGACCCGCTCCCCGTCGGCCAGCACCACCGACTCCAGCCGCTCGGTCCCTTCGAACGCGGCAACCTGCGATCCGGCGACCAGCCGGACCCCGTTTGCGCGGTGCATCGCGCTGATCAGGGCGCCGATCTCCGCGCCCAGGACCCGTTCCAGCGGGCTCCGGCCGGGAAAGACCGCAGTGACCTGCACGCCGAACTGGGTCAGCGAGGCCGCCACCTCGCAACCGATGAACCCCATGCCCACCACGGTCGCGCGCCGGCCCGCCACGGCTTCGCGCTTGATCGCGTCGCAGTCGGCCACCGTCCGCAGGTAGTGGATGCCGGGCAGCTCGGCGCCGGGAACCTGCAGCCGCCGGTTCCGTCCTCCCGTCGCCAGCAGGAGCTTCTGGTACCCCAGTTCTCCGCCCGACCCCAGGGCCAGCGCGTGTGCCGCCGGATCGACCGCGACCACGGAGTTCGGCGCGGAGCTCGACGTCGTGGGCCTGGTACCAGTCGGCGGGCCTGACATACCAGCCGGTGAGGTCCTCTTCCGACCGCAGGTAGGTCTTGGACAGTGGGGGACGGCCAAACGGGATGCCCGGCTCCCGGCTGACGAGCACGACCGGCCCCTCGAACCCCTCGTCACGCAGGGTTGCGGCGGCAGTGCCGCCGGTCTTGCCGCCACCGACGATCACCATCGGCCTCGCGCCGGTTCCCTCAGACATGGACTACATCCTGCCGCTCATCGCGATATCGTCCGTTACCGAACTGCGACGCACCAGCCTATCAGGCCAAGGTGGGCGGGCCAGTCGGCCTGGGTCGTATTGCGGGCCGTGCGGGTGGGTTACCCCCTGGTGTCCCGCCGCGGGGTGAACGCACCGGGTTCGCGGCGGCCAGTTAGCCAGGAGCGGGACCTCGGACTTACGGAGTAGGCGATGGCGGGAGGAACAGTCCGGGTACGCCGGGTGTATGAGGAGCCGGAGCCGGCCGACGGCACCAGGGTGCTGGTCGACCGGATCTGGCCGCGGGGGCTGGCCAAGGCCAAGGCGGCGCTCGATGAGTGGTGCAAGGACGTCGCGCCGTCAGACGAGCTGCGCAAGTGGTACAGCCACGACCCGGACCGCTTCGAGGAATTCGGCCGCCGCTACCAGCTGGAGCTGCAAGATCCGCGGCGGGCGGAAGCACTGGCGCACCTGCGCGGGCTTGCGAGGGATCGGCCGTTGACGCTGCTCACCGCGACCAGGCAACCCGAGATCAGCGAGGCGGCCGTGCTCGCCGGCCTGCTCCGCAGCTGAGCAGACCAACACGCACCGCACCGCAGCGCGGCCGACTGCCTGACGGGCGGCCTCGCCCGCGTTTGTCCTAGGCTGAATCCACCGAGACTCCGTGCGCTCTACGGCGTCCTCCCAGGTCAGGAGCCCCTTGGTACTCGGAGGGCGGTGCACCTAGAAGGTGAACGGCCTCAGCGGCAGAAATGGGCCTCTTACCAGGCCAAACGAGTGGCTCCATCGGCGAAATCGGTGGATTCAGGCTCAGGGCTCGTGTTCACTTGGGGGGACGGCCGCCCGCTTCACCCGGAGCGGTTCTCGCGATGGTTCGAGCGGCTCGCCCGCGAGGCGGGCCTGCCTAAGATCCGGCTCCACGACGTGCGCCACAGCTACGCGACCGCAGCACTCGCTGCCGGCGTGCCCGCCAAGGTCGTCAGCGAGCGCCT
>DATDKW010000101.1:0-4088 GCA_036519715.1 Mycobacteriales bacterium
CGGCGCGGGCGCCGGTCGGTGCGCAGCTCGTCGATCCCGAACGGCACCGGCCGGACCGGGCGCAGGCTGGACACCACCGCCAGCGGCACGATCGTCTGCCGGGCCCAGCAGGCCCAGTCGTAGATGTTCAGCGGCACCCACGGCGGCAGCAGCATGATCTCCGGCGGGATGGTCGGCACGTCGTCCCACGACCACAGGCCGACCAGCGACAGCCAGATCCGGGTGAAGACCCGGGTCGCGGCGACCCCTCCGCGGGACCGGACGAACGCGGCCGCCGCGGCCATGTGCGGCGCATCGGCGGGGTCGCCGGCCAGCCGGAGCGCGACCCAGGCCTCGGCCGTGGTGGACAGGTCGCCGGGGCCGCCGGCGAAGGTGGCCCAGGTGCCGTCGGCGCGCTGCTGGGAGCGGATCCAGCGGGCCGCCCGCTCGGTGTCGGCCGGGTCCAGGATGCCCAGGGCGTGGCGCAGCAGCAGGTCCTCGGCGTCCATGGTCACGTTGGTCTCGAGGTCGCCCTTCCACCAGCCGGCCGGGTCCTGCAGACCCTGCAGGTGCCGTACGGCCGAATCGATGGTGTCCCGGAGTGACCGGCGGGTGACAACGGAATCGACGACGGTTGTGCCCAGGTCCCCGAAGGGGCCGTCGACGCGGCCGTGCTGCTGCTGTGGACCGGGATCGTCGTTCGCCGCCGGCTGCGGCAGGGTGGCGGTCATGCCGACCGCCCCAGCAGCGAGCGGGCCAGCCCGACCAGGTCGCCCGCGGCGTCCTCGTCGACCGGTTCGCCCGCGAGGGCGTGTTCGGCCCGCTCGACCTGGCGCCGGGCCTCGGCCGCGGCCCAGGCCCGGCCGCCGGCCGCCTCGACCAGGTCGGCGATCCCGCGCAGCTCGGCCAGGTCGTCCACGGCCTGGTCCGGCGGCGGCGCCGGGGTCGCGAGCCAGGACCGGAGCCGGTCCGCGGCCGCACCGCCCGCGGCCAGCGCGGCCGCCACCGGCAGCGACTTCTTCCGGGCCCGCAGGTCGGACAGCGCCGGCTTGCCGGTCACGGCCGGGTCGCCCCAGATGCCGAGCAGGTCGTCCTCGAGCTGGAAGGCCAGCCCGACGTGCTCCCCGTACGCGGACAACGCGTCCACGGTCCGCGGGCCCGCGCCGGCCAGCACCGCGCCGACGGTCGCGCTGGCCACGACGAGCGCGCCGGTCTTGCCCGCGGCCATGTCCAGGCACTCGGCCACCGTGACCGAGGTCCGGCGCTCGAAGGCGAGGTCGGAGTACTGCCCGCCGATGAGGACCCGGGTGGTCTTGGACAGCAGGTCGGCGGCGGCGGCCCCGGCCGGGGTGGGCGGGTCCAGCACCACCTCGATCGCCAGCGCCTGCAGGGCGCTGCCGGTGAGGATCGCGGCCGGCACCCCGAAGACGGCCCAGACCGTACGGCGGTGGCGGCGCTGGACGTCGCCGTCCATCACGTCGTCGTGCACCAGGGAGAAGTTGTGCAGCAGCTCGACCGCGACCGCACCGGGCAGGCCGACCTCGGCCGGGGCGCCCGCGGCCCGGGCCGAGAGCAGGGCCAGCCGGGCCCGTACGCCCTTGCCGCCGCCGCCGGCCGCGTCCGAGCCGGACGGGCGGCCGTCGGCGTCGGCCCAGCCGAAGTGGTATTCGGCCACCGCGCGGGTGCCCGGCTCCAGCCGCTCGACCGCGGCGCGCAGCGCCTGACCCACGCTCACCAGCTCGGCCACAGCACGTCGTTTCTTGGTCGTTTCGCCGGTCAGGGATGCGGTGGTCACACGGTCCCCCGCTCGACGGGGACGCCCGCCGCGGCGGCCGTCCGGGATGGATGCAGGAGGGCCTGGGCGGCGGCGTGCCCGGAGCGCACGGCGCCCTCCATCGTGGCGGGCCAGCCGGTGGCGGTCCACGCGCCGGCCAGGGCCACGCCGGGCACGCCGGTCCGGGCCGGCGGGCGCAGCGCGGCCGTCCCCGGCACGGCCCGGAACGTCGCGGTCCGCTCCCGGGTCACCCAGGTGTCGAGCACCTTCGCGTCCCGGGCCGCGGGCAGCAGCGCGGCCAGCGCCGGCAGCACCTCGGCCTGCACGTCCGCGGCCCGCTCGTCGATCTGCCGGCCGGCCGCGGACAGCGACACGGCCAGGTACTGGCCCGTCCCCGCGCCACTGCCCTCCGTACGGTCGAAGGCCCATTGCACCGGGGACCCGACGGTGGCGAAGAAGGCGTGGCAGGTGACCGGGCGGTCGTAGTGGACGTGCACGTTCACGATGGGGGACGCGCCCAGCCGCTCGGACCAGCCGGCCGGCGCATGCGTCCCGCCGCCGGCCAGGAACGCCTCCGCCGCCGGCGGCGGCACGGCCAGCACGACCTCGTCCGCCGGGAACGATTCGGTATCCGTCACCAAGCGCCACTCCTCTCCACTGCGTTCCAGCGTTCTCATCCGGGCCGACGTCCGGACCGTCACCCCGGCCGCGGCCAGGGCGTCCGCGGTCGCCTCGGAGTGCAACCGGCCCAGCGGCACCCGGGACCAGCCCAGGTCGCCGCCGGCGGCATCCTCGAGCAGGCCGGTCCGGAACACCTTCGCGGCCAGGGACAGCGACGCCTCCGCGGCCGGCAGATTGAGCGTCGCCACCCCGATCAGATCGAACAGGGCGGCCACCGGGCGCGGCCCCTGGCCGTGCGCGGCCAGCCAGGCGCCGAACGTCACCGTGTCCGCGGCCGGGTCGGCCGGGTCGACCCGGCCCAGCGCCCGGACCGCCCGGGCCGCGCTCACCCGCTCGGCCACGGTCAGCGGCCGGTAGCCGAGCAGGGCCCGGGCCAGGTGCAGGGGGGCAGGCAGCGGGTCGCGGCGCAACCGGGACGGGCGCCCGCCCGGGGTGAGCACCGGGATGTCCAGCCGCGACTGCAGCGTGGTCAGCCCGGTCACCCCGAGCCGGTCCAGGAAGCCCCGGTAGGCCGTGCAGCAGCGCAGGAACACGTGCTGGCCGGTGTCCACGGTCAGCTCACCCCGGCGGAACGACGAGGCCAGCCCGCCCAGCCACGGCCGCGACTCCAGCAGCGTGACCTCGCGGCCGGCCGCGGCCAGGTCGAGCGCGGCCGTGATCCCGGCCAGTCCCCCACCCACGACGCCGACCCGGGTCATCGCGACACTCCGGTCAGGGAACGGCCGGCGATGGCGGCCTTCTGCCAGACCGGCAGGGACAGCCGGCCGCCGTACACGCGCTCGGGGCGCTCGGCGATCCGGTCCAGCAGGGCGGCGTAGATGCCGGCCATCGCGGCGGCCGAGGCCGCGCTGCGCCGGTCCAGCAGCGGGATCAGCCGGCCGCCCTCGGCGAACCAGCGCCGGGCCCGGTCGGCCGAGAACCGGATCAGCCGGGCCAGCCCGCCGTCGTCGTCGGCCAGCCGGCCGTCCGGGCCCAGCCGCAGCGTCACCCCGAACCGGTCCAGGTCCTCGGCCGGCACGTAGACCCGGCCGTTGAGCAGGTCCTCACGCAGGTCGCGCAGGATGTTGGCCTGCTGCAGAGCGATGCCGAGCTGGTCGGCGTAGAGCGGGGCGTCCGGGTGCGGCGTCCGGGTGCCGAACACGCCCAGGCACAGCCGCCCGATCGCCCCGGCCACGCAGCGGCAGTACGTCTCCAGCTCGGCAAAGGTCTGGTAGCGGCGGCCGGCCACGTCCATCTGGGCCCCGTCGATGAGCTCGCCGAACGCGCCCAGCGGGATCGGCAGCCGCCCGGCCGCGTCCGCCACCGCGACCAGCACCGGGTCGTCGGCGGGCGGCGGCCCGGCGATCGCGTCCCGCAGCCGCTCCAGCTCGCCCGCCCGCTCCGACGGCGCCAGCAGCTCGCCGTCGGCGACGTCGTCGACCCGGCGGGCCAGCGCGTACACGGCCGAGAGGGCGTCGCGCTTCTCCGGCGGCAGCAGCCGGATCCCGTACGAGAAGTTGCCGGCCTCGACCCGGGTGATGGCGGCGCAGACCTCGTACGCGTCCCGGACCGGCATCGACCCCGAGGCCGGCCGGGCCCCGGTCACGCTGCACCCCCGGCCGGACCCTGCCCCTGCCCGGGACCCTGCCCGGGACCCTGCCCGGGACCCTGCCCG
>DATDKW010000102.1:0-7121 GCA_036519715.1 Mycobacteriales bacterium
GGCGCCCTTCCGTCAAGGAAGGGCGCCGTCTCGTCCTAGCTGACCGTGTACGCGTACGGCACGGCCGCGACCTCGTCGGTCGAGCCTGTGATCGGGTCGATCGCGTCCAGGAACAACGTGCCCCGGACCACCGTGCCGGCCGGACCGGTCGGGGTGATCGTCAGCTGGATCGAGCCGGTGGCCCCGGACTCGACCGACACCGGCGTCGCCGCCGGCGCACCGGCCGAGACGTAGGCCAGCAGCGGGTTCCCGGTGGCGGAGGTGACCGCCGGGTCGAACGGCCGGGTGTGTGCGGAGGCGGTGAAGTGCATGCTCACCGTGCCCGCCCCGGCGTCGGAGAACGGACCGCCGGCGATCGTCGGCAGCGCCAGCCAGGTCTGCGGCGCGACCACCGGGTCGGACACCGTCACCGACGGGCTGGTGCCCGCCGGGCCGGCCTCGCGGTCCGGGTCACCCTCGAAGGCCAGGTCCTCGGTGTGGTCGGCCGGGAACGGGGACACCTCGAAGTTGAACGGCCCGTCACCGGTCGCGGCCACGTGCAGCGAGTCCGACTCGGTCGGCACCCGCGTCGCCGGGAACGGCCCCAGCGGCGCGTTGGTGATGGTGAAGTCGGCGTTGTCGACCACCAGCGGGAGGGTGGTGCGCCCGGCCAGCCGGCCGTCCAGGAAGTAGGCCTGGTCGGCCGCGCCCCGGTTGGTGAACCGGACCGTGGTGGTCACCGGGGTGCCGGCCGCGAGGTGGACGCCGGCCGAGTTCGGCACGCCGGCCACCCGCACGGTCGTCGCGTCCAGCGAGATCTTCCCCCGGTACGGCGTCCGCAGCGCCGAGCCGGACACCGGCCCGAACACCGCGACCGCGAGCCGCCACCGGCCCGGCTGCGGCCGCACGTGGGTGAGCTGCAGGCCGGCCACCAGCGAGCCGTCGGCCCGGGCGTTGGTCTTCTCCGACACCGGCTCGCCGTTGGGGTCGATGAGGAACCCGTACAGCTGCTGGTTGGTGTCGCCGGTGACGGTGAAGCCGACCGACAGCGACGGGGCCCCGCGGGGGACGTCGAAGTCGTACCAGACGCCCGGGTTGGGGACGCCGCCCCGGCCGTTGCCCCCGGTGAACGCGCCGGCGAAGGAGCCACCGTGCTTGTTCAGCGGGACCAGCGTGCGCAGCGTGATCGGCACGACCGTGGTCGGGCCGGAGCCGGTCAGCGTCAGCGCGTCGCTGGTGTCGCCGGCCCGGTCGGGCGCCGGCACCGCGGCGATCACCGTGCGGGTGGCACCGGCCGGGACGACCTGCGCCTTCGGCACGCCGATGCCGGTGGTCCGGTTCTGGAACGTGGTCGCGCCGAACCGGACGGTGCCGGTGAAGCCGACCGCACCGGGCGAGCTGTAGAGGACCGCGGTCCAGGTGCCCGGGGTGGGTTGCGGGATGTCCACGGTCGCGAAGCCGGCGCCCGCCCCCTGCGGCAGGCTGTAGCCGCTGAACGTGCCGTCCGGCTCGAACAGCACCAGCCGCACGGTGAACCGCCCCTCGCCCGGCCACGCGATCGAGGCCGACAGGTGGTCACCGTTCCTCGGCACCGAGAACGTGGTCCTGGTGTAGACCCGGGTCGTGCCGAACGCGTCCACGAAGGTGGGCAGGCTGTCCCGGTCGAACGGCACCGACTTCGACACCGTCGACAGGGTCCTGGTGGTGGAGCGCACCGCCGCCCGCACGACCTGCGGCCGGCTGCCGAGGTTGGTGACCCGCACCCGGGCCGTGGCCACGCCACCGGCGCGGGCGGTCAGGTTGAGCTGGTTGACACTGGCCAGCAGCGCGCCGTCGACCTTCCTGGCCCCGCCGCGCACGGCCCGGGCGGCCTTGACCGCCGCGGCCGAGTCGAGCAGGCCCGCGCCCTGCAGGCGGGTCGGCAGGCCCAGGTCGTCGGAGGTGCTGGTGAGCAGCCGGCGGACCAGGTCCGGCGTCGGGCTGGCGCCGTGGTGGCTGTCCCGGTACGCCTGGATCACCAGCGCCGCGGCCCCCGCGGTGAGCGGGACGGACTGGCTGGTGCCGCCGAACTGTTGGATCGGCGACGGGTCGCCCTTGTTGTCGGTGCAGTCCAGGTAGACGTCGGTGTTGGTGGAGCACAGGGCCCAGCCGAGGTCACCGGGCGCGAGCAGGTCGATCGTCCGCCCAGGCTGGGTGAAGCCGGACGAGCTGAGCGAGGAGATCGCGTTGCTGCGGTACTTGCCGTTGCCCAGCTGGAAGCCGTTGCCGGTGGTCTGGGCGTAGCTGCGGAAGATCGTCGAGCCGCCGACCGAGATGACGCCGGGCGTGCTGGCCGGCGAGCCGATGGTGTTGTTGCCGCCGGCGTCGCCGCTGCTGGCCAGGACCGTGACCCCGGCCCGGACCAGCTGCTCGTTGAACAGCGCGGTCGGGTCGTCGGTGGTGTCCGGGAACTGGTTGCTGCCGAAGGACTCGCTGACCACGTCGGCGTGGTCGTGGGTGACCGCGTAGTCCAGCGCCTCCAGGACCGAGGAGTTGAACGCGAACCCGCCGGCCGGGAAGATCTTCAGGCCGACCAGCGAGGCACCGGGCGCCATGCCCAGCACGCGGATCGTGCAGCCTGCGGGCAGCGGGTGCGCCGGGTTGACGTAGTCGGCGAGGTCGTAGACCTGGCGGCCCTGGGCCGCGATCGAGCTGGCGTCGCCGAAGGCCTCGGCGCCGGACGTGACCGCGTTCGGGCCCTCCCCGGAGAAGTCCTGGTAGTCGACGAAGACGTGGGACCCGTCCGGCCGGATGAAGTCGGCGTTGTTCGGGTCGACGCCGTCGGCCAGGAACGCGACCGTCACGCCCTTGCCGGTCGCGATCTTCTGGGCCTGCACGGTGTGGGTCGTCTGCAGGGCCTCGGGCTCCAGCAGCGGCTTGGCCGGGTCGCTCGGGCAGACCAGGTTGGAGACCGGGCCGGGCGCCGACTTCGACGGCTTCCGGCTGTCCCGGGACGGGGCCTTGATGATCTTGTCCGGGACCACGGCGGCGACCGCCGGGTCGGCGGCCAGCGCGGCCGCCTCCGACGCCGGCACGGCCGTGGCGAAGGCGTTGGCGACGTGCAGCTGGCGGAAGTCCTTGCCGCCGTGGCTCCGGGCCCGCGCGACGAGCGGGGCCTGGTCACGGTCGGTGGCCTGCGTGCGGCTGCTCGCGGTGGCGGGCAGCTCGCTGTGCTGGTTCTTCAGCAGCACGATGACGTGCTGGGTCGGGCCGGACGCGGCCGGCGCGGGAGCGGCGGTGGCCACTCCGGCCAGTCCGAGGACGCTCGTGGATACGGCGATCGCGCACACCAGTGCACGGCGGAGACCAGCTCGGGACACTCATCCCCCAGGGCAGGACGGCAGTGGGTGGCCGGAATAGGCCGTTGGGCACGGTACGGCCGAATCCCCGCGGCAGATACGAGCAGATGGCAAAGGATGCCTATAGGGGCTTTTGACCTCAGCGACGGAATGGATCCGGCGTATCTGGGGAAGATGTTCCTGCCTCTATCTGCCGACGGGTCCGGCACGGAGGGCGGTGGCCGATGAACGCGACCTCGGTACGGCAGGCCCCGGCGCCGGTGGACCTGCGCCGGCGATACCACCTGGCCTCGGCCGCGGTGGCGATGGCCGGGCCGGGCGGGCCGGTCGTGGCGCTACCGCCGTTCCACACCGCGGCCGCCGCCCGGGCCTGGCTGGACGCGGAGGTACTGGCCCTGCTGGCCGACCCCGACCCGGAGCCGACCCGGTGGCTGGCCCCGGTGCTGGCCGACTACCTGGAGGCCACCGGCCGCCACCACGAGGCGGCCGAGCTGTTCGCCCGGGCGCTGATCGCCGGCGGCGGCCCGGCCGAGCGGATCCGGCTGGCTCGCGCGCTGACCCGGATCGGGTGGCACGCGGAGGCGGCCGAGCACTACCGGACCGCCTCCCTCGACGACCCCGGCGCCCTCACCGACCTGGGCCTCTGCCTGTTCCGGCTGGAGCGCTACGACGAGGCCCGGTCGGTCTTCGAGAGGGTGCTGGCGCTGAGCCGGGCCCGCGGCGACCGGGTCGGCGAGAGCGCCGCGCTGGTCGACATCGGCGCCTGCCACCAGCGCCAGGGCCACCACCTGCTGGCGCTGGCCTGGCACACCGAGGCCTACTGGGTCAGCACCCGGGCCGGCTGCGAGGCCGGCCGGGCCGACGCCTCCCGGGGCCTGCGCGCGGCCGCCGCCGCCCTCGACCGGTCCCGATAGCATCCGGGTGTCCCAGACCTCGGAGGCCGTCGTGGGCAAGGCTGAGTCGATCGTCGCCGGCCTCGGGGGTGCGGCCGACATCGTGGGGATCCAGCCGTGCGCGACCCGGCTGCGGACGGAGGTCCGCGACCCGGCCAAGGTCGACCACGCCGTCCTCCGGGCCGCCGGCGCGTACGGGGTCCTGGCCGCCGGCCCGGTCGTACAGGTCGTGGTCGGCGCCGAGGCCGACGCCCTCGCCGCCGACATCGGGCTCCTGCTCGGGTGATCGTCCGGGCGCCGGTCCCGGATCTGCTGCGGCCGCTGTCGGCCGTGCCCGATCCCGTCTTCGCCGGGGAGCTGGTCGGGCCGGGCCTGGCCGTCGAGCCCGGGCCGGGCGCGGGCGTCGCGGTGTCGCCTGTGGACGGACGGGTCGCCGCCCTGCACCCGCACGCGTACGTCGCGGTCGCGGGCGGCCGCGGCGTGCGCGTCCACCTGGGCGTCGACACCGTACGGCTGGACGGCGCCGGCTTCGCGCCGCTGGTCGAAGTCGGCGCCACCGTCGCGTGTGGACAGCCGATGGTCCGTTGGGACCCGGTCGCGGCGGCGGCCGGCGGGCTCAGGCTGATCTGCCCGGTGGTGGCCCTGGACGCGACCGCGTCCGACCTGTCCGCGCCGGCGTCCGGGCCGGGCCGCGCCGCGAGCGGCAGCCCCATCCCGTGTCAAGGACGGTATTTCGGTGGCGGCGCTGTGGGACGTTGATGACATGGGTGATCTCACGGGGCAACTGCGCGATCTCGGGCTGTCCGGGGTGGCCGCGATCCGGGGGCCGGGTGGCGTGGTCGAGTTCGAGGAGTGCTTCGGCCTGGCCGACCGGGCTGCCGGAACGCCGAACACGCCGTCGACCCGGTTCGCGCTGGCTTCGGTGACGAAGATGTTCACGGCCGCGACCGTGCTGCGGCTGCGGGTGGACCCGGCCGCGCCGGTGGTGTCTCTGCTGCCGCCGGAGCGGCGCCCGGCCACGCTGCGGCCGGACGTGACCGTGCACCACCTGCTCAGCCACACCTCCCAGCTCGCCGACTACGCCGAGGAGGACGGGCCGGACGAGCTGGACTACGGAGCGATCTGGGCCGACCGGCCCTGCTACCGGTTCGAGCGGCCGGCCGACTTCCTGCCGCTGTTCGGCGACCTTCCGCCGTACGGGCCGCCGGGGGCGGAATTCCACTACTGCAACGCCGCGTACATCGTGCTCGGGCTGGTAGTCGAGGAGGTGTCCGGACTGTCCTACGTGGACGCGGTGGCCCGCGAGGTGTTCGGGCCGGCCGGGATGGAGCGCAGCGGCTTCTTCCGCTCGGACGAGCCGGTGCCGGACGTGGCCATCGGCTACCTGGACTCGGGCCGGTCCAACGTGTTCTCGGTCCCGGTCGTCGGCGGAGCCGACGGCGGGGCCCACTGCACGGCCGCGGACCTCGACCGGTTCCTGCGCGCGGTCGACGACGGGTCCCTGCTGGGGTCGCGCCGGGACCTCATGCTCGCGCCGCACGTGTCGGTGGCTCCCGGGATCGACTACGGCTACGGCTGTTTCCTCTACGGCGACGGCCGGTTCGGCCACGGTGGCGGCGACCCCGGCGTCAACGCGCTGGTCCAGCGCGTCCCGGCCCAGGACTCGACCGTGGTCGTGGTCTGCAACACCGAGTCCCCGGTGGTCGCCGCCCGCAACCTCCTGCTGGACACCGTCCTCAGCGGCTGAGGGTCCGGTGCCGGGCCCGGTATGCGGCCGCCTTGGCCCGGTCGCCGCAGCCGCGCATCCCGCACCAGCGGCGGCGGTGCCCGCGGGACCGGTCCACGAACGGGCGGGTGCAGCGGTCGTCCGCGCACCAGCTCAGCAGCGGCCGGTCGGCGTCGCCGTGCAGGTCGAGCACGTCGGTGGCCAGCGCCGAGAGCACGGCGTCGAGCCCACCGCGGTGCCGCACCGCCCCGGCCGGGTCCAGCACCGGCCGCGGGCCCGGGCCGGCCGCGGCGGCGTTGGCGGTCCGGCGGGCCGCGGGCGGCGGCGGCTCCCCCGCCAGCATCGCCCGCACCAGCGCGAACAGCGCCTCCCGGACGGCCTTGGCCCGCTCCAGGTCGGCCGGCTCCAGCCTGCGCACGTCGTCGACCAGACCGGACTCGCGGATCCAGGCGACCAGGTCGGCCGGCGTGCGCAGCTGGTCGTGGTCGGTCGTGCCGCGCTCGGCCACGGTCGCGACGAAGTCCAGCCCGGGGCGGTCGGACACGAACTCGAACGGCACGTCACCACCTTGACAGGTGACGGAGCGTCCGGCAAGGGTGAGTCACCGGTCCAGGAGGTGATGGGATGATCCGGTACGGAACCGGGGCGACGCTGGTCCGGACGGCCGACGAGGGCGCCCGGGTGGCGCTGGCCCTGCTGGCGCTGGACCGGCTGGGCAGCGCCGCCCTCGGTGGCCTGCTCATCGCGGCCCTGCTGGTGCCGCATGTGCTGGCCGCGCCGGTCGTGGGCCTGCTGGTGGACCGGTCGGCCCGGCCGGCCCGGCTTCTCGGCGCCGCGGCCGCGGTCTTCGGCGGCGCGCTCGTCGTCGCCGGGCTCGCGGTCGGCCGGCTGCCGACCGGGCTGGTGCTGGCAGCGCTGCTGGCCGGCGGCTGCTGCGGGCCGGCCCTGACCGGCGGGCTCAGCAGCCGGCTGAGCGGCCTGGTGCCGGCCGACCGGCTGCCGCGCGCGTTCGGCCTGGAGTCGATGTCGTACAACGTGGCCGGCATCGCCGGGCCGGCCGCGGCGGCGGTGCTGGCCGGGCTCACCTCGCCCGGCACCGCGACCGTGACGCTGGGCGCCGGCGCGCTGGCCGGCGCGGCCCTGCTGGCCGGGCTGCCGCTGGCCGGGTCGGCGGCGCGGTCGCCG
>DATDKW010000103.1:0-3782 GCA_036519715.1 Mycobacteriales bacterium
GCGAGCGCTCACACACGACCCGGTAGTCGGACCCGTAGCGCTTGCCCAGCTCCTGCTCCACCAGCGTTGCCGCAGCCGGCTCGTCATCCACCGCCAGCAGCACCGGTCGGGTCACCGCCACCTCCTCCCGTCGCCTCCACCTCGCGACCAGAGTGGGCCAGGAGGCAGCGCCATGGAAGCGGGACCGGGCCGTCGACCATGCGCCTGGGCTGCCGGCAGCACTCCACACAACGCCCGACCGAGCCCATGTGATGCGCGCTCATGGCGCGGAGCGGCCGGGGACCGCTCACGGCGCTGAGGCGATGGGCGTGAGCGACCCGCGCGCTGGCGAGGAAGAAGCGGTAGAGGACGTCGCGCATCAGCGTCGCCTGCGTCCGTACCGCAGACTCGACGACAGCCAGCAGTTGTCCGGCGTCGTCGATGCTGGCGGCGTCACCACGGGTGATCAGGACCTCGGCAAGACGAAGCTCCGTTGTGCCCGAGGTTCCGGAGGCCCCAGTGGGGCTTGCCTGGATCCGTCGCAACGTCTCCCGCAGGGCGCTCTCGGCCTCGCCCCAACCGACCGTCCCTGGCGAGGCTGTCGCCCAGCTGTTCGCAGGCGAACTTGGTCTCCAGGTCGTCGTCAGGATGGTCATTGATGACTCTGCGCAGGAGCGCGCGCCCGGCCCCGCGAGTCGACGCGTCCGGCGACTCCAGCAGGTGGGAGGCCTGAATCCGGACGTACTGCGCCCGATTCCACGCTCGCGCCCGGCGAAGCCGCGCCTCGAACCGCCCGGCGATGTCGGCATCCAGCTCGAGGAGCGAAACCACTCACGGTCAACCACCGACAGCATCCTGCCCGATCACGCAAGAGGCTAAGTGCCGTACGAACTCGGCGGATACTGCCGCAGCGGCTCTCGCGGCGGGGATCCGGGGTGCGCGTAGAGCTGCTGCCGATCCTGGGGCGGCAGATACCCGCTCTGCAGGTATTGATGCTGTGCCACTCCGTGCATCCCGGCGACGTGCTCGGCGAAGCGCGGGTGTGACCGGCGCACTCGCAACATGGTGCCGTCCTGCGCCACGTACCCGGATGCAATCGCAGTGCGCCCGGCCTTGGCGGCGATTCCCAGTCCGGCGATGACCAGCGCCAGGAATGCGAGAACGATCGGGGGACCGTACGCCGAGCCCTCCGGGGTCACCGCGGCGAGGACGCCGACGGCCAGGGCGGCGACAACCACCATGGTGGTGCCGGTGAGTAGCCGGCTTGTCCGAAGTCTGGCGCAGCGTGGGCAGAACGGCCATGCCGTGACCTTGACCCGCTTCTGCAGGGCGCCGGCCGCGATCGCGAACGGAAGCAGCCCGAACAGGATGAGCAGGTAGGTCCACCGCGGTGGACGCGACCGGAACAGCACCCACTTGTGCTGAGTGGCCGGCTCCCCGTGCCGGACGCACAACTGCGGGAGGCCACGTCCACCGGAAACCAGCGGCGCCGCAATGTCGACCGTCACAAGCCCTCCCAGCTGCAGAAACAAATGACCGACCGGTGGCGGCCTCAGCTTGAACCGCGGCGGCCACCGGCCCGCGGCTCCGAAGCATGCCAGAGGTCCGAGTCCGCCAATCCCACAGCCGCGAGCTGAGCCGTCCGGCGCCGCGGCCACGTCGCAAGCTCACTCGCCGATCTTGCCGTCGATCCTCTCGCGGATCAGGTCGGCAGGGCCCTTGTGCCGCCTCGTTGTACCCGGACCCCTGATCGCGGCACCGACCGCCGACGGCTGTCGACGATGGAGGTGGGCAGGCGGACACTGAGGCGTGCGCGGAACCAAACCCGCGTAGCGCCGGAGGCGACCATGCCTGGAGACCCAGAGCGGACCGCTCGACTTCGCGCGTTGCACGATGACTGCGTGTGGAAGGTGAACGAGGCCGTCGCCGAGGGTCGCGAGGACCTGATACAGATGCTGTCGGGGGAGTACCTCGAGCGGGCCGTTCGCATAGTGGCCGAGGAACTGCCTGCGACCGGTCCGCGGTGCGGTCGGCAGGGATGCGCGGCCTGCGGCGTGTCACCACCCGCGCCACCGCGCCGGCGCCCCTGGGGCGGCCGGTGAGCGCGGCCTCGCGTATCCCGGCGCGCCGCCGCTGACCGGATGGCCGAGTCGGCACGGGCCCTGCTGGACGTGCTGGATCACGGACAGCGCCGGCTCGTGACCGGAGCTGTCCCGGCCGGCGGAGATCCGCGGGAACGCCGTCAAGGACCTCGCTGCGCTGGAGAGGTCGAGATGCTGCCCTGGATGAGGTGGGGCCGTCCCGGCCGTCCGCCGAGGCGCTGGCACAGATTGAGCAGGCCTCCCAACTCAGAGTCCGGTTCGATGTGACGACCACCGACCCCCGACCTGGCTAGCAGGTCGGTCGACATCACCGTTGGTACACCGGACTGCGGTACGGCGGGGTGGCGGATCGACATGGCGGCGCGGCCGGGGCCTCCGCCACCTTAGATCGGGCGGCGGGTCCCCGGGGATGTGAGGTCGGCGACGTAGGTAGCAATCGCCCGGCGGGTCGGCGCTGCTGGGGGAGTCCCCGATGCCAGCTGCCCGCGGCATTAGGCCAGTACCACCTGACGTTCTGGGTCCGTTCGCTAAGGCTAATTTGCCTTAGGTACTTGCATGCCCTGGTCAGAGAGGACCACAGGCTTTCCCTGGATCAGCTGCGCCTGTCTGGCTATTAATCCCTTGAGGACTTCCACGGCGTCCTGGGATCTCCAGGCCGGTTTATGGAGATCAACCATGCTGTGCAGCCTCGCCTCGCTCGCGATGGTGTACCACTGCGAGGCCATCTCTTGGTGGTACCTTCGCTGGGCGCCACAATTCAGAAACGTACTGGCTGCGCTTACTGCTGCTGATGCCAGCGCTATTATGGCGGCTGGAATTCGGCCAGCTGTAGACGCGAATCCTGTAACTGCTGCCGCGGCGGCTAGAATTGCGGCCGGTAGACCAAGAGCAAGGTACAGACGCCCGTACAGTGCGCCACGCTTGGAATGCCAAGCTGCAGCCCGTCGGCTTCCCGTGGCAATCTCCTGAAGCGCATCGTCGATTTGGTTCACGCTGAAAGGACCCGAATCACCGTAGCCTGTGGCTAAAGCTACCGTCTCGTCCGACACCGCATCGGGCAGCTCCACCCTGGCACGCTGCAAGTTGCCGGGCGTCGCGTGGTTAGCCTGGCCGCGGTGCCGTCCTCGACGGCTTGGCACTGCTCTAGTTGCTGGCCTCGCCGCGTCGGTCAAGATCGTGACGCTTACACCGGACATAACGTGCTCCCCGTACTCAACGGCTCACCCCTATTACTACGCCGATGTGCTGTGAGTCGCGCAGTTGCACAACTGAGCGATCTTGGACATCTCGATCAATGCCGCGATCGGCCGATGCGCCGACGAGCACGCCTAGGATCGTCTCGGCGACGATGCACGGTCATGCCGCTGTCCGCGCCCGCCGGCGCCGTTACGGAGCCGCCGTAGGGAGAGGCCGGATCCGATATTGGATCCGGCCTCGCCAGTTGAAGAGGTGCGTGGAGTGCTGGTGACTGGTGTGTGTCAGGCTGCGCGGCCGCGCCCGTAGGCCGTGTCGTCCAGGTGATCGTCGCCCTCGATCTCCTTGGCGAACAGGCCGGACCCAGCGGCCCACAGCAGCCCGCCGACGAGGGCGAGCCAGACGCCGATCTCCGGGGAAATGTCGCGGCCGCCCTCGGAGATGCCCGGTGCGTCGATGAGGTAGGAGAGCGCAAGCAGGGTCGCGGCGATCCCGACCGCCATCGTG
>DATDKW010000104.1:0-3151 GCA_036519715.1 Mycobacteriales bacterium
CCCTCTCTCCGTCTGCGCTAGGCGGCGTCGCCGGCGACCGGGCTGAGCTCCACCGGAGTGACGAGCTGGCGGTCGTGGCCGACCACCCGCGGGGTACCGGTGAGCCGCACACGACCGCGGCAGGGCAGGTCCGCAGCCGATGTCCCGACCATCACCTCGATGTCCCCCGGCTCGACGATCCGCTGGAACTCCCGGTTCGTGTAGGCGGTCCGGTCGGCGTGGACCCGGAAGGTCACGTCGACACCCTCGCCGGGCGCGAGCCCCACGCGGGCGAACCCGGCGAGCTGCTTCACCGGGCGGGCGACCTGGGCCACGAGGTCGCGCAGGTAGAGCTGGACCACCTCGTCGCCCTTCCGCGGGCCCGTGTTGCGGACCCGGACCGATACGGTGAACGCGCCGTCGGTGGGCACCTCGGCATCGCTGATCCTGAGAGCATCCACCGTGAAGGTCGTGTAGGAGCCGCCGTAGCCGAACGGGTAGAGAGGGGTCGCGTCCAGCGTGCTGATGCCGGCGCTCTCCGGACTGCCGAGCGGGGGCTGGAGGTACGTGCCGGGCTGCCCGCCGGGACGCTTGGGGATCTGCACGGGCAGCTTGCCGCCCGGCTGGATCCGGCCGGACAGGACGCCGGCGATCGCCGACGCTCCCTCCTCTCCCGGCATGAACGCCTGCACCAGGCCGGCGGCGCGGCCATGCACCTCGCCGAGGGCGTAGGGGCGGCCGGAGACCACCACCACGACCACCGGGGTTCCGACCTGCAGGAGCTCGTCCAGCAGCTCTGCCTGCACCCCTGGAAGGCGGAGGTCCTCGGCGTCGCACCCCTCGCCGGACGAGCCGTGGCCGAACAGGCCGGCGAGGTCGCCGACGACGGCCACGCAGAGGTCGGCCGCGCGGGCGGCGGCGAGCGCGGCCTCGAAGCCGGACCGGTCCTCTCCCTGCACCGGGCAGCCTTGCTCGTGGACGAGCTCGGCACCTGGCAGCTCCGCCGCCAGGGCATCGACCACGGTCTGCACCTCGAGCCCCAGCCCGAGACCCGGGTGGCGCGGCAGCACATGGTTGGGAAAGGCGTAGCAGCCCATGAGCACATGCGGGTCGGCGGCGCAGGGCCCGACGACGGCCACCCGGCTCGGCGACGGGCGCCCGGCGCCGAGCATCGGCAGCGCGGCCCCGGCCTCGAGCAGGACGACCGACCGCTCGGCCATCTCCCTGGCGATGGCGCGGTTGGCGGGTGAGTCGAGGTCGGTGGCGGCCGCACCGGCCACCGAGCCTTCCGGCGTCCAGTCCGCGTCGAGCAGCCCGAGCTGCACCTTCTGGATGAGGAGTCGCCGGGCGGCTCGGTCCACCAGGGCCTCCGGCAGCTCGCCCCGCCGTACCCGCTCCACGAGGCCGGGGCCGAAGCCGACGGTGTCCGGGAGCTCGACGTCGATGCCGGCGGCGAGCGCCTGGGCGCCGGCATCGTCGGTGTCCGCGGCGATACGGTGCATGGTCGCGAGGAACGGCACCGCCCAGTAGTCGGACACGACGGCGCCGGCGAATCCCCACTCCTCGCGCAGCAGGTCGGTGAGCAGCCAGTGATCCGCGGCCGCGGGGACCCCGTCCACGTCGGAGTAGGAGTTCATCACCGAGCCGGCGTCGGCCAGGGCGACGGCCGTCTCGAACGACGGCAGGATGACGTCCATGAGCTCGCGCCGGCCCATCGGGACGGGTCCGTGGTTGCGCCCCGCCCGGGCGGCGGAGTACCCGGCGAAGTGCTTCAGGGTGGCGATGACGCCGGAGCTCTGCAGGCCCCGCACGTAGGCGGCACCGAGCACCGAGACGAGGTAGGGATCTTCGCCCATGGTCTCCTCGACGCGGCCCCAGCGGTAGTCCCGCACGACGTCCAGCACCGGCGAGAGACCCTGGTGCACGCCGACGGCCGCCATGTCGCGCCCGATCGCGGTCGCCATCCGCTCGACGAGGCCGGGGTCGAACGTCGCCCCCCAGGCGATCGCCGCCGGGTAGACCGTGGCCCCGAAGGTCGTGAACCCGGTCAGGCACTCCTCGTGGACCAGGGCGGGGATCCGAAGGCGGGAGTTGTCGAGGACGACCCGCTGCTGGCGCACGAGCTCGGCCGCGCCGTCGACGGCGGTCACCGGGGCGCTGCCGAAGACCCGGGTGAGATGGCCGAGCCCATGCCGGCTCGCCGCTTCGAGCGACAAGGACCTCCCGGCCGCGAACACGTCCTGCATCGGCGCAACGGTGTGGTTGGCGTCACCGTCCGCGGACGGCACCTGGCCGGAGTCGGCCTGGTCATCCGGCAGCGCACCTCCGATCCAGCGACTGCCGAGCTGGGCCACCTTCTCCTCGAGCGTCATCTGCTCGAGGAGAAGCTCGACCCGATCGGCCGTGGGAAGCGCCGGGTCCTGCCACCGGGGCGCCACGGGGGTCGGGTCCGAGGTCGTCACGAGGGCCTCCTTCGACAAGATTATCGGGATGGTTCGAAACTTTTCGACCGGATTCGAAGAACCGGTTCAGTTGATCTCAGCAAGCATCTTGACATGCCTCACCGACCTTTCTAGTTTGATTTGCGCGGTCACGGTCGAAAGTGCCGATATCCCGGCGCGAAACACGTACGAGCGTGCTGGGCCCACGGCCGGTCGCAACCGCGTCAGACGACCGACTGGCCGCGGGAGGCCGCGGCTCTCGACGACGGGAGAGGACCGTGGACCCCAAGACGTTGTCTCGGCGGAACTTCCTTGGCCTGGCCGCGGGCTCCGCCGCCGGCCTGGCGCTCGCCAGCTGCGGCAGCTCCGGCCCCAGCGACCAAGGCAGCGGCGGGGGGGGCGGCGGCGGTGCCGCTGCCGGCGCGGCCACCTACTGGTTCCTCACCGGTCCGCCCGGCCAGCAGATCCGCCAGGCTTCCGTGGACCGGTTCAACAAGGCGAACCCCGACGCCCAGATCAAGGCGACGACCTTCGCGAACGACGCCTACAAGACGAAGATCAAGACGGCCATCGGGGCCGGCCAGGCGCCCACGATCATCTGGGGCTGGGGCGGCGGCGGTCTGCGCAGCTACGTCCAGGCCAGCCAGGTCGAGGACCTCACCTCGTGGTTCGCCGAGAACGCCGCGGTCAAGGACCGGCTGTTCCCCTCGTCCTTCGGGGCCGCGACGATC
>DATDKW010000105.1:0-18859 GCA_036519715.1 Mycobacteriales bacterium
CGCGATGGCCGAGGGGGTGTACGCGACCTTCATGCCGAAGCCGTTCACCTCCCAGCCCGGCTCCGGGATGCACACCCACCTGTCGCTGTTCGAGGGCGACCGCAACGCCTTCCACGACCCGTCCGACGAGCTGAACCTGTCCAAGACGGCTCGCTCGTTCATCGCCGGGCTGCTGCGGCACGCCCGGGAGACGACCGCGGTCACCAACCAGTGGGTCAACTCGTACAAGCGGCTGTTCGGGGAGACGACGGACGCGGTGGCCGAGGCCCCGGCCTACGTGTGCTGGGGGCACGCCAACCGGTCGGCGCTGGTGCGGGTGCCGATGTACAAGCCGGGCAAGGCCAACTCGACCAGGATCGAGGTCCGGGCGCCCGACCCGGCCTGCAACCCCTACCTGTCCTTCGCGCTGATGCTGGCGGCAGGTCTGCGCGGGATCGAGCACGAGTACGAACTGCCGCCGGGGGCCGAGGACGACGTCTCCGCGCTGACCGAGGACGAGCGGCGGGCGCTGGGCTACCACGACCTGCCCCACAACCTGTCCGACGCGCTGAGGGCGATGGAGACCTCGGAGCTGGTGGCCGAGACCCTGGGCGAGGGCGTGTTCGACTACTTCCTGCGCAACAAGCGAGCGGAGTGGGCCGAATACCGGGCCAAGGTCACCCCGTTCGAGCTGGCGCGCTACCTGCCGGCCCTCTGACCTTCAGGGGCCCCGGGCTCAGCTCAGGTGCCGCACGTCCTCCCAGGTCTGGGCCCACGGCCGGGGCGGCTGGCCGCAGACCCAGACCGGCACGCCCTGCTCCTCCGTGTCCAGGCCGAGCCCGTTGTCCAGGGTGGCCCGCTGCTGGCAGGACCCGAACAGCCGCCCGCGCTCGGCGTCGTCGGGGTAGCCGACCAGCACCACCGGCCCGGCCTGCCCGCTCGGCACGGCCCAGTCCGCGAACCCGTTGTGCCCGCTGTACGCCGGGGGCAGCCCGACCGCCGGGCCGTACCGGTCGATCGCGCCTGCCTCCCCGTAGTTGGCGGTCAGCACCAGGCCGGTCTCCCGCTGGGAGCTGGTCAGCCCGTTCCAGACCCCGGCGATCTGGTCGACGTAGCGGGGCCAGGCCACCTGCTCGCCGGCGTCCGGGTTGACCGCCAGCACCGGCCCCAGCGCCCGGGCCGGCAGCACCGCCAGCCCCACGACGGCGCTCACCACCAGGGACAGCCCGACCGCGCCGGCCAGTGGCCGGATCGCCCGGGGCCGGTCGTCCAGCCGGCCGTCGATGGCTACGGCTCCGGCCGCGAGCAGCACCGGATACATCCCGGCCAGGTAGTAGGCCTTGCCCCCGGCGACGAGGAAGACGGCCGCCAGCACCAGGTAGCCGATGCCGAAGAAGCGGAACGCGCGGCCCGGCCCGGCCCGCAGCAGCCACACCAGCCCGGCGATCCACACCGGCACCAGCAGCGGGCTGACCAGCAGCAGCTGGAACGGCAGGAACCCGAGCCGGCCGCCCTGGTCGCCGTCACCGGAGATCGAGCCGGCCATGTCCAGCTCGGGCCAGCCGTTGAGGGCCTGCCAGACCAGGTAGGGCGCGAGGCAGACGCCCGCGACCACCGCGCCGGTGGCCAGCCAGCCCGACCGCCCCCACCGCCGCGGCCCGGCGATCACCACGCCCACCGCCAGCGCCGCCACCAGCACGCCGACCAGCGACTTGTTGAGCAGCCCGAGGCCGAGCGCCAGGCCGGCCGGCAGCAGCAGCCAGTTCTCCCGGGTCCGGACCGAGCGGGCCAGCAGCCAGCAGACCAGCGCCGAGAACAGCACGTCGTACGTGGTGGTGCTGAGGATGTGACCGGTGACCAGCGTGGTCGCCGACACCCCGGCGCAGGCGGCCGCGATCACCTGGGCCCGGGCCCGGCCGCCCATCTCCCGGGCGGTCATCCCGGCCAGCAGTGCCGTCGCCCCGCCGGCCAGCGCGCTCGGCAGCCGCAGCACCACCAGCGAGCCGCCGCCGACCAGGTCCATCAGCCGGGCCAGGACCGGGGTCAGGGGCGGCTGGTCCGGATAGCCCCAGTCCGGGTGCTTCCCGGCCACGATGAAGTAAAGCTCGTCGCGGTGGTAGCCGTAGCGCCAGCTGGTCGCGACCAGCAGCGCCGCGACCGCGCCGGCGATGGCCAGCAGCGGCCGCCGGGCCAGCCCGATCGGGCCTGCCACTGCCGCCGTATCCGTTCCGGGAGCCGCCACCCCGGCACCGTAACTGGTCCGGATGACACTCCTGTCGACCCGGGATGGCGATTTGGTCACGGTCGGTCGCGGGGACCGGTTCGGCGTACTCCGTACGGGTGGAGGACGTGTGCACCGGCTGCGGCTGCGGTCGGTGATCGACCCGATCGAGGGGGTGCGCGCGGAGGCTTCGGGGGGCAGGATGACTCCGCCGGGAGGCCGCTGCCGCGGCCGACCGGCCCAGCCGGATCCCCGCTCCCCGCCCGGAGGTCAGCGTGCGACTGCTCCGACCGTCCGCGTTCCGCACCGTGGCCCTCTTGGGGGTCGCCGCCGCCACCACCGTCGGGCTGGTCAGCCCGGCCGGGGCGGCGCCGGCCACCCCCGCCGGCGCCGCCAGCGCGGCCACCTCCGCCGGCGGACCGGCCGCAGCCGTCCGGCCGGTGCTGCGTGGCATCGACCTGGAGGCGGCCACCATCCCCGACCTGCAGCGCGCGATGAACCGGCACAAGCTCACGTCCGTCCAGCTCACCTCGTTCTACCTCCGCCGGATCAAGGCGCTGAACCCGCGGCTGCACGCGGTGATCGCCACCAACCCGGACGCGCTGCGGATCGCCTCGGCCAGCGACAAGCGCCGCCGGCACGGCGGTGCCCGCTCGCCCCTCGAGGGCATCCCGGTCCTGCTCAAGGACAACATCGACACCCGGGACCGGGAGCCGACCACCGCCGGCTCGCTGGCCCTGGCCCGGTCGAAGCCGGCCCGCGACGCGTTCCTGGTGCGGCGGCTGCGGGCCGCCGGCGCCGTGGTGATCGGCAAGGCCAACCTGTCCGAGTGGGCCAACTTCCGCGGGAACAACTCCTCCAGCGGCTGGAGCGCGGTCGGCGGGCAGACCAACAACCCGTACGTGCTGGATCGCAACCCGTGCGGCTCCTCCTCGGGCTCGGCCGTCGGCGTCTCGGCGAACCTGGCCACGGTGGCTATCGGCACCGAGACCGACGGCTCGATCGTCTGCCCCTCGGGACAGAACGGCGTGGTCGGGATCAAGCCGACCCTGGGCCTGGTGAGCCGGTCCGGCGTGGTGCCGATCTCCGCGGAGCAGGACACCGCCGGCCCGATGGGCAAGCACGTCGTGGACGCGGCGCTGACCCTGTCCGTCCTGCGCGGCGTCGACCCGGCCGACCCGGCCACCGCCTCCTCCGCGCCGTTCCAGGGCGTCAACTACCTGGCCGGGTTCGGCCGCGGCGCGCTGCGCGGCAAGCGGATCGGCCTCTGGCTGGCGGGCACCGGGGTGGAGAACGTGCCCGCGGTCGCCCAGGTGATGGCGGACACCACCGCCGCGCTGACCCGGCTGGGCGCCACGGTCGTGCCGGCCGACCTGCCGTACCAGGACCAGATCGGCGAGCCGGAGTTCGCGGCGCTGCTGGTGGAGTTCAAGCACGACATCAACGCCTACCTCGCCGCCCGCCCCGGCCCGCATCCGGCCGACCTCGCCGGGCTGATCGAGTTCAACAAGCGGCTGGCGGACGTGGAGCTCAAGTACTTCGGGCAGGAGATCTTCGAGCAGGCGCAGGCGACGTCCGGCGACCTGACCGACCCGACGTACCTGCAGCAGCGACGGACGGCGACCTCGCTGGCCCAGCGCAGCATCGACGAGACCGTCGCCCGGCTCGACCTGGACGCGATCGTGGCGCCGACGAACGGGCCGGCCTGGGTGACCCGGCTGCCCGGCGGTGACACGTTCGACGAGTTCGTCAGCTCCTCCACCCCGGCGGCAGTGGGCGGCTACCCGGCGGTCACGGTGCCGGCCGGGTTCGCCGGACCGACCCCGATCGGGGTTTCCTTCCTCGGCGGCCGGTACCAGGAGGCGGCGCTGCTGCCGCTGGCGGACGCGTTCGAGCGGGGTACCCGCGAGCGGCGGCCGCCGCAGTTCCTCCCGACGGTCGGCAGCTGACCCGGCGCCCGCGCCGCCGGAGCCCCGGCGGCGCGGGATGACCTAGTCTCGTCCGGTGCGACTGCCCACGCTGCTCGTCGTCCAGCACAGCCCCACCGAGTCGCTCGCGCGGCTCGGTGGCTGGCTGTCCGGGGCCGGGATGCTGCTCGACGTCCGCACTCCGTACGACGGGAGCGCGCTGCCGGGCCTGGGCGGGTTCGCCGGGGTGGTCGTGATGGGCGGCAGCATGGGCGCGTACGACGACGTCGCCGCGCCGTGGCTGCCGGCGACCCGGGACCTGCTCCGGGACGCGGTGGCGGCGCGGGTGCCGGTGCTCGGCGTCTGCCTGGGCGGCCAGCTGCTGGCCGGCGCGCTCGGCGGCCAGGTCAAGCCGGGCGACGACGGCCCCGAGATCGGCCCCGGGCTGGTGGCCAAGCGGGACGTCGCCGTGGGCGACCCGCTGTTCGGGCCGATCCCGTTCACCCCCGACGTGCTGCAGTGGCACTGGGACGAGATCGTCACGCTGCCGGAGGGGGCGGTCCTGCTGGCCTCCTCGACCCGCTACCAGAACCAGGCCTTCCGGTACGGCGACAGCGCATGGGGCCTGCAGTTCCACGTGGAGACGACGCCGGAGCTGGTCCGCTCCTGGGCCGAGGAGGACCGGCCCCGGCTGGAGGCGGCGGGCTGGGACGTCGACGCCCTGCTGGCCCGCTGGGACCTGGACGCCATGCACGCCGACCTCGAGGAGGTCTGGCAGCCCTTCGCCGTCCGCTTCGCCGAGATCGCCCGCCGGCACGCGAGCACTTCGTCCTGATGGCGTCGGCGGAGCGGCGGTCCCTCCGGCTGGTGCGGCTCGGCTTCGCCGACGGGGAGCGGGCCGCGGTCCTGCTCGGGCCGAAGCCGGACGGCCTGGACCTGTGGAACGACCAGGGTCCGGCCGACGACGGCGCCGCCGCGGTCGTCTCCGCGCTCGGCCGGACCGCCGACCCCGACCTGGCGCTGCTGGCGCTGTCCCGGTTCGCCGACACCGAGCTGCTGACCGCGCTGCGGACCGACCCGGTGCTGCGCCGGCGGCTGCTGGCCGTGCTGGGCGCGTCGACCGCCCTCGGCGACCACCTGGCGGCGTACCCGGAGGACTGGCGGCTGCTGACCGGCGCCCCGGCGCTGCCCGACCTGCTGGCCGCGGTCGGTGCCGACCCGGCCGACCCGCCGACCGGCACGGCCGGCACGCCCGCCCGCGGCGCGACCGACGAGGTGATCACCGACCTGCGGGTCGCCTACCGCCGCCACCTGCTGGAGCTGGCCGCCCGGGACCTGGCCGGCGAGATCGGCGTGGACGAGGTCGGCGCGACCCTGGCCACGCTGGCCGACCGGACCCTGTCGGCCGGCCTCGCGGTGGCGCTGGCCGGCCTGCGCGACGGCGCCCCGGAGGCCCGGCTGGCGGTGATCGGGATGGGCAAGTGCGGTGGCCGGGAGCTCAACTACGTCTCCGACGTGGACGTGGTGTTCGTCGCCGACGGCGCCCTGGAGACCGCGACCGCGCTGGCCACCGAGCTGATGCGGGTCTGCGGCCGGGTGGCCTGGCCGGTCGACGCGGCGCTGCGGCCGGAGGGGAAGATGGGCCCGCTGGTCCGGACGCTGGCCAGCCACGAGGCGTACTACCAGCGCTGGGCCCGGACCTGGGAGTTCCAGGCCCAGCTCAAGGCCCGCCCGGTGGCCGGCGACCTGGGGCTGGGCGCCGCGTACGTGCGGACGCTGGCGCCGCTGGTGTGGTCGGCGGCCGAGCGGGACCACTTCGTCCCGGACGTGCAGGCGATGCGCCGCCGGGTCGAGGACACGCTGCCGCCGGACCTGGCCGCCCGGGAGATCAAGCTCGGTCCGGGCGGGCTGCGCGACGTCGAGTTCGCGGTCCAGCTGCTGCAGCTGGTGCACGGCCGGGCCGACGAGTCGCTGCGGGTCGGCGGCACGGTCGAGGCGATCACGGCCCTGTCCGCCGGCGGGTACGTCGGGCGCGACGACGCGCTCACCCTGACCGCGTCGTACCGGCTGCTGCGCGGGGTCGAGCACCGGCTGCAGCTGCAGCGGCTGCGGCGCACCCACCTGGTCCCGGACGACGCCGACGGCCGGCGCTGGCTGGCCCGGGCGATGGGGTTCCGGCCCGACGCCCGCGGCGGTGCGGTGGCCGTCTTCGACGCGGAGTGGGCGCTGCACGCCCGTGAGATCCGGCGGCTGCACGAGAAGCTGTTCTACCGCCCGCTGCTGCACGCGGTGGCCCGGGTGCCGAGCGACCAGCTGCGGCTCTCGCCCCAGCAGGCCGCCCGGCGGCTGGAGGCGCTGGGCTTCTCCGACCCGGACGGGGCGCTGCGGCACCTGTCCGCGCTCACCGCCGGGGTGTCCCGGCGGGCGGTGATCCAGCGGACCCTGCTGCCGGTGGTGCTGCACGAGCTGGCCGACGCCCCCGACCCCGACGGCGGGCTGCTGGCGTACCGGACCGTGTCGGAGTCGCTCGGCGACTCGCCCTGGTATCTGCGCTTCCTGCGGGACGAGGGCCAGGTGACCGAGCGGCTGGCGCACCTGCTCGGCACCAGCCGCTACGTCGGGGAGCTGCTGGCCCGGGCCCCGGAGGCGCTGCGGATCCTCGGCGACGACGCCGAGCTGGTGCCGCGGCCGGCCGCGGCGCTGCGGACCTCGTTCCGCTCCGCCTCGGCCCGCCACGAGGCCGCCGCCGCCGCGGTCGGCGCGGCCCGGGAGCTGCGCCGGCAGGAGCTGCTGCGGATCGGCGCCGCCGACGTGCTCGGGCTGCTGGACGCGGCCGAGGTCGGCGAGGCCCTGACCGACGTGGTCGCCGCGACCGTGGAGGCGGCCCTGGACGCGGCCGTGCACGCGGTCACGGTGTCCCGGGGGACGCTGCCGACCCGGATCGCGGTCATCGCGATGGGCCGGCTGGGCGGGGCCGAGACCGGCTTCGGCTCGGACGCGGACGTGCTGTTCGTGCACGAGCCGCTGCCGGGGGCGGCCGAGGAGGACGCCGCCGCGGCCGCCAACGCGGTGGTGGCCGAGCTGCGCCGGCTGCTGGCGCTGCCCGGGTCGGACCCGCCGCTGCAGGTGGACGCGGCGCTGCGACCGGAGGGGCGCAACGGGCCGCTGGTGCGGACGCTGTCGTCCTACCGGGCCTACTACCGGCGGTGGTCCTCGCCCTGGGAGGCGCAGGCCCTGCTCCGCGCCTGCCCGCTGGCCGGGGACGCGGCCCTGGGGGCCGCCTTCATCGAGATGGTGGACCCGCTGCGGTATCCGGCCGACGGGCTCAGCACGGCCGCGACCCTGGAGATCCGCCGGCTGAAGGCCCGGATGGACGCCGAGCGGCTGCCCCGCGGCGCCGACCCGGCCACCCACACCAAGCTCGGCCGGGGCGGGCTGGTCGACGTGGAGTGGACGGTGCAGCTGCTGCAGATGCGGCACGGCGCGTCCGTCCCCGGGCTGCGGACCACCCGGACGCTGCCGGCGCTGGCCGCGGCCCGGGAGGCCGGGCTGCTGGCTCCGGACGACACCGCGGCGCTGGAGGCGGCCTGGCGGATGGCGACCCGGGCCCGCAACGCGGTCGTGCTGGTGCGGGGCCGGCCGTCGGACCAGCTGCCGCCGCGGGGCAAGGATCTGGCCGGCGTCATGCGGGTGGTCGGCTACCCGGCCGGGCGGGACCCGGGCCAGTTCCTGGACGACTACCGCCGCGCGACCCGCCGCGCCCGCGCCGTGGTGGAACGCGTCTTCTACGACTGACCCTCTGGCAGGCTGTCGCCCGTGCGGAAGCCTGCGACCGGGGTCGTGCTCGTGTTCCTGCTGGCGGCCTGCTCCGGCGGTCAGCGGCCGGTGCTGGCCGGGCCGACGACGACGGCCGCGGCCGTCCCGGGCACCTCGCGTGCCGCCGCGCCGACGCTGTCGCCGACCCCGTCGCCGACCCCGGCCGGGCCGCCGGCCGTGACGCTCGCCTTCTCCGGCGACATGCTGGTCAGCGACGAGCTGCGGGCCCAGGCCGCCCGCAACGCCGGCGGCACCGGCTTCGACTTCACCCCGATGCTGAGCGAGGTCGCGCCGGTCATCCGGGCCGCGGACTGGGCCGTCTGCCACCAGGAGACGCCGATCTCCGCCGACAACAGCGCGCTGTCCGGCTACCCGGCGTTCTACGCCCCGTACCAGCTGGCGACGGCGGAGAAGGCGGCCGGCTACGACGCCTGCACCACCGCCTCCAACCACACCGTGGACAAGGGCCTAGCCGGCATCGAGTCCACATTGGACACCTTCGACCGCGTCGGCATCCGGCACGTCGGCAGCGCCAGAAGCGCCGCCGAGGCAAGGACGTTCACCATCTACACCGTGCGCGGTGTCCACATCGGACACCTGGCCTACGCGTACGGGCTGAACGGGATCCCGGCCCCCACGCCGTGGGCGGTGAACCTCATCGACCCGGCCCGGATCCGGGCCGACGCCGCCGCGATCCGGGCCGCCGGGGCCCGGTTCGTGGTGGTCAGCCTGCACTTCGGCACGGAGAAGGACCCGACGCCGACGGTGTACCAGCGCGATGTCGCGGACGCGGTCATGCGCTCGCCGGACGTGGACCTGATCATCGGCCACCACGCCCACGTGGTGCAGCCGATCCAGCGCCGTCCCGACGGCCGCTGGGTCGTCTTCGGGCTGGGCAACCTGCTGGCCCAGCAGGCGCTGATGCCGGGGGAGGGGACCGCACCGCCGCACCGGGACGGCGTCATCGTCCGGGTGACGATCGCCGCCGGGCCGTCCGGCCGTTACGCCGTACGCCGGGTGGGCTACGTGCCGACGTTCGTGCAAGCGCCACAGGACGTCGTCGAGCTGGCGCCGCCGGCCTCCCGGTCCCGCACCACCGCGGTGCTGACCAGAATGGGCGCTCCGATCACCGACGACACGCCGGGCTGACCACGGTGCGGCGGTGCCGGCGGCGTTAGCCCGATTCTCTAGGCTGAACGGATGCGCGCCTCCCTCGCCGCCCTGACCACCGTGGCCTCCGTGCTCCTCCTCGGCGGCTGCGCCTCCGACGTCGGCAGCGGGATCGACGAGGCCCGCAGCTCCGCCGCCTCGGTCGGGGCGGGTGTCCGCAGCTCGGCCGCGTCGATCGGGGCCGGGCTCAAGCAGGCCTGCGACGCCAGCAAGAGCCAGCTGACCGAGCTGGACGACCTCGGCGGGAAGCTGGCCGAGGACGCCGGGCAGGCCGCGCAGCTGGCCCCACAGGTGCGCCAGGTGTCCGACCGGCTCGCCGCCGCGGCCGGTGACCGCACCGAGCTGAAGCCGGCCGTGGCCGCCGGCCGGGACCTCGCCAAGGCGGTCGGCAGCGGCGACGACTCGGCCATCGAGCTGTCCGGTCGGCAGGCCCAGGTAGCGGTCCGTAGTGCCCAGGGGCTGTGCAAGCTGGCTAGGTGACCAACTGAACCGATCCCGTCGCTCCGGAGCGTACGCGTAGAGTGACACGCTCCACACCGGAAACGGGCTAACCGCGCGAGTCGGACATACCGATTGTGACGCTGGTCTCCTTTGCCCGGGGATCGTTTGTGACCAACGGCGAGAGCTGCTTACGGTCGCCGCGTTCTTCACCAAGAACACCCGGGCCGGAACGCCGAGTCCTGCCGCCGCCGCCCGGGACACGAACACCAGGCAGGAGCGGGGGACCCGAGTTCCTCGGCGCGAGAGCGCCTCGGGGTGAAGCCGCCACCAGTGCGGCCGGGCTACCTCGCCCGAACCCGACAGCTGACTCCGCAGGCGTGGAGGGATCACCCGATGAGCACTCGCTCCACCGGGCGCCACCGCGCGCCCACGTCCGCCTCGAAGCTCCGCCGCCGGGCCGCCACCGTGGCCGCGACGGCGGGCGTCGCCGCGGTCGCCCCGCTGCTGGCGGCGGGACCGGCGAACGCCGACTCGGTCAACTGGGACGCGATCGCGGCCTGCGAGTCCGGCGGCAACTGGTCGATCAACACCGGCAACGGGTACTACGGCGGTCTGCAGTTCAGCGCGGGCACGTGGCGGGCCTACGGCGGCGGCGCGTACGCCCCGACGGCCAACCAGGCCTCGCGCTCGGCCCAGATCGCGGTCGCGGAGAAGGTCCTCGCCGGCCAGGGCATCGGCGCGTGGCCGACCTGCGGCAAGCGGGCCGGCGCCGCGACCCCGCGGAAGGCCACCACGGCGGCCCCCAAGGCCACCGAGCGGTCCACCCGGACCGAGCGGGCCAACCGCAGCGAGCGGCGGTCGGTGCCCAGCACCGCCACCCCGCGCACCACCAAGAAGCACACCACCCCGAGCAGCGACCGGGTCGTGCGCACCAGCGCGACCGGCACCGGCTCGTACGTGGTCAAGTCGGGGGACACCCTCGGCAAGATCGCCTCCGCCCACCACGTGTCCGGTGGCTGGAAGGCGCTGTACGCCGCCAACCGTGGCGTCGTGGAGAACCCGGACCTGATCTTCCCGGGCGAGAAGCTCTCGCTCCGCTAGGTCCGTCGGCACGACCGCGACCCCTGGGCCGATCCCCCCAACCGGCCCGGGGGTCGCGGTGCGTCCCGCCCTGGGGCAGGGTGAGCCCATGAGATTCGGGCTGCTGGGGACGGGCTACTGGGCCGCCGAGGCGCACGCGGCCGCGCTGGTCGCGGCCCCGGACGTCACCCTGGCCGGGGTCTGGGGCCGCAACCCCGACAAGGCGGCCCAGCTGGCCGCTCGCTACGACACCCGTGCGTACTCGGACGTCGACGCCCTGCTGGCCGACGTGGACGCGGTCGCCATCGCGCTGCCGCCGGACGTGCAGGCCCCGCTGGCGGCCCGGGCCGCCCGGGCCGGCAAGCACCTGTTCCTGGACAAGCCGGTCGCGCTGACCACGGCCGCCGCCGACGAGCTGGTGGAAGCCGTCGACGCCACCGGCGTGCACTCGGTGGTGTTCTTCACCAACCGGTTCAAGCCGGCCGTGCCCGGCTTCCTGCGGGAGACGATCGCCGCCGGCGGCTGGGACGGGGGCCGGGCCACCATCCTGGGCTCGCTGGCCGGTGGTCCGTTCGACGACTCGCCCTGGCGGCACGAGCACGGCGGGCTGTGGGACGTCGGCCCGCACGCGCTGTCGATCCTGCTGCCGGTCCTGGGCCCGGTCGTGCGGGTCACGGCCGCCGCGGGGCCGCACCAGACGGCGACCGTGCTGCTGGCGCACGAGGGCGGCGCGGTGAGCACCATGGTGCTGAGCCTGGCCGCGCCCACGGCGGCGACGACCTGGGACGTCACCTTCTACGGCGAGGCGGGCTGGACGTCGACCCCGACCGAGGGCGAGGCCGTGCCCGCGGCCGTGGCCGCGCTGGCCGCCCTGGCCGCCGGCGAGACCGACTGCGACGTCCACTTCGGCCGCGAGGTCGTCGCCGTACTGGAATCCGCGACCGCCACCCTCGCGCCCGGCTGAGTCCCCGGCCGGATGGTCGAGCGCGGATCCTGCACTCAGCTCCGTACTCGCTCGTCCGGCTGGCGGACCCGGAGGCGGCCGAAGCCCCGGTCGGGGAGTGCCGGTTCCCCTGACCAGGGCTTCGCCGTGGTGCGGTGTGTGGCCTACAGGTCGTAGTAGAGCTCGAACTCGTGCGGGTGCGGGCGGAGCCGGATCGGGTCGATCTCGTTGGTCCGCTTGTACTCGACCCAGGTCTCGATCAGGTCGGGGGTGAACACGCCGCCCTCGAGCAGGTAGCCGTGGTCGGCCTCGAGCGCCTCCAGCACGGCCGGCAGCGAGCCGGGCACGGTCGGGATGTTCTCGTGTTCGTCCGGCGGCAGCTCGTACAGGTCCTTGTCGATCGGCGTCGGCGGCTCGGTCTTGGTCCGGATGCCGTCCAGGCCGGCCATCATCTGCGCCGAGAAGGCCAGGTACGGGTTGCAGGACGGGTCCGGCACCCGGAACTCCAGCCGCTTCGCCTTAGGGCTCGTCCCCGTGACCGGGATCCGTACCGCGGCCGAGCGATTGCGCTGGGAGTAGACCAGGTTGACCGGGGCCTCGAAGCCCGGGACCAGCCGGTGGTAGCTGTTGACGGTCGGGTTGGTGAACGCCAGCAGCGACGGGGCGTGCTTGAGCAGGCCGCCGATGTACCACCGGGCGGTGTCCGACAGGCCGGCGTAGCCGAGCTCGTCGTAGAACAGCGGGGAGCCGTCCTTCCACAGCGACTGGTGGCAGTGCATGCCGGACCCGTTGTCACCGAAGATCGGCTTCGGCATGAACGTCGCGGTCTTGCCGGCCGCCCAGGCCACGTTCTTCACCAGATACTTGAAGAGCATGAGCGAGTCGCCCGCGTGCAGCAGGGTGTCGAACTTGTAGTTGATCTCGGCCTGGCCGGCCGCGCCCACCTCGTGGTGCGCCCGCTCGACCTGCAGGCCGGCCGCGTTCATGGCCAGCACCATGTTGTCGCGCAGGTCCGCGTAGTGGTCGACCGGCGGGACCGGGAAGTAGCCGCCCTTGTAGCGGGTCTTGTAGCCGCGGTTGCCGCCCTCTTCGGTGCGGCCGGTGTTCCAGGCCGCCTCGATCGAGTCGATGTAGTAGTAGCCCGCGTTGGGCTTCGTCTCGAACCGCACGTCGTCGAAGACGTAGAACTCGGCCTCGGCACCGAAGTAGGCGGTGTCGGCGATCCCGGACTCCTTCAGGTACGCCTCGGCCTTGGCCGCGATGTTGCGCGGGTCCCGGCTGTAGCGCTCCTTGGTGAACGGGTCGACGATCGAGAAGTTCATCGCCAGCGTCTTCGCGGCCCGGAACGGGTCGACGAACGCGGTGCTCGGGTCGGGGATGAGCTGCATGTCGGACTCGTGGATCGCCTGGAAGCCGCGGATCGACGAGCCGTCGAACATCTGGCCCTCAGCGAAGAAGTCCTCGTCGACGGTCGCCGCCGGCACCGTGAAGTGCTGCATGACACCGGGCAGGTCACAGAATCGGACGTCGACGAACTGCACGCCCTCGTCCCGGATGTAGCTCAAGACCTCGTCTGCAGTGGTGAACATCCGTCCTCCGTGTCGCTGTCGTTGGCCGCGACGCTATGGCTCTCCGGTTGCCCGTGCGTATCTCGATCGTTTCAACGGCGTAACACGGCCCGTGGGTACGGGTGACGCGCGCGGCCCGCCTAAGCTGCGGGAGTGACGACCGCCGGCCTGCCCGAGACCGGGCCGGGGTCGATCGCCCCGGCCGCTCCCAGGCTGGGTGCGTTCCTGATCGACGTCGTGCTCTCCAGCGTCGTCGCTCTCCTGTTCACCGCGCCGGAGTTGCCGCGCAATCGGAGCCTGCTGGTGTTCGCGGTGCTCTACTTCGGTTTCACGGTACTGGTCGGACAGACGCCGGGCATGCGCCTGCTGAAGTTGCGCGTATTGCGCACGGACAGAGTGGCTCCGGTCGGGCTGTGGCGGTCGGCGGTCCGCACCGCCGGGGTGATCCTGCTGGTGCCGGCGGTACTGCGCAGCGCCGACGGGCGGTCGCTGCACGACCGGCTGACCCAGACCGCGGTGGTCCGGGCCCCGGCGGCCGAGAGAGCCGGCTAGCGGCGGCGCAGGGTGCGCTCGAGGCCGGAGGTGCGGGCCTTGCCCGGCATCGGGCCCTTGGGCAGCGGCGCCGCCTTGGTCCCGCCCAGGGCCGCCATCCGCTTCTCGAGCGCGTTGACCTGCCGCTGGTCGAGGTTGCGGGGCAGCTTGATCAGGTGGTTGTTGAGCTTGCGGATGGGCACCTGGCCCTCGTCGTCGCCGAGGATGACGTCGTAGATCGGGGCGTCGCCGGCGATCCGGGCCACCCGCTTCTTCTCCTGCGCCATCAGCGCCTTGAGCCGGTGGGGCTGGCCCTCACCCACGAGGATCACGCCCGGCCGGCCGAGCACCCGGTGCACGGCGTCGAGCTGGGAGTTGAGCTGCACGCCCTGGGTCACCCGCCAGTCGCCGCGCATGTTGCCCAGCACCCACCCGGCCGCGCCCGGCTGGCCCTCGACCTGGCTGAACGCGGCCTTCTGGGCCCGCCGGCCGAAGACGAACATGAGCGCGACGATGCCGAACAGGATGGCGATCGGGATGGCCGCGAACAGCGCGATCCCGACGAGGAAGGTGATGAGGAAGACCACCGCGGCGGTGCCGACGAAGGCGACGGCCATCCACAGCGGCAGCTGTCGATCCCGCGCGTACGTCAGCTTGTAGGCCTGGAGGATCTGCTTCCACTTCTCGCCCCGGGGCGCCTTCACCTTCGCGGGCTTGCCCGCCTTCGTGGCGCCCTTCGCCTTCGGGTCGGCCTTGCCGCGCGGCGCCTTCGCCGGGTCCTTCGCCATGCCTGTGAGGATAGCCGGGTCAGGCGCTGGGCTGCCGGGCGGCGACGGCCTGCTGGTAGAGCCGGCCGGCCCGGTAGGAGGAGCGGACCAGCGGACCGGACAGCACCCCGGCGAACCCGATGGCCTCGGCCTCGGCCGACAGCTCGACGAACTCCTCCGGGTGCACCCAGCGCTCGACCGGGTGGTGCCGCGGGCTGGGCCGCAGGTATTGCGTGATCGTGAGCAGGTCGCAGCCGGCGGCGTGCAGGTCGCGCATCGCCTCGCTGACCTCCTCCCGGGTCTCACCCAGGCCGAGGATCAGGTTGGACTTGGTGACCAGCCCGTACGCCCGGGCCTGGCGCAGCACGTCGAGGGAGCGCTCGTAGCGGAAGGCGGGCCGGATCCGCTTGAAGATCCGCGGCACCGTCTCCAGGTTGTGCGCCAGCACCTGCGGCTCGGCCTCGAAGACCTGGGTGAGCAGCTCGCCATCGCCGGAGAAGTCGGGGATCAGGTTTTCCACCCCGGTGCCCGGGTTGACCGCGTGGATCTGCCGCACGGTCTCCGCGTAGAGCCAGGCGCCCTGGTCGGGCAGGTCGTCGCGGGCGACGCCGGTGATCGTGGCGTAGCGCAGGCCCATGGCCTGGACCGACTCGGCGACCCGGCGGGGCTCGTCCCGGTCCAGCTCGGCCGGCTTGCCGGTGTCGATCTGGCAGAAGTCGCAGCGCCGGGTGCACTGCTCGCCGCCGATGAGGAAGGTGGCCTCGCGGTCCTCCCAGCACTCGTAGATGTTGGGGCAGCCGGCCTCCTCGCAGACCGTGTGCAGTCCCTCCCGGCGGACCAGGCCCTTCAGCTCGGTGTATTCCGGGCCCATCTTCGCGCGCGTCTTGATCCACGACGGCTTGCGCTCGATCGGGGTCTGGGAGTTGCGGACCTCCAGCCGGAGCATCCGGCGGCCTTCGGGCTGCAGCGTGGTCACTCCGGCAAGACTACGCTCCGCGCCGTGGACCTGCGCATCTTCACCGAGCCCCAGCAGGGCGCCAGCTACGACCAGCAGCTGCGGATGGCGCGGGCGGCCGAGGACGCCGGGTTCGGCGCCTGGTTCCGCAGCGACCACTACCTGGCCATGGGCGGCCGCGACGGGCGGCCCGGGCCGACCGACGCCTGGGTGACGCTGGCCGGGCTGGCCCGCGAGACCTCCCGGATCCGGCTCGGGACGATGGTCACGGCCGCGACGTTCCGGCTGCCGGGACCGCTGGCGATCGCCGTCGCCCAGGTCGACGCGATGAGCGGCGGCCGGGTCGAGCTCGGGCTCGGCACCGGCTGGTTCGAGCAGGAGCACCGGGCGTACGGGATCCCGTTCCCGGCGCTGGGGGAGCGCTTCGACCGGCTGGAGGAGCAGCTGGCGATCGTCACCGGGCTGTGGTCGGTCGACGGCCCGTTCTCGTACGAGGGGAAGCACTACACGCTGGCCGACTCGCCCGCGTTGCCGAAGCCGGTCCAGTCGCCGCTGCCGGTGATCGTCGGCGGGGCCGGTCGTCGCCGGACGCCGGCGCTGGCGGCCCGCTACGCGGCCGAGTTCAACGTGCCGTTCCGGTCCGCGGGCGACGTGGGCCCGCTGTTCGGGCTGGTCGGGGACGCGTGCGCGGCCGCCGGGCGGACGGAACCGATGGTCTTCTCGGTCGCGCAGACGGTGTGCGTGGCCAGGGACGAGGCCGGGTTCCGGCGGCGGGCGGCCGCGATCGGGCGGGACCCGGACGAGCTGCGGTCGACCGCGGTCGGCGGGACGGTGCCGGAGGTGGTCGACCGGCTGGGCGCCTTCGCGGCCGCCGGGGCGGACCGGGTCTACGCGCAGCTGCTGGACCTGGACGACCTCGACCAGCTGGAGCTGCTCGCGGCCGAGGTGGCGCGGCAGCTCTGACGCCGCCGGGCGCTGCTGCCCGGGCTCAGCCGGTCAGGCCGTCCTTGCGCAGGGCGGCCTCGACCGGGTCGAGGACCTCCTCGACCGGCACCGGGCGGCCCAGCTCCAGCGCCAGCGAGGTCGCGCCGACGCCCTGGATGCCGCACGCGGTGATCTGCTGGTACGCCGTCATGCTGGGGTCGCAGTTCAGCGCGAAGCCGTGCATGGTGACGCCGCGGGAGACGCGGATGCCGATGGCGGCGATCTTGCGCTCCGGGCGCTGCCGGTCGGCCGGCAGCCAGGCGCCGGAGCGGCCCTCGACCTGGATGGCCGGCACCCCGAACCCCTCGCAGACGCCGATCAGCACCTGCTCCAGCCGCCGCACGTACGCGACCACGTCGACCGGGTCGGCCAGCTTGACGATCGGGTAGCCGACCAGCTGACCGGGCCCGTGCCAGGTGATCCGGCCGCCGCGGTCGACATCGATCACCGGGGTGCCGTCGACCGGGCGCTCCCAGTCCTCGGTGCGCTTGCCGGCGGTGTAGACGGACGGATGCTCCAGCAGCAGCACGGTGTCGGGGCGCTCGCCCGCGGCCCGCTCGTCGTGCAGCCGGCGCTGGTCGGCCAGCGCCTGCTCGTACGGCACCAGACCCGCTCGGATCACCTCCACGGATCCGACCCTACGCCCGGCCGGGCCGTCCTGCCGTCGTCGCGGCGGCGTCCTACGCTGCCTGCGAGAATCGCCCCCGGCCGGAGGAGTGCCGCATGTCGCCCGCCCCCGCCCGCCGCCGCTGGATCGGCGCCGGCCTGTTGTTGCTCTGGCTGCTCGTGCTGGCCGTCGCCGGGCCGTTCTCCGGCCGGCTGACCGAGGTCGAGAAGAACGACAACGCCGCCTTCCTGCCCAAGACGGCGGAGTCGACCGAGGTCAACGAGCTGCAGCGGCGGTTCGTGGACGAGGACACCACGCCGGCGATCCTGGTCTGGGAGCGGCCGTCCGGGATCACCGCGGACGACCTCACGTCGATCCGGCAGGAGCTGGCCGACGTCAAGAAGGTGCCGCGGGTGGCGTCGGTCAGCGACCCGGTCCCAGCCCAGGACGGCAAGGCCGTGCAGGCGGTCGTGCAGATCGCCGGCACCGACGGCGACGAGCTGACCGACGCGGTCACGGCGGTGCGGCTGGTGGTGCAGGAGCGGGGCGGGCTGTCGGCCTACGTGACCGGGCCGGCCGGGATCCTGGCCGACTTCATCGCCGCGTTCGGCGGGATCGACTCGACCCTGCTGCTGGTGACCGGGGTCGTGGTCATCGTGATCCTGCTGCTGGTCTACCGCAGCCCCGTGTTGTGGCTGTTCCCGCTGCTGTCCGTGGGCGCGGCGTACTCGCTCGCGGCCGGGCTGGTCTACTGGCTGGCCGGCAGCGACGTGCTCACCCTCAACGGGCAGAGCCAGGGCATCCTCACCGTGTTGGTCTTCGGCGCCGGCACGGATTACGCGCTGCTGATCATCTCCCGGTTCCGGGAGGAGCTGCGCCGGCACGAGAACAAGTACGACGCGATGCGGGCGGCGCTGCTCGGGGCCGGCCCGGCCATCCTGGCCTCCGGCGTGACCGTCATCCTCGGCCTGCTCTGCCTGCTGGTGTCCGACCTGTCCTCGAACAAGAGCCTGGGCCCGGTGGCCCGCGCTCGGCATCGCCGCGACGATGGCGGCGATGCTCACCTTGCTGCCGGCCCTGCTGGCGCTGGCCGGGCGGCGGGCGTTCTGGCCGTTCGTGCCCCGGTACGGCTCGGCCACGACCGAGACCGCCGGCATCTGGGGCCGGGTGGCCCGGTTCGTCGGCCGGCACGGGCGGGCGGGCGCCGCGGTGGTGTCGCTGGTGCTCATCGCGCTGGCCCTCGGTATCACCCAGCTGCGGGTCAGCGGCCTGGCCCAGACCGAGTCGTTCACCACCAGCCAGGAGTCGGTGACCGGGCAGCAGGTGCTGGAGCGGCACTTCCCGGCCGGCGTCGGCAGCCCGGCGGTGGTCATCGCGTCCCAGCCGGCCGGGGACCGGGTGCTGGCTGCGGTGCGGGCCACTCCGGGCGTGGCCTCGGCCGCGTTCCTGACGGCCGGATCCGCGACCGGCGCGCCGGATCCGGCCGCGCCGCCCCGGGTCGAGGGCGGGCTGGTCCAGATCGACGCCGTGCTGGCCGCCGCGCCGGACTCGGCCGATGCCCGGGCCACGATCGAGCGGCTCCGTGCGGCCGTGCACGCGGTCGAGGGCGCCGACGCCAAGGTCGGCGGGTTCACCGCGATCAACCTGGACGTCTCGAATGCGTCGACCCGGGACCGCACGGTGATCATCCCGATCGTGCTGCTGGTGATCTTCGTGGTGCTGGCGGTGCTGCTGCGAGCGCTGGTCGCTCCGCTGCTGCTCATCGTCACCGTGGTGCTGTCGTTCGCGGCCACGCTCGGGGTCTGCGCGCTGGTGTTCAACCACGTCTTCGGCTTCGCCGGCGCGGACACGTCGTTCCCGCTGTTCGCGTTCGTGTTCCTGGTCGCGCTG
>DATDKW010000106.1:0-10172 GCA_036519715.1 Mycobacteriales bacterium
GGGTGTTCACCGCGCTGGCCGGCGGGGTCGCGCAGAGCATCACGGTCGAGGTCCGCGGCGAGATCGCGGCGTACGACGTGAGCGTGCTGCAGCTGGCCGCGCTCAAGGGCGTGTTCACCGACGTGGTATCGGAGCAGGTGACGTTCGTCAACGCCCCGCTGCTGGCCAAGGACCGCGGCGTGGACGTGGGCCTGGCGACGTACGCGGACTCGCCCGAATACCGCAACCTCGTCACCGTCCGCGGCGTGCTCGGGACCGGGGAGACGGTGAGCGTGTCCGGCACGCTGACCGGCCCGCGGCAGGAGCAGAAGCTCACCGAGGTCGCCGGCTACGACGTGGACCTGCACCTGGAAGGCCACCTGCTGTTCTTCCGCTACACCGACCGGCCCGGCGTGGTCGGCGTGGTCGGGGCCCGCCTCGGCGACGCCGGCATCAACATCGGCGGGGCCCAGGTCAGCCGGACCAAGCGCGGCGGCGAGGCGCTGATGACGATGACGGTCGACTCCGCCGTCCCGGCCGACGTGCTGGCCGGCATCGGCACCGCGATCGGCGCCACCAGCGTCCGCGGCGCCTCCATCGACACCGACTAGACCGGTGTGCCGGGTGGGGTGGCCGGTCGGTTAACCTCCGAGGTCATGAGGCTGGCGGTGATCCCCGGGGACGGCATCGGACCCGAGGTGGTGGCGGAGGGCCTCAAGGTCCTGCGCGAAGTGGTGACCGAGGTCGAGACGACCACGTACGACCTGGGCGCCGCCCGCTGGCACCGGACCGGCGAGCTGGTGCCCGACTCGGTGATCGGCGAGCTCCGCCAGCAGGACGCGATCCTGCTGGGCGCCGTCGGCGACCCGAGCGTGCCGCCGGGCGTGCTGGAGCGGGGGCTGCTGCTGCGGCTGCGGTTCGAGCTGGACCACCACGTCAACCTGCGCCCGGTCCGGCTCTTCCCGGGCGTACGGTCCCCGCTGGCCGGCAACCCGTCGATCGACATGGTCGTGGTCCGCGAGGGCACCGAGGGGCCTTACTCGGGGGCCGGCGGCGCGCTGCGCAAGGACACGCCGCACGAGGTCGCCACCGAGATCAGCGTGAACACCGCGTTCGGGGTGGAGCGGGTGGTGCGGGACGCGTTCCGGCGCGCCGCCGCCCGCGACCGCAAGCACCTGACCCTGGTGCACAAGACCAACGTGCTGACCCACTCCGGGTCGCTGTGGTCGCGCAAGGTCGAGGAGGTCTCCCAGGAGTATCCGGAGGTCACCGTGGCCTACCAGCACGTGGACGCGGCCTCGATGTTCTTCGTCTCCGACCCGGCCCGGTTCGACGTGGTCGTCACCGACAACCTCTTCGGCGACATCCTCACCGACCTCGGCGCGGCCGTGACCGGCGGGATCGGGCTGGCCGCGAGCGGCAACCTGGACGTGTCCCGGACCAACCCGAGCATGTTCGAGCCGGTGCACGGGTCCGCCCCGGATATCGCCGGCACCGGCAAGGCCGACCCGACCGCGACGGTGCTGTCGGTGGCCCTGCTGCTGGACCACCTGGGCCACGGCGACCAGGCCCGCCGGGTGGACGCCGCGGTGGCGTTCGACCTGGCCACCCGGGACCACGGCGACCCGGGCCGGACCGAGTCGATCGGCGACCGGCTGGCCGCGCTGACCAGCCAGCACACGCCCGTCTGAGCAACCGGCCGGGTGGCGCCGCGGATGCCCCGGATGGGATGGTAGGACGTCCTCGTAGTTCCGATCGTGGCACCGCCGAAGGAGTCGACCCCGTGCCCCTCACGCCGACGAAGAAGATCTGGATGAACGGCACGCTCGTCGACTGGGACGACGCGACGATCCACGTGCTCAACCCGACCCTGCACTACGGCTGGGGCGTCTTCGAGGGCATCCGGGCGTACGGGACGGATCGCGGACCGGCGGTGTTCCGGCTGACCGACCACATCGCCCGGCTGTTCCGCTCGGCCAAGCTCTACTTCATGGAGCCGGCGTTCACCCCGGAGGAGATCGTCGCGGCGACCAAGCAGGTCGTCCGGATCGCCGAGGTCGAGTCCTGCTACATCCGCCCCCTGGTCTACCTCGGCTACGGCGAGATGGGCCTCAACCCGCTGCCGAGCCACACCGAGGTCATGGTGGCGTGCTGGCCGTGGGGGCTCTACCTCGGGCCGGAGGCGATGGAGAACGGCTGCCGGGCGATGACCTCCAGCTGGCAGCACATCAACCAGAACTCGATCGCCCCGCAGGGCAAGGGCACCGGGCAGTACGTGAACTCCTCGCTGAGCAAGGTGGCCGCGCTCAAGGCCGGCTACGACGAGGCCGTGCTGCTCAGCCCGGCCGGCAACGTCGTGCAGGGCACCGGCGAGAACATCTTCGTCGTGCAGGGCCGCACGCTGGTCACCCCGCCGATCCAGGAGGGCCTGCTGGCCGGCATCACCCGCGAGTCGATCATGACGATCGCCCGCGACCAGGGCTACGAGGTGGTCGAGCACGCGCTGGTGCGCACCGACCTCTACATGGCCGACGAGGCGTTCTTCACCGGCACCGCGGCCGAGGTCGTGCCGATCGCGTCGGTCGACGACCGCGAGGTCGGCACCGGCAAGCCCGGCCCGATCACCAAGGACATGATCGAGATCTTCTCCGCCGCCACCCGCGGCGAGGTCGACCGCTACAAGGAGTGGAACGAGTACGTCGGGGAGTGAGCCGACGGGGGCGCGAGCATCGCAGGGCCTCCCGCGGTGGCACGCCGCGACCGCCGCCCGAGGAGCGGAACGCCCCCGGAGGCGAACCGATCGAGCACGGTAAATCGCCTGACAGCGTCGTGACACTGAGGGCGTGCTGACCGACGTCTTCCCGGTGTACGGGCTGGTGCTGCGGACGCCACGGCTGGAGCTGCGGCTCCCGTCCCCGGAGCAGCTGGCGGCGCTGGGGGAGCTGGCCGGCTCCGGCGTGCACGACCCGGCCCGGATGCCGTTCACCGTGGCCTGGACGGACCGGCCGCCGGTGGAGCGGGCGCGGTCGGTCCTGCAGCACCACTGGGAGGTGCTGTCCCGGCTGGCGCCGCAGCACTGGACGCTCGCGTTCGCGGTGCTGGCCGGGGGCGAGGCCGTCGGCTTCCAGGACGTCGGTGCCACGGACTTCGCCGTCCTGCGGGAGGTCAGCACCGGCTCGTGGCTGGGGCTGCGGCACCAAGGGCGCGGCATCGGCACCGAGATGCGGGCGGCGGTGCTGGAGCTGGCCTTCGCCGGGCTCGGCGCCGAGCTGGCGATGTCGGCCGCGGCCACCGACAACCCGGCCTCGCTGGCGGTGTCCCGCAAGCTCGGCTACGTCCCGGACGGCACCGAGCGGATCGCCGTGCGCGGGGCCGCGTCCGAGCACGTCCGGCTCCGGCTGGACCGGGCCGCGTGGGAGGCGCACCGGACCGTGCCGGTGGAGATCGAGGGGCTGGAGCCGTGCCGGGAGCTGCTGGACGCACCGGTGACCGCTTCCCACGGATCCTGAGCCCCCACACGTCCGCTCTGTCGGGGCCTATCGTCGGTGCCGGAGGTGGGTCGTGGTCGAGCCTGCGGTGGCGCCTGGGGCGTTCCGGCCGGTGCGGGGCGGAAACGCCTTCGAGGAGACCGTCGAGCGGCTGCTGCAGGCGATCAAGCTCGGGCTGGTGCAGGCGGGCGACCGGCTGCCGCCGGAGCGGGAGCTGGCCGGGCAGCTGCGGGTGAGCCGGATGACGCTGCGGGAGGCGCTGGCCGACCTGCAGCGAGCCGGGTACGTGGAGTCCCGGCGGGGCCGGCTCGGCGGCACCTTCGTGCGCTACGTGCCCTCGGACGGCGCGGTCCCGCCCGCGGACGCCCTGGAACGGGCCCGGGGCGCCGACCTGGACGACGTGCTGGCCCTGCGCCGGGTGCTGGAGGTGGGTGCGGTCGAGCTGGCCGCCGGCCGCCGGCTCGGCCCGGAGGAGGCCGCCCGGCTGACCGGGCGGCTGGCCGAGTGCGCGGCCGCGACCGGCAGCGGCTACCGGCAGCGCGACTCCCGGCTGCACCTGGCCCTGGCCGAGCTGTCCGGCGCGCCGTCGCTGGCCGCCGCCGTGGCCGACGTACGGATGCGGCTCAACGACCTGCTGGACGCGATTCCGCTGCTGCCCCGCAACATCCGGCACTCGGAGGAGCAGCACGCCGCGGTGGTGGCGGCGGTGCTGGCCGGCGACCCGGACCGGGCCCGGGCCGAGATGGCCGGCCACGTGGACGGCACGGCCGCATTGCTGCGCGGTTTCCTGGGGTGACGGCGGGGCCGGACCCTTGACAGTGATCGGCACGGGTGGGTCAATCTCGCCAATGGCCTGATTGCAGACCATTTCCGCGAGCGGAGGCCCCCTGTGGCGACGACCGACGAGCCCCCTGCCGACCTGCGCGACGCCGACACCCGGCGACTCCACGAGATGGGCTACGCCCAGGAGCTGCGCCGCGGCATGTCCGCGTTCTCGAACTTCGCCGTGTCCTTCACGATCATCTCGATCCTGTCCGGCTGCCTGACGCTCTACCTGTTCGGCATGAACACCGGCGGCCCGGCCGTGATCACCTGGGGCTGGCTGGTGGTCGGCGCGTTCACGCTCACCGTGGGGCTGGCGATGGCCGAGGTCTGCTCCAGCTTCCCGACCGCCGGCGGCCTCTACTACTGGTCGGCCAAGCTGGCCCGGTCCAACGCGGCCGCCTGGTCCTGGTTCACCGGCTGGTTCAACTTCCTGGGTCAGGTCGCGGTCACCGCGGGCATCGACTTCGGCGCCGCGTTCTTCCTCAACGCGTACCTGGACCTGCAGTTCTCCTTCGACACCCGGGCCTGGCACACGATCCTGCTGTTCGGACTCATCCTGGTGTTGCACGGGGCCATCAACACCTTCGGCGTCGGCCTGGTGGCCAAGCTCAACGACGTCAGCGTCTGGTGGCACGTGATCGGGGTGGCGATCATCGTGCTGACCCTGGCGTTCGTGCCGGACCGGCACCAGTCGGCCGACTTCGTCTTCACCGAGTTCGTCAACAACACCGGCTGGGGCAACAGCTTCTACGTCGCGCTGATCGGCCTGCTGCTGGCCCAGTACACGCTGACCGGGTACGACGCGTCCGCGCACATGACCGAAGAGACGAGATCGGCCGCGACCGCCGGCCCGCGCGGCATCGTCATGTCGATCGTGGTCTCGATCATCGCCGGCTGGATCCTGCTGCTCGGCGTCACCTTCGCCATCCAGTCCTACGACGGGGCCCTGAACAGCGACACCGGGGTGCCGCCGGCGCAGATCTTCCTCGACGCGGTCGGCAACACCGGCGGCAAGCTGCTGCTGCTCATCGTCATCGTGGCTCAGCTGTTCTGCGGGATGGCGTCGGTGACGGCCAACTCGCGGATGATCTACGCCTTCTCCCGGGACGGGGCCCTGCCGGGCTCGTCGTTCTGGCACCGCATCAACCCGCGGACCCGCACGCCCACCAACGCGATCTGGCTCGCCGCCGGGGGCGCGTTCGTGCTGGGCCTGCCCTACCTGTGGAACGCCACCGCGTACGCGGCGGTCACCTCGATCGCGGTCATCGGCCTGTACATCGCGTACGTGCTGCCGACGCTGCTGCGGCTGATGCAGGGCGACTCGTTCCAGCGGGGGCCGTGGCACCTGGGCCGGTGGAGCCGGCCGATCGGGATCATCGCGGTGGCCTGGGTCTGCTTCATCACCGTGCTGTTCATGCTGCCGCAGGTGAACCCGATCGACCGGACCACCTTCAACTACACCCCGGTCGCGGTGCTCGTGGTGATCGGCTTCGCCGGGATCTACTGGCTGGTCTCGGCCCGGCACTGGTTCACCGGCCCCAAGGTGCAGGGCACGGCGGCCGAGCTGGCCGAGATCGAGCGCGACCTGGAGGCGGCCGGATGAGCGAGCGCGAGTGCGCGCAGCGCGAGCGGAGCGGGAGATGAGCGAGCGCGAGGGCTCGCAGCGCGAGTGGGCAGCGACGAGGGCTGAGGCGGGCGAGGGACGAGGCCGGCTCCGTCCGAGGAGCGGGAGATGACCCGCACGGCGGGACACGGCCGGCTGGACCTGGAGGGGTTGCGGCTGGAGATCGGGGCCGGCCGGATCGACACGGTGCTGCTGGTCATCACCGACATGCAGGGACGCCTGCAGGGCAAGCGGATGTCGGCCGAGCATCTGCTGGCTGAGGTGCTGCCCGACGGAGGTCCACTGGGGACGGTCGAGGGCTGCGACTACCTGCTGGCCGTGGACGTCGACATGAACACCGTCGACGGCTACGCCCTGTCCGGCTGGGACCGCGGCTACGGCGACTTCGAGTGGACCCCGGACCTGGGCACGATCCGGTGGATCCCCTGGCACGAGGGGACCGCGCTCATCCACTGCGACGTGGTCGCCGGCGGCGGCACGCCGGTCGCGCCCTCGCCCCGGCAGGTGCTGCGCCGGCAGCTGGACCGGCTGGCCGAGCGGGGCTGGAGCGCGTACGTGGGGACCGAGCTGGAGTTCATGGTCTTCCAGGACACCTACGAGAGCGCCTGGGACAAGGACTACCGCAGGCTCACCCCAGTCAACCAGTACAACGTGGACTACTCGATGCTGGGCACGGCCCGGATCGAGCCGCTGCTGCGCCGGATCCGGCTGGGCATGGCCGGCGCCGGCATGACGGTCGAGTCGGCCAAGGGCGAGTGCAACCTGGGCCAGCACGAGATCGCCTTCCGCTACGGCGAGGCTCTGTCCACCTGCGACGACCATGTGCTCTACAAGACCGGGGTCAAGGAGATCGCGGCCCAGGAGGGCCGGTCGCTCACCTTCATGGCCAAGTACGACGAGCGCGAGGGCAACTCCTGCCACATCCACCTGTCACTGCGTTCCGAGGACGGCACGCCCGTCTTCGCCGACGGGCACGGGCACTCGCCGGTCTTCGACCACTTCCTGGCCGGGCTGCTGGCCGGGCTGCGGGAGCTGACCCTGTTCTGCGCGCCCAACATCAACTCCTACAAGCGCTACGTGCCGGGCTCGTTCGCCCCGACCGCGCTGGCCTGGGGCGAGGACAACCGGACCTGCGCGCTGCGGGTGGTCGGGCACACGCCGGCCGCGCTGCGGGTGGAGAACCGGGTGCCGGGCGGGGACGTGAACCCCTACCTGGCCGTGGCGGCGATGCTCGCGGCCGGGCTGGACGGGATCGACCGGGAGCTGCCGCTCGAGCCGGCCTTCACCGGCAACGCCTACCTGGACGAGGGCCGGCCCCGGGTGCCGTCGACGCTGCGGGAGGCGGCGGCACTGTGGACGGACAGCGCGCTGGCCCGGTCCGCGTTCGGCGACGACGTGGTCGACCACTACGCCAACAACGCCCGGGTCGAGCTGACCGCGTACGACGCGGCGGTCACCGACTGGGAGCGCCGCCGCGGCTTCGAGCGCCTGTGAAGCTGATCAACCCGGCCACGGAGGAGGTCATCGGCACGGTCGCGGACTCCACTGTGGACGATGTGGACGCCGCGGTGGCCCGGTCGGTGGCCGCGTACCCGGCCTGGAAGGCGGTGGCGCCGGCCGACCGGGGCCGGTTGCTGCGCCGGTTCGCCGCGGCCGTGGACGCCGACCTCGAGCACCTGGCCGGGCTGGAGGTCGCCAACGCCGGCCACACCCTCGCCAACGCCCGGGGCGAGGCCGCGATGGTCCGCGACGTCCTGGTCTACTACGCCGCCGCCCCGGAACGGCTGTTCGGCCGGCAGATCCCGGTCGCCGGCGGCATCGACCTGACCTTCAAGGAGCCGCTCGGGCCGGTCGCGGTGATCGCGCCCTGGAACTTCCCCATGACCATCGCGTCCTGGGGTTTCGCGCCGGCGCTGGCGGCCGGCAACACCGTGCTGCTCAAGCCGGCCGAGCTGACCCCGCTGACCGCCCTGCGGCTGGCCGAGCTGGCGCTGGAGGCCGGCCTCCCCGAGGACGTGTTCCAGGTGGTGCCGGGGATCGGGGCGGTGGCCGGCCAGCGGCTGGTCGAGCACCCGGAGGTCCGCAAGGTCGTGTTCACCGGGTCGACCGCGACCGGCATCCGGGTGGCGGCGACCGCGGCCGCGACGGTGAAGCGGGTGACGCTGGAGCTGGGCGGCAAGTCCGCCAACGTCGTCTTCGCCGACGCCGACCTGGAGCTGGCCGCCGCGTCCGCGCCCGGCGCCGTCTTCGACAACGCCGGCCAGGACTGCTGCGCCCGGTCGCGGATCCTGGTCCAGTCGTCGGTCCACGACCGGTTCCTCTCGCTGCTGGAGCCGGCCGTGCGGGCGATCCGGGTCGCCGACCCGACCGACCCGGACTCGCAGATGGGACCGCTGATCAGCGCGGCCCACCGCGAGAAGGTCGCCGGCTACGTGCCCGACGAGGTGGCGATCCGGGGGAGTGTCCCCGGTGGACCGGGCTGGTGGTTCCCGCCGACCGTGCTGGCCCCGGTCGACCCGGCCGCGCCGGTGGCCACCGAGGAGGTGTTCGGCCCGGTGGTGGCGGTGATCCCGTTCGCAGACGAGGCCGACGCGATCCGGCTGGCCAACGACTCCCCGTACGGGCTGTCGGGCTCGCTGTGGACCCGGGACCTGGGCCGGGCGCTGCGGGTGGCCCGGGCGGTCGAGTCCGGCGCGCTGTCGGTGAACTCGAACTCCTCGGTCCGGTACGGCACCCCGTTCGGGGGGATGAAGCGCTCCGGCCTGGGCCGGGAACTCGGCCCGGACGCGCTGGACGGCTTCACCGACGTCAAGAACGTCTTTCTCGCGATGGGGGAGTGAGCGGTGCGGGGTCTGACCGGCAAGGTCGCCGTGGTGACCGGCGCGGCCAGCGGGATCGGCGCCGAGAGCGCCCGGCGGCTGGCCGAGGAGGGCTCGCACGTGGTCGTGGCCGACCTCAGCGACGACGCCGGCCGGGCGGTGGCGTCCGAAGTGGACGGTCTGTACGTCCGCGCCGACGTGACGTCGGCGGCCGAGGTCGAGGCGCTCTACGCCACCGCCGCGGCCGAGTTCGGCCACGTCGACGTGCTGGTCAACAACGCCGGCATCTCACCGCCGGACGACGACTCGATCCTGGAGACGGAGCTGGACGCCTGGCGCCGGGTCCAGGAGGTCAACCTCACCAGCGTCTTCCTGTGCTGCAAGCTCGGCATCCCGCACCTGCTCGCGGCCGGCGGCGGCTCGGTCGTCAACACCGCGTCGTTCGTCGCGCTGATGGGCGCGGCCACCTCGCAGATCTCGTACACGGCGTCGAAGGGCGGGGTGCTGGCGATGACCCGGGAGCTGGGCGTGCAGTTCGCCCGGCAGGGGGTGCGGGTCAACGCGCTGTGCCCGGGGCCGGTGAACACCCCGCTGCTGCGGGAGCTGTTCGCGGCCGACCCGGAGCGGGCGGCCCGGCGGCTGGTGCACGTGCCGATGGGCCGGTTCGCCGAGGCCCGCGAGATCGCGGCCGCCATCGCGTTCCTGGCCAGCGACGACGCCTCCTTCATCACCGCGTCCACCTTCGTGGTCGACGGCGGCATCACCGCCGCCTACGTGACCCCCTTGTAGGCTCGGCATGGTGCTGCCGCTCATCGGGATCTCCGCCTACGTCGAGCTGGTCCGCTGGGGCCCCTGGGACCGCGAGTCGACCGTGCTGCCCCAGGTCTACGTCACCGCCGTGCACGCCGCCGGCGGCCGGGCCGTGATCGTCCCGCCGTACCCGGAGGGCGCGGCCGACGTGGTGGCCGCCCTCGACGGGCTCATCCTGGCCGGCGGCAGCGACCTCGACCCGGCCCTGTACGGCGCCGAGCCCGACCCCCGTACCACCGGCGTGCGCCCGGCCCGGGACGCCGGCGAGGTCGCCCTGCTGCGGGCCGCGATCGACGCCGACCTGCCCACGCTGGGCATCTGCCGGGGCATGCAGCTGATGTCCGCGTGCGCGGGGGGCACGCTGGTGCAGCACCTGGACGCGGCCGAGGCCCACCGCGGCGAGCCCGGCCAGTACGTCCGGCACGAGGTCGACACCGTGCCCGGCACCCGGCTGGCCGGCATCCTGGGCGAGTGCACCGAGGTCCCCAGCTACCACCACCAGGGCGTCGCCGACCCGGGCTCGCTCACCGTCAGCGCGCACGCCTTCGACGGCGGCATCGAGGGGGTCGAGGACCCGTCGGCCCGCTTCCGGGTCGGCGTGCTCTGGCACCCGGAGCAGGGCACCGA
>DATDKW010000107.1:0-5273 GCA_036519715.1 Mycobacteriales bacterium
CCCTTGTTGTCCAGGAGGTGGTTGAAGATCCAGCCGAACGTGACCGTCTCGATCAGCATCGGCACCACGATCATCATGTTCAGGATGCCCATGTAGACGCCGGTGCGCTTGGCCGGGACCATGCTGGCGACCATCAGGTACGGGATGCCGACCGCGCTCGCCCAGAAGATGCCGAGACCGATCATCGGGACCAGCGCGAGGTACTTGTTGTCGATGTGCGCCACCCAGACCAGCGCCACCGCGGCCAGGCCCAGGGCGGCCGCGTGCACCCGCTTGGCGCCGATCAGCTGCGCGAGACCGACGAGGAACAGCGCGGACACCATGGTGAAGAAGTTGTAGGCGCCGTTCATCAGACCGCTCCAGCCGATGGCGCTCTCCCCGGCCGGGCCGGAGAGGTCCGACGGAGCGCCGAACGCCGTCTCGCCGATGCTGACCGCGATGAACTGCCAGTAGATGAACATCGCGTACCACTGGAAGAGGAAGACGACACCGATCTTGTGCATGGCTCTCGGCATCGTCCGGACGGCGTCCCGGATGTCGCTGACGAAGCCCCCGACGCCCTTCGGCTGGGCGCGCATCTCGGCGAGGTCCTCGTCCGAGGGCGTCAGCTCCTTGGTGCGGGCCATCGCGGTCAGCACCGTCAGCAGGATGCAGATCGTGCCGATCATGAAGCAGATGTACATCCAGTACGGCACGCCGTTGCCGGCCTTCTTGTCCAGCGCGGAGACCTTCTGCAGGACGAACAGCGACAGGTTCGCGAGCACCGCGCCGGCCCCGGTGAACATGCTCTGGGTCAGGAACCCGCGCGCCAGCTGCGACCGGGGCAGCCGGTCGGAGATGAACGCCCGGTACGGCTCCATCGAGGTGTTGTTGCCGGCGTCGAGCAGCCAGAAGCAGATCACGCCCAGCCACAGGAAGCCGACGAACGGGAAGACGAAGAGGATGACCGAGCAGAGGATCGCCCCGGCGGTCACGAACGGGCGGCGGCGGCCCCAGCGTGGGCTCCAGGTCCGGTCGCTGATCGCCCCGATCAGCGGCTGGATGATCAGCCCGGTGATCGGTCCGGCGAGGTTGAGGATCGGCAGCTGGTCCGGTTTGGCGCCGATCAGCAGGAAGAGGGGATTCACGGCGGACTGGGTGAGGCCGAAGCTGAACTGGACCCCGAAGAAACCCAGGTTCATCAGCAGGATGGCGCGGCCCGTCATCAGCGGTTTGCGGTCGACCTCACCGCCACCCGTCGGAACGGACTCTGTGGTCGTGGTGGTCATGGCGACCCCTTCGGCGCGCGAGACAGGTCGGACCCGCCCCTGGGACGCTAAACCGACCTCGCCCGACCCGCAATCGCCAGTTTGGAGAGCCGGGCGACGGTCCGACGCGGCCCTGTCCTTGGGGGGCTGAATCGACCCTCGACGGGCCGGACGGCGCGTAATAGCCTTCGGGACGAGCATCACGGGCGTCTGGTGCGACCGCGGCCCGCCGGGACGTGCGCAGCCCGACCGGGTCGACCGGCGCTGTCCGTCGACACGCGCCCGGGAAGGAGACGACGGTGGGTAGATGGAAGACCATCGTGGTCGGCGTCGACGGATCGCCCGGTAGCCGGGACGCGTTGACCTGGGCCGCCGCCGAAGCCGCGGACCATGGGGCCGATCTGATCGCACTGAACGTGTGGGAGCACACGCTGCCGCCGCCGGCGGGCAGCGTCAGCGTGTCGGAGCACTACGTGCCCGAGCCGAGCCAGCGCACCCCCGACGACCTGCTCGCGGTGATCAAGGACGTTCTCGGCGAGAACCCGCCGGTGCTCGTGCAGCCGCGCATCAAGCAGGGCAACCCGGCGAAGGTGCTCATCGAGGAGTCGGCGGACGCCGATCTGCTGGTGGTCGGCCCGCGCGGCCACGGCGGCTTCCTCGGGCTGGTGCTCGGCTCGGTCAGCCAGCACGTCGCCGCCTACGCGAAGTGCCCGGTGACCGTGGTCCGCTGATCTCGCTCCTGCGCACGAGCGCCGGCGGCCTCCGGCTCTGTCGCGGGCCAGTTCCGGGCCGGCGCCCTCCTGCAGGAACTGACCGGCGCCCGGCCCGCGGCTGCTGGTTCGCGGCCGAGTACGGCACCGCGGACGGGCCGCAGGCCTCCCAGTTGCCCTCCGGCAGTGCGCGGCGTTCACCGAGCGGCGCGAGCCGGACTTCACCCGCTTCCGCGGCCCGTCCGGTTGATGGGCCGCAGCTGTGCGGCGGCCGCCTCGACCCGGTGCCGCAGCCGGCTTCGGTCGTCGTCGTCGAGCCAGGTCGCGTCGACGCCGTCGACGGCGATCGACACCATCTCCTCCCAGCTGTAGCCGTAGGCGGTCTGGACCGCGGCGTACTCGGTGGCCAGGTCGAGGTCGATCAGCGCCGGATCGTCGGTGTTGAGCGTGGCCAGCAGCCCGGCCGCGCGCATGTCCGCGTACGGATGGTCCTCCAGGCGCTCGACGGCGTTCGCGATGCGGATGTTGGAGGTGGGGCAGACGGTGAGCGCGATCCGGCGGTCGGCCAGCCGCCGGGTGAGCTCGGGATCCTCGAGCAGCGACAGGCCGTGGTCGATCCGTTCGACACCGAGCACGTCCAGACAGGACGCGATCGTGGCCGGCGGTGTCGTCTCGCCCTGATGCGCGGTCCGGCGCAGCCCGGCCCGGGCCGCCAGCCGGTACGCGTCGGCGAAGCCGACCGGGTCGACGCCGAGCTCGGTGGAGTCCATACCGATGCCGAGCACCCGCTCGGTGCCGGCCGTGCCGGCGCGCCGCAGCTCGACCAGCCGCTCGACCAGTTCGCGACCCGCGGCGGGGCCGTAGGCGCGGTCCATGTCGCAGATCAGCATGACCTGCACCCCGGTCTCGTCCTCGCCGGCGGCCAGGCCCTCGGCCAGCCCGGCGACGACATCGGCGAGGTCCTGCCCGCCGGCCAGGTGCCGGGCCGGGGTGAAGAACGTCTCCCGGTACACCACGCCCGCGGCGGCGGCGTCGACGACCGACTCGTACGCCAGCCGGGCCCAGTCGGCCCGTCCACCGAGCGTCGACTGCACGAGCCAGAAGACCCGCAGGAAATCGTCCAGGCTGACGTACGTGTAGAGCTCGGTCGGATCGGCGGTCGGCAACGCGAGCTGGTTGCGCCCGGCCAGCTCCACCACCGTCTCCGGCCGCATGGTGCCCTCGACGTGGCAGTGCAGCTCCACCTTGGGCAGCTGCGCCAGCGCCGCCGCCGCTGCCGTCCCGGTCTCGTCGGGCACCATGCATCCTCCTCCGGCTCCTCCCGGCGCATCGTGCCCCATGCCGACCCCGCCGGACTACGGGCGTCGGGCGGCGCACCCGGAGACGGTTCGTCTGCGGTGCGGGTCAGACGGTCCAGACGGCGGTCCGGGCGGTGGCGGCGCCGAGAGCTCCCTCGGCCGCGGCCTGCGTCATCCGCCGGACGGCCTCGGACAGCTGGGCCGGGGGACCGGTGAACGGCAGGCGGAGGAACCGGTCGTGGGTGCGGCTGGTCGAGAACTGCGTCCCGGCCGGGACCCGTACGCCGCGGGCCCGGGCCGCCGCCGACAACCGGGTGCTGCTCAGGCCCTGCAGGTCCACCCACAGGAACATGCCGCCCGCCGGCTCGACGGTCCGCCACCCGGCGGCGCGGACGGTGTCGACGGCGTGGGCCCGCCGCTTGCGCAGCAGCTCCCGCCGTTCGGCCTGGATCGCGTCGAGCTCGGGCATCAGCTCGAGGGCGAGGAGCTGGTCCAGCACGGGCGGCGCGATGTCCTGGCTGGCCCTCGCCGCGGCGATCCGGTTCACCGTGTCGCGCGGCCCGCGCAGCCAGCCGATCCGGACGCCGGCCCACACCAGCTTCGACAGCGTGCCCAGGGTCACCGCGTCGCGGGCGAAGCAAGCGGTGGGCGCGGCCACCGGGCCGTCGGCGTCGCCCAGGTCCGCGAACGTCTCGTCGACGCAGACCAGCAGGCCGCGCAGCCGCCGGGCCAGCGCGCGCCGGTCGGCGTCGGTGGCGAAGTATCCGGTCGGGTTCTGGAAATCGGGCACGACGTACGCGAGGTCGGCCGAGCGCAGCGCTCCCGACGGCCACTGCCAGCCCTCGGCCGAGACGCCGACGGGCTGCGGCCGGGCCCGGTGCATCCGGATCGCCTCCATCGCCGCGGGATAGCTCGGCTGCTCCACCAGGACGCCGCCGCCCGGCCGGGCGAACGTCCGCAGCAGGAGATCCCAGCCGTGCAGGGCGCCCTGCGTGACCAGGACCTGGTCCGCGGTTGTGGGCAGGCCGCGCCCGGTCAGCCGGGCCGCGATCGCCGACCGCAGCGGCGGCAGACCGTAGGGCTGCAGGCCCGACCCGGGCAGGAACTCCGGCAGGCGGTCGGCCGCCCGGACCGCGGCCGCGGCCACCTGCCGGGCGGCGGGCAGGACACCGATCGACAGGTCGATGTCGGGCCGCCGGGCTCGGGTGGGCTCGTCCGGCCGGTCCGTGTCGTCCGGCGGCAGCCGGACGATCGTCCCGCTGCCCTGCCGGCTGGACAGGTAACCCTCGACCCGCAGCAGCGTCAGCGCCGCCACCACAGTCGTACGGCTGAGGTCGAGCGCGTCGGCCAGCGTCCGTTGCGGCGGCAACACGTCGCCGGCCAGCAGCTCGCCGTCCAGGATCAGCGCGCGCAGGGCGTCCGCGAGGTCCTGGTACGCCGAACGGCGACCCAGCGACGGTGTCAGCTGAGTCACGAGACGTCCGAGGTCGGCCACACCACCAACCCTAGATTGGTCTTGGCTTCGGCGGTCCAATCTGACCAGTCTGGAGGGCGTGCGACTCCTCCTGCCGGCACCGGCCGACCGCCTGCCACTGCGCTGGACCATGCTCCTATCCGGACTGGCTCTGTACGGACTGAGCAGCGGGCTGATCCTGCAGGCGGGTCTGGGCCTGGACCCGTGGGACGTCCTGCACCAGGGCCTGGCCCGCACCTTCGGCGGGCAGGTCGGCACCTGGGCGATCCTGGCCAGCGCCGCCGTCCTGCTGCTGTGGCTTCCGCTGCGGTCCCGCTTCGGCCTCGGCACGCTCCTCAACGCCGTACTGGTCGGCCTGTGCATGAACCTCACAGTGTGGCTGGTGCCGGCGATGCACGAGCTCGCCCTGCAGGCGGTCCTTCTCGTGACCGGCGTCGCGCTGAACGGGTTCGCCACCGGCCTCTACATCGGCGCCGGTTTCGGGCCGGGCCCCCGCGACGGCCTGACCACCGCGATCGCGGCCCGGGGCCACTCGATCCGGCTC
>DATDKW010000108.1:0-13232 GCA_036519715.1 Mycobacteriales bacterium
CCCGTGGCGGCCCGCGCCAGGCGCCCGCGCCGATCCGCGCCGCGCCGGCCTGCGCCGGGCGCCCGCGGTGGTCTGCGCCGGCCGCCTGGCCGGGGACGGCGCGATGGCGTCCGGTTCGGTACTCCAGTTGGAGTAGCGACAATGCTGATTCCTGCGCGCGCTTGGCCGTCAGTGTCAATACGCCGTCTGCCGCGCCGATCGAGCGCGGCGGTTGATTCGGTCAGGTAAATCCGTATTGCAATCGTGCGAATGGGACGATCGGACCCGGAAGTACCGGAGTTGCCGACTCCCCCATCTGACTACCCAACAACGCCCACCGGTCCCCCGAGCATTGGGGGGTGGACCCCCACCACCGAGGTCTGGCGGCGCCCCTCCGTTGGCCCGACTGTGCTCGTAGACCCCGTTCGCCTAGGAGGGATCGACCTACCGATGCGCATATTCCAGCGCCTACCGCAGCGCTCACCGTTGCTGCGCCCGACACCGCGACGCAAGGCCGTCGCGCTGCTGGGTGCGGCGATCACCGTCGCGGCCACTTTCCTCGTCGTACAAGGGGGGATCGGCAACGCCGACGTCGTGTCCGGCCCGCCGGGGAAGCTGCTGGCGGTTGGTCCGACGAGTCCGGACAACGGTTTCCCGGTCTGGTACAAGGATTCGAACAATCTGAGTGTGGGTCTGTGCCTGGATGACACCAACCCGTTCTGCAATATCGCGGCGGCGGACGTGCCGGATGTGAATCAGCCGGTGTCGTTCCCGGACAACTTCCCGGACGAGACGTTCTACCAGCTGGCCACCTCGACGATCACGCTGCCGGGTGGGGCGGTGGCGGTGATCAACACCAATCTGGAGGCGGCGTTCGCGACCCCGGGTCCGGTGGCCGGGCAGCAGATCACGTTCGGGCGGGTCCGGATCCGGCTGACCACGCCGAGCCTGGGCACGTACACGGTCACCCACCCGTACGGGGTGGACAAGTTCACGGTGACCGACACCGCGACCCGCAACATCAACTTCACCGAGGACGTCGGGGTCGGCGCGCCGGGTGATTTCAAGGGTGCGCTGGGGTCGCGGATCAACCCGTTCCTGCGCTGGGACACCGGCCTGATCAAGGGCCCGGACGGCGCGTCCTACCTCGGTGACGCCGTCACCCCGCACGCCGTCACCGGCTCCGACCTCGGGACCAACTTCTTCCGTATCGATGGCCCGGACATCGGCGGCCCGGGTGTGAACACCATCCAGACCAACCTGTTCACCGTGCAGGGCCGGGTCGCCACCAACGCCGGCGTCGCCCCGACCCAGGTCACCTACACCCGCAGCAACACCAGCGGCGGCGTCATCGACGCCTTCGCCACCTCCCAGGCCGACCAGGTCATCCAGGTCTCCGGCGCGGGCATCTCGACGACCAAGCTCAAGGCCGACGCCACCGGCCACTACTTCGGCCGGGTCGCCTTCACCGGCGCCAACCCGCCCACCTCGGTCCAGGTCACCAACACCTCCGACCGACCACCGACAACGGTCAACGTCACCCTCACCGACCAGGTCCTGGTGTCCAGTGCGACCTACAACTCCGACACCGGCGCGCTGACGGTCAACGCGACCTCCAGTGACACCGCGACCCCGCCGACCTTGACGGTGCAGGGCTTCGGCAACCTCACCGCCGGCACCGCGACCTTCGCCCTCGGCGCCGACCAGCTGCCCCCGGGCATCCTGACCGTCACCTCGTCCAAGTCCGGCTCGGGCACCGCCCCGGTCGTCGTCACCGGCGCCGCCATCGCTCCCGACCCCGTGACGGCGCAGGCGCCGGCCACCCTGACCGTCCAACAGGGACAGCTGGTGCAGCTGGACGGGTCGGCGTCGCTGAACGCCACCGGCTTTTCCTGGGCCCAGGTCGCCGGCACCCCGGCGGTCACCCTGACCAACGCCAACACCTCGATCGCCAGCTTCACCGCCCCCGCCACCACCGCCACGCTGACCTTCCGGCTCACCGTGCAAGGCCCGGGCGGACCGAAGACCACCGACGAGGTCGTCACCGTCGCCTCCATCGCCCCACCGCGGGCCAACGCCGGCCCGGCCCAGTCCGTCCTGGCCGGCTCCACCGTCACCCTCGACGGGTCGGCCTCCACCGGCGCCACGTCCTACAAGTGGCTGCAGACCGGTGGCGTCGCTGCGACGCTGTCCTCCAGCACCGTGGTCAAGCCGACCTTCACCATGCCGAACACCGCCGACCCGGTGATCTTCCAGCTCACCGTCACCGGCCCCGGCGGCAGCGACGTCGCGACCGTCCAGATCAGCCCCATCGCCGACGTCCTGACCACCAGCCAGGTCGAGTTCCGCCAGGACAAGGCGGAGTGGCGGATCGTCGGCACGGCCTCGGTGACCACCGGCAACACGGTCACCGTCTACCTGGGTGACACGCTGGGCGGCACCAAGATCGGCACGCCGGCCAACGTGGACGCGCTCGGCGGCTGGAGCGTCCGGCTGCCGAACGGCCCGCAGCCCACGGCCAGCCGCACCATCAGCATCCAGAGCAGCCGCGGCGGCGTCCTGCTCTCCATCCCGGTGGTGGTCCGCAACTAGCCCGGCCGGCCGGCTCGGCCAGCACCACCTGATCGACACGGAGCCCCGCGGCGGCTGGCCGCGGGGCTCCGTGCTGGCCCGACCCCCTACCGTGTAGGCGGGACGAGCGACGAGGAGCGAACCTGTGGCCGAGAGCATCCAAGGAATCGACCTGACCGCGGTGCCGTCCGGGGACGGCTGCGTGGAGTGCACCGAGGCCGGGGGCTGGTGGCTGCACCTGCGCCGCTGCACCCAGTGCGGGCACATCGGCTGCTGCGACAGCTCGCCCAGCCAGCACGCGAGCAAGCACGCGGCGGCGGCAGGCCACCCCCTGATCCAGTCCTTCGAGCCGGGCGAGGACTGGTTCTGGGACTACACCACCAGCTCCTACTACGAGGGTGGTCCGGAGCTGGCGCCGCCGCAGGAGCACCCGGCGACCCAGACGACGCCCGGCCCGGAGGACCGGGTCCCCGCCGACTGGCGCTCCCACCTGCACTGACGCTGGCCCCGGCGGCCCGGTCAGGGCATAGTCCCAGGCGCAGGACAGCGGCACGGGGTTTCGTCGTCGTGTCGCCGGTCGGCCAGCACAGTCCGGGAGGCGGGATGGCGGAGGAGACCTCCGGGGTGGTGATCCCGGCCGGGACCGACGGCCGGCGCAGCACGACCGCGCTCGGCCGTGCGGTGGTGGCGGGTGCGCTGCGCCCGGTCGACCCGGCCGGCGCCGACGCGGCCGGGGCCGAGCCGGCCTGGCGGACGAATTACCCGGCGCACTTCCGGCGGCTGGTCGAGGCCGGGCTGCCGAGCGCGGCGGACTGGCTGCGGATCGCCGGGTCCGGCCTGGACGCGGCGTACGGGCAGCTGCGGGTCGTGCTGCCGGGCGGGGCCGAGGCGCCGCTGTCGGCGGCGCTGACCGCGCCGGCCGGCCGGGAGCTGCGGACGGACGAGGTCCGCGGGACCGGCGAGCCGGAGCGGGAACTGGTGCTGCCGTGGCGGGGTGAGCGGCTGCGCGGCGACGGGATCCGGCGGCAGGTCGAGGCCTGGATCGCGGCCGGGGTGGCCGAGCCGTCGCTGGCCGGGCCGGTCGAGGCCGTGCTCGCCCATCCCGAGTGGCTGCGGCTGGAGGGCACCACCGTGGCTGCGCTCGGCGCCGCCGCGGAGATGGCGCCGCTGGCGCCGCTGCTGCGCTGGGGTGCGACCGTCGCCGCGGTCGACCTGTCCCGGCCGGCCCTGTGGGAGCGGCTGCGCCGCACCGCCCGCGACGGCGCGGGCCGGCTCCTGATCCCCGTCGCCGGCGGCCCGGACCGGCCCGCGCAGTGCGGGGCCGACCTGCTCACCGAGGTGCCGGCGGTCGCGGACTGGCTGGCCGGGCTGCCCGGCCGGCTGCTGCTGGGCAACTACGCCTACGCCGACGGCAGCCTGCACCTGCGGGTCTCGGCGGCCGCGGACGTCCTGGCCCGGCGGCTGCAGCGGGACCGGGACGACGTGGCCCTGGCCTTCCTGGCCACCCCGACCGACGTGTTCGCAGTGCCGCCGGAGGCGGTGGCGGCCGCGACCGCCGGCTACGAGCGGCGGTCCCGGATCCGCACCGCGCCGCTGCGGACGGTCAGCCGGGGCCGGCTCTACCAGCCGCCGTACGGGACCGGGCCAGGGGTCAACGACAGCCTCATCCCGCAGCAGGGGCCCAACTACGCGCTGGCCAAGCGGCTCCAGCGCTGGCGGGCCGCGGTGGCCCGGGACGCCGGCACCACCGTGTCGTTCCACGTCGCCCCCTCGACCCGGACCCGCTCGGTCGTCTCGAACCGGGCGCTGCGGGCCGCCTTCGACGGTGCCCACCACTACGGGGTCGAGGTGTTCGAGCCGGACACCGCCAGCACGCTGCTGGCCGCGCTGCTGGTGCACGACCTCAACACCGCGCCGGTGACGGCCGGGCACCCGTGGCAGGACGAGGCCCGCACGGCCGTCCACGGTGGACTGTGGCGCACGCCGTACGCGCCCCGCAGCGTGCTCCCGATCGCCGCCGTACGCGGGTTGGTGCACGTCTAGCCGAGCAGGTCCACCGGCTCCCACGGGACGCCGAGCGCGTGCTGGGCGCAGAAGCCGAGCACCGCGTCGTACCAGATCTCGGCGTTGGCCGGCGAGAGGATCCAGTGGTTCTCGTCGGTGAAGTTGAGGAACCGGTGCGGCAGCGCCTCCGCGTCACCCTGCCAGCGGCTGACCAGGTCGAACCAGGCCCGCAGGCCCTCGCTGACCGGCACCCGGTAGTCCCGGTTGCCGTGCACGATGAGCATCGGGGTGGTGATCGCGTCGGCGAAGTGGTGCGGCGAGTTCTCGGCGTACCAGTCCGGGTGGTCGGCCGGGCGGCCGAACCAGGTCAGCCAGTGCCGGGCCACGTCGGCGGTGTCGTTCTTCTGGTCCAGGGCCCAGGTGCCGGAGTGGGTGACGATCGCGCCGAACCGGCCGGTGTGGCCGGCGATCCAGTTGGTCAGGTAGCCACCGAAGGAGGCGCCGGCGCAGGCGGTCCGGTCGCCGTCGATGTCGCCGCGGGTCACGACCGCGTCGAGCAGGCCCTCCAGGTCGGCCCAGACCGGGGCGGCCCGGTGCGGCCAGGCCCGCTCGATCCAGCCCTGGCCGTAGCCGGTGGACAGGGCCGGGTCGGGCAGCAGCACGGCCCACCCCCGGGCGACCGCGGTCCACGGGTTCCAGCGCCAGCTCCAGGAGTTGAAGGACGCGAACGGGCCGCCGTGGATGAACAGCAGCAGCGGGGCCGGCTCGGTGCCCTCCGGGCGGCACAGCCAGCCCCGCACGGTCGCGCCGTCGACCTCGGTCGCGACCTCCTCCAGCCGGCCCGCCGGCACCGGCGCCGGCGCCGGCGTCGGCAGCCGTTCCGGGGCCTGGTCGGCGGCCGCCGGGTCCAGCCGGACCGGGTGCGGGGCGGCCTCGACCGCGGACCGGATCGCGTACAGGGCCCCGCCGGCGGCGCACAGGCTCGAGTACGCGGCGTCGGCGGCGAGCCGCCGCCGGACCGCGCCGGTGGCCGGGTCGAGCGCGAGCACGGCGCCGCGGCCGTGCCAGTCGCCGGCGACGTAGAGGGTGCCGGCGTCGGCCGACCACGCCCACTCGGTCGGGTAGAGGTCGCCCGCGTCGGCCGCGACCGCGGGGCCGCCGCCGACCGGCACGATCAGCAGGTCCCACTCCGTCGGGGTGTCGTACGAGCCCTCGACCGTGGTCCGCATCAGGGCGACCGCGGACCCGTCCGGGGCGATCCGGGGCGAGTCGTGGTCGAGGGCGGGGTCGGTGCCGAGCGCGGTCCGCTCGCCGCTGCCGGTGTCGATCAGCACGACCTGGCTGCGGACGGTCCCGGCCGGGCCGCGGGTGCGCCAGGTGGTGGCGACCGTGGCGCCGTCGGCGGTGATCGAGAAGTCGGCGTTGACCAGGGCCGGGCCGGCGTCCGGGGCGAGGTCGCGGAGCTCGCCGCCGGCCCCGGTCACCAGCAGCCGGGGCGAGTCGGTGCCGAGCTCGTGGTCCCAGTGGCGGATCGGCAGGCCGGTGTGCAGGATCGCGGTGATCCGCCGGTCGTTGCGGGTCGTGCGCCGGGCCGCGTCGGTGTCGCCGTCCGAGCCCGGCAGCCGGCTGCCGGCCACCACGACCGTGCCGGCGGCGGCCGCGACCACGGGCCCGGACAGGCCGCCCGCGGACCGGGCCAGCACCCGCGGCTCCCCCACCGGCGGCAGCACCCACAGCGCGGTCTCGTCCTCCTCGCCGTCCGGGTCGGGCCGGGCCGAGGTGAAGACGAGCGAGCCGTCGGGGCGGAAGGCCGGGGCCGATTCGCCCTTCTCCGAGCGGGTCAGCCGGACCGGCTCACCCCCGGCCAGCGGGACCTCCCACAGCGAGGACACGTACCGGGCCGACTTGGCGTCGGGCCGCTGCACGGCCGCGACCAGCCGGCTGCCGTCGGGGCTGAGGGCCAGGTCGGTGAGCCGGGGCAGGGCCAGGAACGCGGCGAGGTCGGCGTAGTCCGTCACCGGCCCGACGCTACCGGCGGTCAGCCAGGGCGCTCGCCAGGGTCGGCGCGGCCGGCAGCCGCGGTACCAGCATCGCCTGCACCACGTGGTACGCGTCGGGCTTGCCCGGCCACACCGTCGCCGCCGGCCGGTTGTGCGGGTCCAGCTCGTGGTGCCAGGACCCGTGCTCGCGGTCGATCAGGTAGCGCTCGGCGTAGGCCCAGGTCCGCGCGTACGCGGCGTCGTAGCCGGGGTCGCCGGTGACCCGGTAGAGGGTGGCCGCGGCGGCCAGCGCCTCGGCGACCACCCAGTGCATGCGCTGGCGCACCACCGGAGCGCCGTCCGGGTCGACCGTGTAGACGAACCCGTCGGCGCCGTCGACGGCCCAGCCCCGGTCCAGGGCCGTGTCGAACAGCGCCTGCGCGTCCGGCAGCAGCCAGCCCGGCGCGTCCGCCCCCAGCGCGGCCCGGACGTTCAGCGCCAGCCGGGACCACTCCAGCAGGTGGCCGATCGTCACCCCGTACGGCCGGAACTGGTCGGCCGGGCGGTCCCGGTTGTAGTCCGGCCGCGGCGACCAGGAGGCGTCGAAGTGCTCCGGCAGCATCCAGCCCGCGTCCCGGGCGAAGCCGTGCACCACCCGCTCGGTGATCCGCAGCGCCCGCCGCCGCCAGGCCGCGTCCCCTGTGGCGTCGGCGGCGGCCAGGAACGCCTCGACCGTGTGCATGTTGGCGTTGACCCCACGGTACGGGTCGAGCGCGGACCAGCTCCGGTCCCACTCCTCCACCATCAGCCCGTCGTCCTCGCGCCAGAAGTGGCGCTCCACAATGGACAGTGCCTGGTCCAGCAGGGCCGGGCCGCCGGGGGCGCCGGCCACGGTGGCGCTGCTGGCGGCCAGCACCACGAACGCGTGCTGGTAGGCCTGCTTGGCCGCCTCCAGCGGCCGGACCGAGGCGAACCACCCCCCGTACTCCGGGTCGTGCAGGAGATCGGTCAGCGCGGCCAGACCGTGGCCGAGCAGCCGGTCGTGCCCGGGCACCCCGAGGAGGTGGCCGAGCGCGAAGCAGTGGGTCATCCGGGCGCCGATCCAGGTCAGCACCGGGCGGTCCGGCTCCGGCCGGCCCCCGTCGTCCAGCCAGCCGAAGCCGCCGCCGGGCAGCGCGGACGCCTCCGCGAACCGCAGCACCCGCAGGCATTCGGCGTCCACCGTGGACAGATGGCCGGGATCGTCCAGCAACGCGGTCACCGGGCCACCCTCTCAGATTCGGCCGTACGGAGGATTTCGCCCCCCGCTGGCCGTCCGTTTCCGTCCCCGGGGCCACCGGTGCGTACGGTCACAGGGGGACACGAGAGGAGCCGGATGTCCACAGTGGTCGACGCGGTGCCCGACCTGGGCGGGTCCGCGCGCCGGCGGAGCCCCGGCACCGCGGTCCGCAACGGGCTGGCGGTGGCGGTCACCGTGACGATGGTCGTGCTGCTGATACACGAACGGGCGATGCTGGACGCCGGCTCCGACAGCGTCGCCCGCGCCGACCTGCCCTGGCTGGCCCTGGCCGCCACCGGCACCCTCGCGCTGTGGACGGCCGGCACGGTCAGCCAGCTCGGCTCGGTGCCGGTGCGGCTGCCGGTCCGGCGGCTGTTCGCGGTGCAGGTGGCGGCGGGCTTCGCCAACCACGTGCTGCCGGCCGGCTGCGGCGGGATGGCGGTCAACGTCCGCTTCCTGCACCGGCACGGGCTCAGCCGGGCCGCCGCCGTCGGTTCGGTCGCGCTCAACCTGCTGGCCGGCACCGTGACGCACACCGCGCTGCTGGTGGTCGCGGTCCTGCTGGCCCCGGCCTCGCTGACCGCCGCGTACGCGCCCGACGGGCCGGGCGGGCCGCCCGGCTCCTGGCCGCTGCTGGTCGCCGTCGGGCTGCCGCTGGCCGGGCTGCTGGCCTGGGCCACCCGGCGCTGGTGGGTCCGCGGGCTGCGGCACGTGCGGGAGCAGCTCGCCGTCCTCGGCGCCGTGCTGCGGACCCCGGCCCGGGCGGCCCAGCTCTGGCTCGGCTCGCTGGCCGTGCCGATCCTGCACTGCCTCACGCTGTACGCGGTGCTCCGGTCTCTGGGCGGGACCGTGCCGCTGGTCCCGCTGGCGCTGGCCTACCTGGTCGCGTCGGCGGTGGCGGCCCTGCTGCCCTCGCCCGGCGGGTTCGGCGCGCTCGACGTGACGCTGGTCGCCGGGCTGGTCGCGGTGGGCGCGCCGGCCACCGTGGCGCTGGCGACCGTGCTGGCGTACCGGCTGCTGACCGTCTGGGTCCCGCTGCTGCCGGGGGCCTGCATGCTGGCCGTCCTGCTCCGCCGCCGGGTGATCTGAGCGGATGATCTGACCGCCGGGTGACGTCGGCGCCACCCCGCGGCCCAGGGCTCACACCGGGGCGTCCGCCAGCGGCCACCCGCCGGCGGCGAGGTGGGCCGAGACCCGGGCCACGTCGGCCTCGCCGGGCTGGTCCAGCGTCGCCTCGTTGATCAGCTTCTCCACGTCCGCGGTGGTGATCTCCTCGCCCTGCTGGGCCAGCCCGGCCAGCTCGGACACGATCTCCCGGACCTCGTGGTCGGTCAGCCTGCGCCGCAGCAGCCCCAGGAGCACGACGTAGTCCTGCTTGGGCACCCCGGCCGGGTAGCCGGCCCGGAGCCAGTCCAGGGTCCGGCTGACGAAGGTGGAGCGGGGTTCGGTCATGGCACGCTCCTACTTCTTGTCGGTGAGCGTCGGGTACACGTGGTCGAACGTGACGACCTTGCCGAAGCCGGTCGCCACGATGTAGGTGATACCCAGCACCACGGCCAGCGCGATGATCAGGAAGCACAGTCCGGCGACGATGCGGCCGGCCGGGTGGGCGGCCGACCCGGCCCGCGCCTCCGCGCTGCCGCCCTGCCCGTACGCCATGGAGCGGACGCCGACGGCGAACAGCGCCGGCAGTCCGGCCCCGAGGATGACACCGACGACCAGCACCTTCCAGGCCGCCTCGAACGCCAGGGTCACGTTGTGCACGTCGTCCTCCCCGCTCAGGCCGCGGCCGGGGTCCGGGCGCCGGTGTCGGCGCCCTCCCAGTCGTCGTTGACGTTGCCGGGGTGGATGGGCTCGACCCGGGACCGCAGCCACAGCCCGCCCGCCGCCAGCAGGAGCAGCAGGAAGATGGCGACGCCGCCGACGGCCCCGCCCAGAAGGTGGGCCACCCACCACATCAGCGCGCCGACCAGGGCGGCGCTGGGCAGCGTGATGAGCCAGGCCGCGACCATCCGCCCGGCCACCCGCCAGCGCACCACGGCGCCGCGCTTGCCCAGCCCGGTGCCCAGGATCGAGCCGGTGGCCACGTGGGTGGTCGACAGCGCGAACCCGAGCTGGCTTGAGGCCAGGATGACCACGGCCGACGAGCTCTCGGCCGCCATGCCCTGCGGCGGTGAGATCTCCACCAGACCCTTGCCGAGCGTGCGGATGATCCGCCACCCGCCGAGGTACGTCCCGGACGCGATGGCCACCGCGCACGCCGCCTTGACCCAGAACGGGATGCTGCCGGTGTCGCTCCAGTGCCCGGACCCGATCAGCGCCAGCGTGATCACGCCCATCGTCTTCTGCGCGTCGTTGGTGCCGTGCGCGAGCGAGACCAGCGACGCCGAGCCGATCTGGCCCCAGCGGAAGCCGTTGTCGGTGAAGCGGGTGGCCACCCCGGCCACCACCCGGTAGATCAGCCAGGTGCCGATGGCCGCGACCAGGCCGGCGATGAGCGGCGAGAGCAGGGCCGGCAGCACGACCTTGCCGACGACCCCGTCCAGCTTGCTGCCGTTGCCGTTCCAGTTGACCCCGCTCCAGCCCAGGCCGGCGATGGCGGCGCCGATCAGGCCGCCGAACAGCGCGTGCGAGGAGCTCGAGGGCAGGCCCAGCAGCCAGGTCAGCAGGTTCCAGACGATGCCGCCGATCAGCCCGGCCAGCACGATGAGCAGCAGCGCCATGCCGCCGTCGGTGAGCAGGTCCGGCTTCGGTGTGCCGTTGGAGTTCTGGATCTTGACCACGGCGTTGGTCACCGTGAGCGCGACCTCCACCGACAGGAACGCGCCGATGAGGTTGAGGATCCCGGACAGCAGCACCGCCGTCCTGGGTCGCAGGGCACGGGTCGCGATGGACGTGGCCATCGCATTGGCCGTGTCGTGGAACCCGTTGGTGAAGTCGAAGCCCAACGCGGTGATCACGACGAGCACGAGAACCACCGAAGCAGCCGTCACGACGCCAGCGTGGGGCCGCGCAACGGCCCGGATCCACGTTTCGATCGTGAGTCCGCACAGTGTTCGCCCGGTGTTCACCGAATACGGTGACACGCACCTCATTCGTCGCAAACTTCGCGGCGGCGAGGAGAATCGGCGGTATGACCGAGGCGATCGACCTGTCCCGGCGCCCGGAGCGGGTCACCGCCCGGCGCCGCCTGTCCGGACACCCTCCGCGGGACATGCGGTCCTGGTTGCGGGCGCTCGCCGACTCCCCCGAGGCCGCCGGCCCGCCTGACCGGTACGGCCACGGCGACGTCGCGCGGGCGGTGGAGGCCCGGGTAGGAGGCCGCGGCCCTGCTGGCCGGGCTGATCTAGTCTCGGACCGGCCGCCCACCCTGTGCCGGCCGACCGGCGGACGACCACGAACCCCGACCCAGGAGACGACGCATGACCGTCCCGACCCTGCGCCTGCTGCACGGCGCGGACATCCCCCAGCTCGGCCTGGGCACCTCCCCGATGACCGACGACGAGGCCGAGCGCGTCGTCGCCGACGCCATCGCCGCCGGCTACCGGCTGCTCGACACGGCCGAGAACTACGGCAACGAGGTCGGCGTCGGCGCCGGCATCAAGGCCTCCGGGGTGGCGCGGGAGGAGCTGTTCGTCACGACCAAGTTCAACAAGCGCTGGCACGGGCGTGACCTCGCCGCCGAGGCGTTCGAGGGCAGCATCGACCGGCTCGGGCTGGACTACCTCGACCTGCTGCTCATCCACTGGCCCAACCCCGGCCAGGACCGGTACGTGCAGGCCTGGGACGGGTTGGTCCAGCTGCTGGAGTCCGGCCGGGTGCGGGCGATCGGGACGTCCAACTTCAAGCCGGCCCACCTGGACCGGATCATCACCGAGACCGGTGTGGTCCCGGACGTCAACCAGATCCAGCTCAACCCGCTGGTGGCCCGGACCGACGCCCGGGTCTGGCACACCGCCAGCGGCATCGTCACCGAGTCGTGGTCGCCGCTGGGCGGCAACGGCGCCGAGGTTCTGGCCGAGCCGGCGGTGACCCGGATCGCGGAGGAGACCGGGCGGACGCCGGCCCAGGTCGTGCTGCGCTGGCACGTGCAGCTGGGGCTGGTCGCGGTGCCCAAGTCGACCAACCCCGAGCGGCTGCGGCAGAACCTCGACGTCTTCGGCTTCGAGCTGACCCCGGGCCAGATGGACGCGCTGTCCGCGCTCGACCGGGGCGAGTCGGCGGCGGTCGACTCCGACGACTTCGGGCACTGACCGCAGACTTATCGGGCCCTTGAGGTACGGCTGGGGCGGCGTTGTCCCCCGCGGGCCGAGAGTCCTTCCTGTCAGCAGGACATGCGAAGCAGGAGGACGGACAGATGGCGTTCAAGACGTGGGCAGTGGCCGCCGGCGCGGCGGCGGTCGTGGGCGGGCTCGGTGTCGGCGTCGGTGTGGCGCAGGCGGCCGGGCCGCAGTCGGTGTCCCGCCCGGTGCTGGCCCCGGCCGCGGTGGTCGCGGGCACCGGCGGCCCGGAGGCGGAGCTGCGGGGCCGGGCCACCGAGAGCGAGGGCGCCCGCCGGGAGGCGGAGGCCCGGGGCCGGGCGGCCGAGGGTGAGGCGGCCCGGGCCGCGGCCGCCCAGAGGGCCGCGGCCGCCAAGAAGGCCGCGGCGGTGCCGTGCGAGGCCGAGGCCCGCGGCCGGGTGGCCGAGGGCGAGACCCACGCCCGGCACACCGGGGTTGACGACAGCACCGGCGTCCACCGCGAGGCCGAGGCCCGCGGGCGGGTGGCCGAGGGCGAGACCGAGGCCCGGCACACCGGCGACGACCCGGCCGGGCACGACGCCGGTGACGACCGCGGCGGCGACAGCACCGGCTCGGACGACCGCAGCGGGTCGGACGACCGCGGCGGCGACGACTCCGGCTCCGGGGGTCACGGCTCCGACGACTGACCCGACCGACCGCAGCGAGCCGAGTGGCCCAGTGCCGCCCGGCTCGCTGCCGTCGCGGTCGTGCCGGTCAGGCCGGCCGGAGACAGCAGGAAGGGGGCGTCCGCGGTGCGGACGCCCCCTGCTGCCGGACTTCTAGCGGTTGTCGCGCGTGGTGCCGGTCGAGTCGTCGAACTCGATCTGCTCCTTGCGGACCTCACCGGACACGGTCTCGGTGTCGGTCACGGTCTCCTTGCCGAGGCGGACGCGCTCGACGGCCTCGGTCTCGGTGCCGACGACGGGCTTCTCCGCCCGCAGCGTGATCTCGTGCTCCTCCTCGGTGATGTCCCCACCCGAGTACGCCGCGTCCCGGTTCGCGTCGGTGATCGGCTCCCGCTCCAGCCGGACCTCCTCCCGCGACACCGGCACCTGCACCGTCTCGGTGTCGGTCACCACGTACTTGCGCAGCCGGGCCTTACCCACCTCGGTCTGCTGCGTGCCCGCCACCAGGCGCTCC
>DATDKW010000109.1:0-4690 GCA_036519715.1 Mycobacteriales bacterium
GGAGCGCCTGGTGGCGGGCACGCAGCAGACCGAGGTGGGTAAGGCCCGGCTGCGCAAGTACGTGGTGACCGACACCGAGACGGTGCAGGTGCCGGTGTCGCGGGAGGAGGTCCGGCTGGAGCGGGAGCCGATCACCGACGCCAACCGGGACGCGGCGTACTCGGGTGGGGACATCACCGAGGAGGAGCACGAGATCACGCTGCGGGCGGAGAAGCCGGTGGTGGGGACCGAGACCGAGGCCGTGGAGCGGGTGCGGCTGGGCAAGGAGACCGTGACCGACACCGAGACCGTGTCCGGTGAGGTCCGCAAGGAGCAGATCGAGTTCGACGACTCGACCGGCACCGCCCGCAAGCCGCGCTGACCGGACCGCGCTGACCCGTCCGGGGGAGGCGGCCCGCCGCAGTGGGGCGGCGGGCCGCCGGGTCCGGGGGGTGATACTGGGGGCTTCCGTCGACCGTCGACCTCGGAGGCTGCGATGTCACTGCCCAGCGGCGGTCCGGACCCGGAGCTGATGCCGGCGGCGTTCTTCGGCCACGGAAACCCGATGAACGCGCTGTCGGACAACCGGTACACGGCGGCCTGGCGCGCCTTCGGCCGGTCGGTGCCGCGCCCACGGGCCATCCTCGTGGTCAGCGCGCACTGGTACATCAACGCCACCGCGGTCACCGCGATGCCCCGGCCCCGCACCATCCACGACTTCTACGGCTTCCCGCAGGAACTGTTCGACGTCGACTACCCGGCGCCCGGGCTGCCGGAGCTGGCCGCGGAGGTCAGCGACGTGGTCAAGCCGACCTGGGTCGGCGCCGACGTCGACAGCTGGGGCATCGACCACGGCACCTGGTCGGTGCTCGTGCACGCGTTCCCGGACGCCTCCATCCCGGTGGTGCAGCTCAGCATCAACGCCGACAAGCCGATGGACTACCACCTGGAGCTGGGCGCGAAGCTGCACGCGCTGCGGTCCCGGGGCGTGCTGGTCATCGCCAGCGGCAACGTCGTGCACAACCTGCGCGGCATGAACTGGGACCTGACCGACGACGGCTACGACTGGGCCCGGCGGTTCGACGAGGCCGCCAAGGAGCGGATGCTGGGCGACCCCACCGGGTTCGCCGCGCTCGACGCGCACGCCGACTACGGGCACGCCGTGCCGACCCCGGACCACTTCATCCCGGCCCTCTACCTCGCCGGCCTGGCCGACGCCGCCGGCCAGGCCGCCGGCACCAGCGTCCTGGTCGACGGGTACGCGTACGGCTCGCTGTCCATGACCGCCTACACGCTCGGCCTGACCTGCCCGCCGACCTCCGGGTCCGGCGGCGCCCCGCAGCCTCCCAGCGGCTTCCCGCCCGACGGCTCCAACATCTGACCCGGGCAGCCCTCGTTCCGCGGCCGCACGCCGGGGGTACGGGGACGTCATGGCGTCGATCTGCATCACCGGGTCCACCGACGGGATCGGCCTGTCCGCGGCCCGGCAGCTGGCCGCGGCCGGGCACGAGGTGATCGTGCACGCCCGCAGCGAGGAGCGGGGCAAGCCGGTCGCGGCCGAGCTGGATGCCCGGCTGGTCGTCGCCGACCTGGCCGACCTCGACCAGGTCCGGGAGCTGGCCGGGGCGGTGGGGCCGATCGACGTCCTGGTGCACAACGCCGGGGTGTGGCCGCGGGGGATCCCGGACAGCGCGCAGGGCTTCGAGCCCGCGTTCGCGGTCAACGCGCTGGCCCCGCACCTGCTCACCGCCCTGCTGGGCGACGCGATCCGGCAGCGGCTGGTGTTCCTGGGTTCGGGCATGGTGTCCTCCGGCCGGGTCGATCCCGACCGGCTCGGGTCGGCCCGCGACGGCGCCCGGGCGTACGCGGACAGCAAGGCGGTCGACGTGGCGCTGGCCCTGGGCTGGGCCCGGCGCCGGCCCGACCTGCTGGTCGGCGCCGTCGACCCGGGCTGGGTGAAGACGAAGCTGGCCTCCGCCGGGGCGCCGGGCGACGTGCGGTCCGGCGGCGCGCGGGTCGCCCGGGCCGCGGCCGACCCGGACTGGCCGGGCGGGTACACCGCCGGCGCCCGGCCGGCCCGGGTGCCGGCCGCCCTCACCGACGAGCGCCTGCAGGACCGGCTGCTGGCCGCCCTCGACCGCCTGGCCGGACTGTCCCGTTCCTAGCTCGGCGGCGATCCGCTGGCGGCCGGGCGCCGGGTCAGGTATTCGCTCAGCGCGGCCAGCCGGGCCAGCCGCCGGCGCTGACCGTACGCGGACAGCCGGCCCACGCCCGCCTCGACCAGGGCGCCGGCCGGTCCGGAGACCTCGGCCGTCAGGGTGGCCCGGCAGCGGGTCGGCGACAGCGGCTCGATCAGGTCGGCGTAGTCGAGCCGGTGGCCGGCCGCGGTCGAGTGCCAGCGGATCCCGCGGCCGGGCTCGGACCAGGTGACGGTCATCGTCGTCGCCGGGCCGAACCACGGCTTGACCTGCCCGGACCAGCCGGCCGCGACCGGGCCGGCAGGCCCGCGCACGGCGGCCACGTGCGGGGACCACAGCCGCCAGGCGCCGACGTCGGTGAGCACGTCGTGCACCACGTCCGCGGGAGCATCGATGACCTGCGAGGACCGGATCACCACCGCAGCCTAGGTCGATCCCGCAGCCCCCGCAGTGCCCGAACTCCCCATGCCCGGGTGGACCCCTTAGGACGACCGTCGCTCCCGACCACGCGACGGACCTCAGGGAGCGACCACGTGCAGCGCCTCGGCAGCGACTTCGGCCGGATGTGGTTCGCGACCACCGTGACGGCGCTGGGGGTGCGGGTCACCGCGGTGGCCCTGCCGCTGCTGGCGGTGCTGACCCTGCACGTGTCCCCGGGTCAGGTCGGCACGGTCGCGACGGTGCAGTGGCTGCCGTTCCTGCTCATCGCCGTGCCGCTGGGCGTGCTGTTCGACCGCCGGCGCCGCCGGCCGCTGCTGGTCGCGGCCGAGGCCGGCCGCGCGGCCGTCCTGCTCGCGCTGGTGGTCCTCACGCTCCTCGGCGCGCTCGGGTTCGGGCTGCTGGTGGGGCTGGCCCTGCTGCTCGGGTGCTGCTCGGTGCTCTACGAGGTCGGCTACCAGTCGTACCTGCCGTCGGTGGTGCCGCCGGAGCGGCTGGAGGTCGCCAACAGCCGCCTGCAGTCCACCGAGTCGGTCGCGCTCATCGCCGGTCCCGGCCTCGGCGGCCTGCTCGTGCAGGTCGTCTCGGCCGCGGGCGCCCTGGCCGTGCAGGTCGTGACGTCGGCGGTGTCGGCGGTGACGCTGGCCCGGATCCGCGGCCCCGAGGCCCTGCCGGTGTCCGAACGGCTCCGGCTGCTGCCGGCGATCGCGGAGGGCGTCCGGTTCTTCCTGCGGGACCCGGTGCTGCGCTGGGCCGTGGGCTTCTCGGCCATCTACAACCTGTTCGAGCAGTGGATCCTGGTGACGTTCACGGTCGACGCGGTGCGGCGGCTGGGGCTCACGGCCGGGCAGTTCGGCTTCGTGCTCTCGATCGGCGCGGCCGGGGCCCTGCTCGGCGCGGCCGCCGCGCCCGCGGTGACCCGACGGCTGGGGGCGCTGCCGGCCTGCCTGTGGTCGGCGGCGGTCGACGCGGTGTTCCTGCTGCTGCCGCTGGCCCGGCCCGGCTGGGGCACCGGCACCCTCATCGTGGTCCTCGGCGGCGTCTTCGCGCTCAACGGCTTCGCCGGCGCGCTGTCCTCGGTGATCGTGCTGACGGTGCGGCAGCTGCGGGTGCCCGACGCTCTCCGGGGCCGGGTCAGCGCCACGATGCGGGCCATCTCGTACGGGTCGATCACGATCGGCGCGGCCGCGGGCGGGATCTCCGCGCAGCTCCTGGGCGTACGGGCCGGGCTCGCCCTCGGCTGCGTGGGGGTGCTCAGCTCGCTGGTGTGGACGGTCGGCCTGGGCCGGCCGCTGCTGCGCCGGGGCGTACGGATCGACGCCGCCCCGGAGGTCGCCGACGGCGGGCGGTGACGAGCCAGGCCCGGGAGCCGAACCAGATGCCGTCCGCGGTGCGGTGGGCGGCCAGGGTGTCGCGCAGCCGCCGGACGGCGAGATCCGCGGCGGCCGGGTCCAGCCGGGCCAGGGCCTCGCCGGTGCAGGAGAACCCGCGGACCCAGTCCAGGGCGGCGGCCAGGTCGGGCCCGTAGAACACCGGCTCGGCGACGTCGGCGAAGCCGATGCCGGCGAACCCGGCGGCGGTCAGGATCCGCTCCGTGGTGGGCGGGTCGGCCAGGGAGAACGCGTCCGGGCCGCCGGAGCGTCCCGGTGTGCCCAGGGCCTCCCGGATGGCCAGGGTCCACTCGTTGCGCTCCCGGGCCTGCCAGACCAGCATCACCAGCCGTCCGGCCGGCCGCAGCGCCCGCCCGATCGTGGCGAACGCGGCGACGGGGTCGGCGAAGAACATCGTGCCGAACCGGCTCAGGGCCAGGTCGAAGTGCCCGGGCGGGAAGCGGTGGACCTGGGCGTCGCCGTGCTCGAAGGCGACGTTGCCGAGGCCCGCGGCCAGCTCCCGGGCCCGCTGGATCGCCGGTGCGGAGATGTCGATCCCGAGCGCGCGGCCCGGCCGAGCGGTCCGGGCGGCCCAGCGGGTCGTCGCCCCGGTCCCGCAGCCGACGTCGAGGACATGGTCGCCGGCCCGGACGGCGCAGGCCCGGCGCAGCACCTCGTCGTGCCGCCGCAGCTCGGCGTCGTAGT
>DATDKW010000110.1:0-2819 GCA_036519715.1 Mycobacteriales bacterium
CGGTCTCGGGATCCTGCGCCGTCTCTAGTTCCTGAACGGGCTCGTGCTCGGCGGTCGGATCCAGGTCGGCCGTCTCGGGTTCCGGATGGGTCCCAAGACCCAGCTCGGCTTCGACGGCGTCGCCGACCAAGGGCTCCGCGCTCTCGGGCTCCAAAGCCGTGACCTCGGGCTCCGGCTCGGCGGCAGACTCGGGCCCACTGGCCCAGCCGCGCAGACCCTCGAAGTCCTCCGACGCGAGATCCTGCTCCGCCGCGTCCACCGCCGGCTCGTCCGCGGTCGCGTCCGACTTGACCGCCGGCCTGTACGGAGTCGTGCCGAGCAAGGCCGACTCGACCACCGGTTCGTCCGGGGCGGGGCGGAGCGAGGCCGCCTGGGTCGCCGGCCCGTCCGGGGACGCGCCGAGCGCGTCCGACTCGGTCGCCGACTCGTGCGGAGGCGCGCCAAGCGCTACCGACTCGGTCGCCGGCCCGTCCGGAGCCGTGCCGAGCGCGGCCGACTCGGCCGCCGGCCCGTCCAGGGCCGTGCCGAGCGCGACTGACTCGGCCGCCGGTTCGTCCCGGGGCGTGCCGAGCGGGATCGCCTCGGCCGCCGGTTGGTCCGGGGCCGAATCCAGACCGACCGCCGGGATCCCGTGCGGGTCCGTCGCGTCGGCCGCCACACGCCCGCCCGGCCGCCGCTCCAGCGCCGTACCGGCCTCGTCGTCGACGGTGAACGCCCGCGGCGGCACCTCGACGAACGCGTCCGGCCAGGTCGTCGCGCCCGACCGGGGCACCGGCGGCCCGAGCCGCGGCCCCCGGTCCAGCGCCCCGTACGCGGAATGCAGCAGCCCCAGCGTGCCCCGCGCCGCGGACGCCGCCTCGTCCAGCAGCGCAGCCGTGCGCTCCGCCCGCAGCCGCCCGAACCCGGCGACCAGCGGGTCGTCGCCCGGGTGTCCCGGCACCGCCGGCCGCAGCGCGTCGGCCAGGTCGGCGCAGGTGTCCGACAGCGTGCGGGCCGCGCTGATCAGCGCCTGCACCCGCTCGCGGACCTGCTCGAACGCCTGGTCGTCGGACTCCGGCGCACCGGGCGCGGAGCCGAGCGTGTCGCTCAGGCGTTCCTGCACGTCACTCCCGTCCGCGGTCGGCGTCCTCCCCGGCCTACCCGGGCGTCGGCATACTCTCGCGCCACCCGGACCGGTTCAACCCCGGGGCAAGATCGTAGTCGCCGGCCGGAGCAGCCGCCGGGCTTTCTCCTGCTCGAAGTCGAGCGCGGCCAGCGTGGTCCGGCCGGGCCCGGTCAGCTCGGACAGCCGCCGCACGTCCGCGTTCACCCGCGGGTCGGTCAGCGCCCGCAGCGCGAAGGCCAGCGCCGACGGCGTCACGTCGTACGACTGCTCCAGCGCGATCGCGTACGCCGCGGCGCGCAGCGACTCCTCGTCGTACCGGCGGTGGGTCCGCGGTGCCCGGTCGCCCGGCAGCAGCCCGAGCGCCTCCCGGTAGCGCAGCATCCGCGGGGTGGTCCGGAGCTGCCGGGCCGCGGCGGTGATGCTCAGCACCACTCCAGCGAACCAATCTGACAATCTGTTGTCAAGAACGCCGGTCAGGGCCCGATCCGCCGTTACGGTCGAAGCCATGACCGACTATCCGAAGCACGACGTCGCCGACCTCGGGCTGGCGGCGCAGGGCAAGGGCCGGATCGAGTGGGCCGAGCGTTCGATGCCGGTGCTGCGCCAGATCCGCGAGCGGTTCGAGAAGGAGCGCCCGTTCGAGGGCGTCACGCTCGCCGCCTGCATGCACGTCACCACCGAGACCGCGAACCTCATGCGCGCGCTCAAGGCCGGTGGCGCCGAGCTGCACCTGTGCGCGTCCAACCCACTGTCCACTCAGGACGACACCGCCGCCGCCCTGGTCGCCGAGTACGGCATCAGCGTGTACGCGCGGCACAACGTCGACACCAAGGGCTACTACGGGCACATCAACGCCGCCCTCGACAGCCGCCCCGACTTCGTCTTCGACGACGGCTGCGACCTGGTCAACACCGTGCACACCTCCCGTACCGAGCTGCTGGAGACGGTCAAGGCCGGCTGCGAGGAGACCACCACCGGGGTGATCCGGCTGCGCGCGATGGCGGCCGACGGAGCGCTGAAGTTCCCGATGGTGGCGGTCAACGACACCGACACCAAGCACATGTTCGACAACAAGTACGGCACAGGTCAGTCCACTGTGGACGCCATCTTCCGGTCCACGAACACGCTGCTGGCGGGCAAGACCGTGGTCGTGGCCGGATACGGCTACTGCGGCAAGGGCGTGTCCAGCCGGGCCAAGGGCATGGGCGCCAACGTCATCGTCACCGAGATCGACCCGACCAAGGCGCTGGACGCGACCATGGAGGGCTTCCGGGTCATGCCGATGTCCGAGGCCGCGCGGCTGGGCGACGTGTTCATCACCGTCACCGGCAACCGCGACGTGCTGCGGGCCGAGCACTTCGAGGTCATGAAGGACGGCGCGATCTTCTGCAACTCCGGTCACTTCGACATCGAGATCGACGTGGCCTGGCTGGAGAAGAACGCGGTGTCGAAGAACTCGAAGGTCCGCCACCAGACCGACGAGTACGTGCTGGCCGACGGCCGGCGCCTGCTGCTGCTGGCCGAGGGCCGGCTGGTCAACCTCGGCGCGGCCGAGGGCCACCCGGCCGCCGTCATGGACATGTCCTTCGCCGACCAGGCCCTGACCGCGGAGTGGCTGGCCAAGGAGTTCGCGTCGCTGACCCCGGGCGTCATCGAGGTCCCGGTGGAGATCGACAAGGACGTCGCCCGGCTGAAGCTGGCGTCGATGGGCATC
>DATDKW010000111.1:0-7811 GCA_036519715.1 Mycobacteriales bacterium
ACCTTCGGGGAGAACGAGGGCGAGGACGGCGACCTGGTCGCCCGTCCGCCGGTGGTCACCGTCATGGGTCACGTCGACCACGGCAAGACCCGGCTGCTGGACGCCATCCGCAAGACCAGCGTGATGGAGTCCGAGGCCGGCGGCATCACCCAGGCGATCGGCGCCTACCAGGTGCTGGCCCGCATGGAGGACGAGGACGGCGAGATCACCGAGCGCCCGATCACGTTCATCGACACCCCGGGTCACGAGGCGTTCACCGCCATGCGTGCTCGCGGTGCCAACGTGACCGACATCGTGATCCTGGTCGTCGCCGCCGACGACGGCGTGATGCCGCAGACGGTGGAGGCGCTCAACCACGCCCAGGCGGCCGGCGTGCCGATCGTGGTCGCGGTCAACAAGATCGACAAGGAGGGGGCCAACCCCGCCAAGATCCGCCAGCAGCTCACCGAGTACGGCCTGGTGGCGGAGGAGTACGGCGGCGAGACCCTGTTCGTCGACGTGTCGGCCCGGCAGCGGATCGGCATCGACGAGCTGCTCGAGTCGGTCCTGCTCACCGCGGACGCCTCGCTCGACCTGCGGGCCAACCCGCACCAGGACGCGCAGGGCGTGGCCATCGAGGCCCACCTCGACCGCGGCCGCGGCCCGGTGGCGACCGTGCTGGTGCAGCGGGGCACGCTGCACGTGGGCGACTCGATCGTCTCCGGCGACGCCTTCGGGCGGGTCCGGGCGATGCTCGACGAGAACGGCCGGCCGTTGCAGGAGGCGGGCCCGGCCCGTCCGGTGCAGGTGCTCGGCTTCACCTCGGTGCCCGGCGCCGGCGACAGCTTCCTGGTCGTCGACGAGGACCGGGTGGCCCGGCAGATCGCCGAGCGGCGGCAGGCCCGGGAGCGCAACGCGCAGCTGGCCAAGTCGCGGCGGCGCATCTCGCTGGACGACCTGGACCGGGTGCTCAAGGAGGGTGCGGTCGAGCAGCTCAACCTGATCCTCAAGGGTGATGGTTCGGGCTCGGTCGAGGCCCTCGAGGACGCGCTGATGAAGATCGAGATCGGCGAGGGCGAGGAGGTGGCCCTGCGGGTCATCCACCGCGGCGTCGGCGGCATCACCGAGGACGACGTCAACCTGGCGACGGCCTCGGACGCGATCATCATCGGCTTCAACGTCCGGCCGGTCGGCCGGGCGCGGGAGGCCGCGGACCGCGAGGGCGTGGAGGTGCGGTATTACACCGTCATCTACCAGGCCATCGAGGAGATCGAGGCCGCGCTCAAGGGCATGCTCAAGCCCGAGTTCGAGGAGGCGCAGCTCGGCACGGCGGAGGTCCGCGAGGTCTTCCGGGTGCCGCGGATCGGCAACGTGGCCGGCTGCCTGGTGCGGTCGGGCGAGATCCGGCGCAACTCCAAGGCCCGCCTGGTCCGGGACGGTGCGGTGGTGGCCGACAACCTCACCGTGCAGTCGCTCAAGCGGTTCAAGGAGGACGCGACCGAGGTCCGCGAGGGCTTCGAGTGCGGTATCGGGCTGGGCTCGTTCAACGACATCAAGATCGGTGACGTGATCGAGACGTTCGAGCTGCGCGAGAAGCCGCGCCGGTAGTTGTTCACCGGGTCGTTGGTGGCCGACCTTCTCCTCGGCGACGTCAGGTCGCTGAAGGAGAAGCGCTCGGTGGTACGTCCGGTCGTGGCCGAGCTGCGCCGGAAGTACGGGGTGGCCGCGGCGGAAGTGGGCGACGCCGACCTGCATCGCAGGACGCAGGTCGGCGTCGCCGCCGTCGCCGCGGACGCCGGCCACGTGACCGAGGTGCTCGACGCGTGCGAGCGGCTCATCGCGGGAAGGCCCGAGGTGCAACTGCTGGCCGTACGGAGACAGTTGTTCCGGGACGACGACGAGTAGGCAGCGTCGCCGTTCCGGTTCCTACGACAGGAGCTAGGGAGTCCCGGTGGCCGACCCGGCGCGGGCGCGGCGGCTCGCGGTGCGAATCCGCGAGATCGTGGCAGCGACCCTGGAAAACCAGGTGAAGGACCCGAGGCTGGGCATGGTGACGATCACCGATGCCCGCCTCACCCCGGACCTGCGGGACGCGACGCTCTACTACACGGTGTACGGGAACGACGACGACCGTCAGTCCTCGGCCATGGCGCTGGAGAGCGCCCGCGGCGTGCTGCGGACCGAGGTCGGCCGGCAGACCGGGATCAAGTTCACCCCGACGCTGGCGTTCGTGCCGGACGCGGTGCCGGAGCAGGCCGGCCGGATCGACGAGCTGCTGGCGGTGGTCCGGGACGCCGACGCCGGCCTGGCCCGGGTCCGGCAGGGCGCGACGTACGCGGGCGACCCCGACCCGTACCGGCACGACGACGAGCCGGACGATCCCGAGGACGGCGCGGAGCTGGACGGCGGTCCCCGGGCCGGGCAGTCTTCCGACTCGTGACCGGGTTGACGCCGCCGGGCGAGGCGGAGTGGGACAAGGCCGTGGCCGTGCTGACGGCCGACCGCAGCGAGGTCGTGCTGGCCTGCCACGTCAGCCCGGACGCCGACGCGGTCGGCAGCATGCTGGCCCTGGCCCTGGCGCTCCGGCGGCGGGGCGTGGCGGTGCGGCCGTCCTTCAGCGCCCCGTTCGAGCTGGCCGACTCGCTGGCCGGGCTGCCCGGCGTCGAGCTGCTGGTGCCGCCGGAGTCCGTGCCGGCCGCGCCCGCGCTGCTGGTCACCCTGGACACCGGCAGCGCCGACCGGCTGGGCTCGCTGGCCCCGCTGGTCGACGCCGCGGCCGAGGTGCTGGTGGTCGACCACCACGCCTCCAACACCGCCTTCGGCACGCTGCACCTGGTCGACCCGGCCGCGGCGGCGACAGCGGTGCTGGTCGAGGAGCTGGTCCGCCGGCTCGGTGTGGAGCCCGGCGCCGACATCGCCGCCTGCCTGTACGCGGGGCTGGTCACCGACACCGGCTCTTTCCGGTTCGCCTCGACCACGCCGGCCACCCACGAGCTGGCCGCCCGGTTGCTGCGTACCGGCATCCGCCACGACCTGATCACCCGCCGGCTGCTGGACACCCACCCGGCCGGCTGGCTGGGCATGGTCGGCGCCGCCCTGGCCCGGGCCCGGCTGGAGCCGGCCGCCGCCGGCGGGCTCGGCCTGGTCTGGACCGACACCCGGCTGGCCGAGCTGGCCGCGGCCGGCCTCGGCCCCGACCAGGCCGAGAGCGTCATCGACCTGGTGCGGACGGCGGCCGAGGCCGAGGTCGCGCTGGTCTGCAAGGAGGCCGCGGGCGGCGGCTGGACGGTGTCGATGCGGTCCAAGGGCCGGATCGACGTCAGCGCGGCCGCGGTCGCGCTCGGCGGCGGCGGGCACCGGTTCGCGGCCGGGTTCAGCTCGGCCGGCGACCTGGAGACCACGGTGGCGCGGGCCCGGGCCGCCCTGGATGCCGCGCCGCGCCTGCCCGGATGACCGACCTGCCGCCCGGCGGCCTGGTGATCGTGGACAAGCCGGCCGGGCTGACCTCGCACGACGTGGTCGCCCGGGTCCGCCGGATCGCGCACACCCGCCGGGTCGGCCACGCCGGCACGCTGGACCCGATGGCGACCGGGGTGCTGGTGCTCGGGGTGGAGCGGGCGACCAAGCTGCTCGGCCACCTCACGCTGACCGACAAGACGTACGCGGCCACCATCCGGCTGGGCCGGGACACCGTCACCGACGACGCCGAGGGTGAGCCGACCGGCGGCGCGTCCGCGGCCGGGGTCACGCCGGAGGCCCTGACGCAGGGCCTGGCCGCGCTGACCGGGGTGATCCAGCAGGTGCCGTCGGCGGTGTCGGCGATCAAGGTCGGCGGCCAGCGGTCCTACGCCCGGGTCCGGTCCGGGGAACAGGTCGAGCTGGCCGCCCGGACGGTCACGGTGAGCCGGCTGGACCTGCTCGGCTGGTCCCGCCCGGCGCCGGACCTGCTGGACGCGGACGTGGAGCTGGACTGCTCCTCGGGCACGTACGTGCGGGCGCTGGCCCGAGACCTGGGCCGGGCGCTGGGCACCGGCGGGCACCTGACCGCGCTGCGGCGGACCCGCGTCGGGCCGTTCACGCTGGCCGCCGCGCTGACCCTGGAGGAGCTGGCCGAGCGGCCGGCCCCGGTGTCGGTGCCGCTGGACGAGGCGGTCGCGGCCGCGTTCCCGCGCCGGGCCCTGACGGCCGAGGAGTCGGCCCGGCTCCGCAACGGCGGCCGGCTGGCCCCGGCCGGCCCGCCCGGCACCTACGGCGCCTTCGACCCCGACGGGCACGCCGTCGCCCTCCTGGCCGAGGACGCCACCACCGCCCGCCCCCTGGTGGTCCTCCGCCCCGCGTGACTCGCCGGGTGGCTAGGCTTCGCGAGCGGGAGCGGGCGGGAGTCACAGCCGAGGAGGATGCGGTGCTGCGGTGGCGTGGCCTCGACCAGGTCCCGTCGGGCTGGGGTCGGTGCGTGGTGACCATCGGCGTCTTCGACGGCGTCCACCGCGGGCACCAGGAGATGATCCAGCACGCGCTGCGGCGGGCCCGCGCCGCGATGCTGCCGCTGGTGCTGATCACCTTCGACCCGCACCCCAGCGAGGTCGTCCGGCCCGGCAGCCACCCGCCGGTGCTGACCCCGGTCAAGCGCAAGGCCGAGCTGGTCGAGGCGCTGGGCGTGGACGCCTTCTTCGTGCTGCCGTTCACCACCGAGCTCAGCCGGATGCCGCCGGACGAGTTCGTGCACGTGGTGCTGGTGGAGAAGCTGCACGCGGCCGCCATCGTGGTCGGGGAGAACTTCCGGTTCGGTCACAAGGCCGCGGGGGACCTGGAGCTGTTGCGTACTCTGGGGACGAGGTTCGGGTTCTCGACCGAAGGGGTGGGAATGCTGCGCGACGACGACGTGACCCTCAGCTCGACGTTCGTCCGCTCCAGCATCGACGCCGGCGATGTGAGCCAGGCCGAGAAGGCGCTGGGCCGGCCGCACCGGATCGACGGCATCGTGGTCCGCGGCGAGGGTCGCGGCCGCCAGCTGGGTTACCCGACCGCCAACGTGCACACCGACCGCCACATCGCCATCCCGGCCGACGGCATCTACGCGGGCTGGGCCATGCTGCGCGACAAGCGGCTGCAGGCGGCGATCTCGGTCGGCACCAACCCGACCTTCGAGGGCCGGCAGCGCACGGTCGAGGCCTACATCCTCGACTTCGACGAGGACATCTACGGCGTCGAGCTCGGCGTCGAGTTCGTCGAGCGGCTGCGCGGCATGGAGAAGTTCGACAACGTCGAGGACCTCATCACCCAGATGGGCGTCGACGTGGAGCGGACCCGCGAGCGCCTCCGGTAAACCCTGGGTCAGCACGCCTGGTACCCTGGACGTCACGCACCACAAGGTGCGGTGTGAAGTCTGCCTCCGTGACGACGACCGGTGGCACACACCGGGAACGTACAGAGGGAGATGCGGCGTGGCGCTTGCCAGCGACGTGAAGAAGCAGATCATGACGGAGTACGCGACCGTCGAGGGCGACACGGGGTCTCCCGAGGTTCAGGTGGCGATGCTGTCCCGCCGGATCTCGGACCTGACCGAGCACCTCCGCACGCACAAGCACGACCACCACAGCCGGCGGGGCCTGCTGCTGCTCGTCGGCCGGCGCCGGCGACTGCTCAACTACCTCGCCGAGACCGACATCACCCGCTACCGGTCGCTGATCGAGCGACTGGGCCTGCGCCGGTAGCACAGGACGAGGGGGAGTGGCCGCCGGCCGCTCCCCTTACTCGTACGGCAACCCGCCGTACGAGATCAGGGCTCCGTGCCGGAGCGCCTGGCGCTGGAAGGACGCGCCGGTCCTCGGTAGTGGCCCCCGGGATCTCACGAGCCCGGGCGCTCCCATCGAAGACCGGCTCAGCCGAAGACCTTCCGCCGCCTCGACGCGCCCGGTCCGGGCGAGCAAGGAAGAGGGCACAAAAGAGTGTCAGAAAGCACCATTCACGAGTCCGTTGCGACCATCGACAACGGCAAGTTCGGCACCCGCACCATCCGCTTCGAGACCGGACGGCTGGCCAAGCAGGCCGCCGGGTCGGCCGTGGCCTACCTCGACGACGAGACGATGCTCCTGTCGGCGACGACCGCGTCCAAGCACCCGAAGGAGCACCTCGACTTCTTCCCGCTGACGGTCGACGTCGAGGAGCGGATGTACGCCGCGGGTCGCATCCCCGGGTCGTTCTTCCGCCGCGAGGGCCGGCCGTCCGAGGACGCGATCCTCACCTGCCGGTTGATCGACCGCCCGCTGCGCCCGACCTTCGTCAAGGGCCTGCGCAACGAGGTCCAGGTCGTCATCACGGTCCTGTCGCTGCACCCCGACCACCTGTACGACGTGGTCGCGATCAACGCGGCGTCGATGTCCACCCAGCTGTCCGGCCTGCCGTTCTCCGGCCCGGTCGGCGCGACCCGGGTGGCACTGATCGAGGGCCAGTGGGTCGGCTTCCCGACCCACTCCCAGATCGAGGACGCGACCTTCGACATGGTCGTGGCCGGTCGCGTCGTCGGTGACGACGTCGCGGTCATGATGGTCGAGGCCGAGGCCACCGAGCGGGCGATCGAGCTCGTCGCCGGGGGCGCCACCGCCCCGACCGAGGAGATCGTCGCGGCCGGGCTGGAGGCGGCGAAGCCGTTCATCAAGGCCCTGTGCGCCGCGCAGGCCGAGCTGGCGGCGGTGGCGGCCAAGCCGACCGCCGACTTCCCGACCTTCCTCGACTACGGCGACGACGTGTACGCGGCGGTCGAGGCGGCCGTGTCCACCGAGCTGTCGGCCGCGATGACCATCGCCGACAAGCAGGAGCGGGAGGCCGAGACCGACCGGGTCAAGGCGCTCGCGGTCGCCCGCATCACCGACGACCCGGCCTTCGAGGGCCGCGAGGGGGAGGCGTCGGGCGCGTTCCGGTCGCTGACCAAGAAGGTCGTCCGGCAGCGCATCCTGCGCGACCAGGTCCGCATCGACGGCCGCGGCCCGACCGACATCCGGCAGCTGTCGGCCGAGGTCGACGTGCTGCCGCGGACCCACGGCTCGGCGCTGTTCGAGCGGGGCGAGACGCAGATCCTCGGCGTCACCACGCTCAACATGCTCGGCATGGAGCAGAAGCTGGACACGCTCTCGCCGGTCAAGCACCGCCGCTACATGCACAACTACAACTTCCCGCCGTACTCGACCGGGGAGACCGGCCGGGTCGGCTCGCCCAAGCGGCGCGAGATCGGGCACGGCGCGCTGGCCGAGCGGGCGCTGATCCCGGTGCTGCCGAGCCGCGAGGAGTTCCCGTACGCGATCCGGCAGGTGTCGGAGGCGCTGGGCTCCAACGGCTCGACCTCGATGGGTTCGGTCTGCGCGTCCACGCTGGCGCTGCTCAACGCCGGTGTCCCGCTGCGGGACCCGGTCGCCGGCATCGCCATGGGCCTGGTCTCGGACGAGGTCGACGGCAAGACGCAGTACCTGGCGCTGACCGACATCCTCGGCGCCGAGGACGCGTACGGTGACATGGACTTCAAGGTCGCCGGCACCCGGCAGTTCGTCACCGCGCTGCAGCTGGACACCAAGCTCGACGGCATCCCGTCCGACGTGCTGGCCCAGGCGCTGACCCAGGCCCGGGACGCGCGGCTGCACATCCTCGACGTGATGAACGAGGCCATCGACGAGCCCGACGAGATGTCGCCGTACGCGCCTCGCGTGACCACGGTGAAGATCCCGGTCGACAAGATCGGCGAGGTGATCGGCCCGAAGGGGAAGATCATCAACGCGATCCAGGACGAGACCGGCGCCGAGATCTCGATCGAGGACGACGGCACGATCTACGTCGGTGCC
>DATDKW010000112.1:0-12587 GCA_036519715.1 Mycobacteriales bacterium
CGGCCGGACCCCGCTACGGCGGCCCGCCCCCGGCCGGACGGCCCCGCTCCCTGCCGACCGGCACCGTCCCTTGGGCCGACCGGGGCGGCTCCGGCTGGGACGGCTTCTTCACCGGTGGATCCGGCGGCGCCCGCGGGCTCCGCGGCGCCCGGGGGCTCGGCGGCGTGCGCGGCACCGGCGGCGTCCGCGGCACCCGGCCGCCCGGCGACTACCGGTCCGCCGGCGCCCTGGCCCGCGCCCTCCTCGACGCGCTCCTGGGCAGCTCCGGCCCGCGCCGTTGACCTGCACCGCGGCCTGGCCACCCTGCCTGCGACCTGGACCTGATCTGGACCTGACCCGCACCCAGGTCGCCGCGCGGGCGGGTCAGGCGGCACCGATCGCGCGGAGGGCGCGGGCGACGTCGTCGCGCTGCTCCAGGACGAGCCGGCGGCAGCCGGGTGGGACGTCCGGGCCGGCCAGGAAGGCGTCGGTCTGCTCCAGCGTGGCCGGCTCGTCCAGCTGCGGGTAGAGCAGGCGGGTGAGCTGGGCCGCGACGGCCGGCCCGCAGGCGGACCAGATCCCCGGCAGGGCGGCGAAGTAGCGCGCGGACCAGGGCCGGAGCAGCTCCTCCTGGCCGCGCTGCCAGAAGCCGCCGGCGATCGCCCGCGCCAGGTCGTTGGTCAGCTCGGCCGGCTCGGTCAGCGCCACGAACGCGGCCTCCTTCCCCTCCGGCAGCGGGCGGGCGGCCAGCGCGGCCGCGTGCTCGCGCTGGCCGGCCGCGGTCGGGTCGCGGCGCAGCTCGGCGTCGATCCGGTCGGACCCGGCCCGGCCGAGCGCGGCCAGCCGCCGCAGCACCAGCCAGCGCAGCTCGGCGTCCACCACCAGCCCCGCCGGCTGGACCCCGCTCGCCGGACCACCGTCGGACGGCCCGGCCGGCAGCACGCCCGGCAACCCGCCGAGCACGGCCGCGTCCGGCTCCCCCGCCGCCCACCCGGCCTCCCCCGGCACCACCACCGCCGCCGAATCCACCGCTAGCCCTCCCGAGCCCACCACGGCACCACCCGCGGCCGGACCGATGTCCGGACCACCCGCGCCGGCCGCCGGGCCTCCCGCGGCCGAGCCCACCCCGGCACCACCCGCGGCCGGACCGGTGTCCGGACCACCCGCGCCGGCCGCCGGCCGGACCGTGTCGGACCGGTCGCCCGACGGCGCCGACGGGGCGTCGCCATCCGGACCGAGCAGCGACTCCAGGCGGTCGTCGTCGGCGACCGCGGTGAAGGCGCGGACGTAGACGAGTTGCACGTCGCTGCCGGGCCGGGCCGCGACCGCCGACGCCCACCAGGCGTCGGCCAGCCCCCGCAGCGCCGCGGGCCGGTCGGCCGCCGGCAGGTAGCGGACCGCCGCCGTACGGGCCTGCGACAGCAGCGTCTCGACCTGCTCGGGATCGTCCTCGACCGCCGCCCCGGCCAGCACCGCCTCCAGGTACGCCCAGGCCGGCAGCTCCGCGTCCCGGGTCGAGTCCCACAGCGCGGCCCAGCACAGCGCCCGGCTCAGGTCGTCGTCGATGGTCCACAGGTGCCGGAGCAGCGTCTCGGCCGACCGCTCGTCGAAGCGCACCTTGACGAAGGCGAGGTCGCCGTCGTTGAGCAGCACCAGATCCGGGCGCGGTCCCGTCAGCGGCAGCACCGTGGAGCCCGCGACGACGTCGTGCTTAGTGAGGTCCCGCCGCCGCAGCACCCCGTCGACCAGATCCCACCGGCCCACGCCGATCCGGGCGATCCGCGGCGTCGGCGACTCCTGGATCACGGTCAGCGTGGATCCGTCCCACGACGGCCGCAGCGTGCTGACCCCGGTCGTCCGCAGCCACACGTCGGCCCACTCCCGCAGCTCCCGCCCGCTGCTGTCGGACAGCGCCGAGAGCAGGTCGGCCAGCGTCGAGTTCCCGAACGCGCGCCGGTCCAGGTAGGCCCGCACGCCGGTGAAGAACGCGTCCCGCCCCACGTATGCCATCAGCTGCCGTAGCACCGACGCGCCCTTGGCGTAGCTGATCCCGTCGAAGTTGAGCAGCGCGCTCTGGTTGTCGCCGACGTCGGTGGCCACCGGGTGCGTGGTCGGCAGCTGGTCGGCCGCGTAGCCCCAGGCCTTGCGGCCGACGGTGAACGCGGGCCAGCAGCCGGGCAGGCCGGTCGCCTCGTCCACGGTGAGCGTGCCGAGCAGCTCGGCGAAGGACTCGTTGAGCCACAGGTCGTCCCACCAGCGCATGGTGACCAGGTCGCCGAACCACATGTGGGCCATCTCGTGCGCCACCACCGAGGCCCGCAGCCGCCGCCGGGACAGCGTCACCTTCGACCGGAACAGGAAGTCGTCGGTGAACGTGACCAGGCCCGGGTTCTCCATCGCGCCGGCGTTGAAGCCGGGCACGAACACCTGGTCGTACGTGTCGCCGAACGGGTACGGCCGGCCGAACAGCCGCTGCTGCAGGTCGAAGGACTGCTTGGTCACGGTGAACAGGTCGGCCGCGTCGAGGTGGGCCGCCATCGAGGCCCGGCACCACAGCCCGAGGTCGATCCCGTCGTACGAGTCCCGGGCCACGTGGAACGGTCCGGCGGCCAGGCTCACCAGGTAGGTCGAGATCCGCTCGGTCGGCTGGAACGACCAGGTGTCGCCGTCCTGGCTGCCGCGGGCGTTGGCCGCCATCAGCCAGCCCGGCGGCACCTGGGCCGTCAGCGTCACCGCGGCCTTGAGGTCGGGCTGGTCGAAGCAGGCGAAGGTGCGCTGGGCGTCGTCCAGGAAGCTCTGCTGGTAGAGGTAGACGGCGCCGTCGGCCGGGTCGACCGTCCGGGACAGCCCCTCCCCGGTGTGGCTGTAGTCGGCCTGGGCGGCGATCGCGAGCGTGTGCCGCCCGGCCGCCAGACCGCGCAGCGGCAGCCGGTTGCCCTGCACCGTGGCCAGGTCGAGCGGGGTCCCGTCGAACACGGCCGACTCCCACACCGGCACGGCGTGCTCGACGAACGTGTCCGCGCCCGGGGACAGGCACTCGAACACGATCGTCGTGCGCGTCCCGAACCGGGAGCCGGACGGCGCCGCCGTCAGGTCCAGCCGCACCTCGTACGACTCGACCCGCAGCAGCGCCGCCCGCTGGACGGCCTCGTCCCGGCTGAGGTTCTTCATCCCCGAGACCCTAGGGCGATCGGCTACTTCGAGATGTCCCGGTAGCGCCGCACCGCCAGCGGGGCGAAGACCGCGACGATCGCCGCCGCCCACAGCACGGTCATCAGCACCGGGTGGTCGGACGGGAACCGGTTCCCGCCGGCCGGGCTCGGGTTGCCGAACAGCTCCCGCAGGGCCGCGGTCAGCGTGCTGACCGGGTTCCACTCGGCGAACGGCTGCAGCCAGCCGGGCAGCGCCGTCAGCGGCACGAACGCGTTGGACACGAACGTGAGCGGGAAGACCGAGGTGAACGCGACCTGCTGTGCCACCTCCACCGTCGGGGTCAGCTGCCCGAGGAACACCCCCAGCCAGCTCATCGCGTACGCGAAGAGCATGGCGATGCCGATCGCGGCCAGGAACTGCGGCACCCCGTCGCGGATCCGCCAGCCCACCGCCAGCCCGGTCACCATGAGCACGACCAGGATGCCGGCGTTGTAGACCACGTCGGCGATGGTCCGCCCGGTCAGGAAGGCCGAGCGGGCCATCGGCAGCGACCGGAACCGGTCCACCAGACCCTTCTGCATGTCGTCGGTGACCCCGACGGTCGTCGTGGCCGAGGCGAACGCCAGCGTCTGGGCGAAGATCCCGGGCATCAGGTATTCGCGATAGGACCCGCCGCCGGGCAGCGGGATGGCGCCGCCGAACACGAACGCGAACAGCAGCACGAACATCACCGACTGCAGGATCGCGAACGCGGCCAGCTCCGGGATCCGCGGGATCCGCTTGAGGTTGCGCCAGGCCAGCACGACCGTGTCGGAGAAGGCGGAGCCCCGCTCGGCCGGGGCCTCGACCGCGGCCGTCATGACCGGCTCCCGGCCGCGACCGGCTCGTCCTCGGCCGCGAACCCGTCCTCGGCCGAATGCCCGGTCAGGGACAGGAAGACGTCGTCCAGGGTCGGCCTGCGCAGCCCGACGTCGTCCAGCGGGATGCCGGCCGCGTCCAGCGCCCGCAGCACCCCGACCAGCGACTCGGTGCCGCCGGAGGTGGGCGCGGTCAGCCGGCGGGCGTGCTCGTCGACCGTCACCTCGGCCCCGCACGCGCCGGCCAGCACCGACCGGGCGCCGGCCAGGTCGTCGGGCTTGCGCACCACGACCTCCACCCGCTCCCCGCCGACCTGGGACTTGAGCTCGTCTGCGGTGCCCCGGGCGATGATCCGCCCGGAGTCGACCACCGCGATGTCGTCGGCCAGCGCGTCCGCCTCCTCCAGGTATTGCGTGGTCAGCAACAGGGTCGACCCGGTCCGCACCAGGTCGCGGATGACCTCCCACATGCCCAGCCGGCTGCGCGGGTCGAGCCCGGTGGTCGGCTCGTCCAGGAACAGCAGCCGGGGCCGCCCGATCAGGGCCGAGGCCAGGTCGAGCCGCCGCCGCATGCCGCCCGAGTAGGTCTTCACGACCCGGTCGGCCGCGCCGGTCAGCGCGAACCGCTCGAGCAGCTCGCCGGCCCGGGTCCGGGCCTCGGCGCTGGGCAGCTGGTAGAGCCGGCCGAACATCCACAGGTTCTCGGCACCGGTCAGGTTCTCGTCGACGGCCGCGTACTGCCCGGACAGGCCGATCTGGTGGCGCAGCCGCTGGGCGTCGCGCACCACGTCCAGGCCGAGGACGGTGGCCCGGCCCGAGTCGGGGCGGAGCAGGGTGGCGAGCACCCGCACGGTCGTGGTCTTGCCGGCCCCGTTGGGCCCGAGCAGGCCGAGCACGGTGCCTTCCTCGACGGTCAGGTCGAGCCCGTCGAGCGCACGCACGGTCTGCTTGCGCGAGCCGTAGACCTTGGTCAGGCCTTCGGCGGTGATGGCGGGCAACGCTCCGCCCCCCTTTCCGGATCGGGAGAAGACGAACGCCGCGAGGCTAGCGACGGGGGCCGACAAAAAGCGCCCGACTTTCCCCGTACGGGGAGGGGACGGGGTGGCGGCGCCGTCAGGCCAGGCGGACGGCGTGACCGGCGCCGGTCAGGGCGTCGAGCAGCTCGACCCGGTGGTCGGCGCCGCGGGTCTCCACCGTCAGCGCGACCTCGACCTCGCCCAGGTCCAGGTGGGACGTAGTGCGGGAGTGCTCGACGTCCAGCACGTTGGCGCCCAGGCCCGCGACCAGGCCGAGCAGCTCGGCCAGCTCCCCCGGCCGGTCGGTGATCCGGACCCGGACGGACAGGTAGCGGCCGGCCGCCAGCAGCCCGTGCTGGATCACCCGGGCCAGCAGCACCGGGTCGATGTTGCCACCGGACAGCACCGCCACCACCGGCGGCTCCCACCGACCCGGCTCGGTGAGCAGCGCGGCGATGCCGGCCACGCCGGCCGGCTCCACCACCAGCTTGGCCCGCTCCAGGCAGAACAGCAGCGCCTTGGAGATCGCCGCCTCCGTCACCGTGACGACCTCGTCGACCACGTCCCGGACCAGCGCGAACGGCAGCTCGCCGGGCCGCCCGACCGCGATCCCGTCGGCCATCGTGGCCATCCGCTCCAGCGCCACCGGGTGCCCGGCGGCCAGCGAGCCCGGGTAGGCCGCGGCCTGCTCGGCCTGCACCGCCACCACCCGCACGTCCGGCCGCAGCGCCTTGATCGCCAGCCCGATGCCGGCCACCAGCCCGCCGCCGCCGGTGCAGACCAGCACCGTACGGACCTCCGGGCACTGCTCCAGGATCTCCAGGCCGGTGGTGCCCTGCCCGGCCACGATGTCGGGGTGGTCGAACGGGTGCACCAGCACCGCCCCGGTCTCGGCCTGGAACTCCCGTGCCAACACCAGCGCCTCGTCCACCGACTCGCCGGCCAGCCGGACCTCGGCGCCGTAGTTGCGGGTCGCGACGATCTTCGGCAGCGCCGCGCTGACCGGCATGAACACGGTCGAGCGGATGCCGAGCAGCTGCGCCGCCAGCGCGACGCCCTGGGCGTGGTTGCCGGCGCTGGCCGCGACCACCCCCGCCGCCCGCTCCCCCGCGGACAGCCGGGCGATCCGGGTGTACGCCCCGCGGATCTTGAACGACCCGGTCCGCTGCAGGTTCTCGCACTTGAAGTGGACCGGCCCGCCGGCCTCCGCCGCCAGCACCCGGCTGTGCTCCAGCGGGGTCACCCGGATGACGCCCTCCAGCAGCTTCCGCGCCGCCAGCACGTCGTCCAGGTCCACGGTCCGCACGAGGGTGACGGTACAGATCCGGGTCGTTGGTACGCCCGGGTGATGCCGTTGCCGCGCCCGCGCTCGTACCGTCGGGGAGTGGCCACTGCGCTGAACACCCCGGTCGAGCGGCCTCCGGGCCCGGACCTGGGTCCGCTCGAGCTGGCCCGGATGCTGCGGTCCCGGCGGATGACCGACTACCTGCAGCGGGCGGCCGAGCGCGGCCCGACGCTGTCGCACTTCCGGATCGTCCGCGACCACGCCTACCTGGTCGGCACGCCGGACCTGATCCGGGAGCTGTTCGGGCCGCTGGGCCGGGCCGGGCGCAAGGGCCGGGGGCTGGAGCAGGCCCGCCGGCTGCTCGGCGACGGGCTGCTGACCAGCGAAGGCGACCTGCACCGGCGGCAGCGCCGGCTGATCCAGCCGGCCTTCCACGCCAGCCGGGTCGAGTCGTACACGCGGGAGATGCGGACGGCCGCGGCCGAGCTGCCGGACCGGGCCGGCTGGCGGGACGGCGAGGTCCGCGACGTCGCCGCCGACATGGCCGACCTGACCCTGCGGATCGTCGGGCAGACGCTGTTCGCGGCCGACCTCACCGACGACTCGACCACGGTGTCGGGAGCGCTGGCCGAGCTGCTGGCCCGGTTCCAGCGCACGATGGTGCCGGGCGGCGAGCTGCTCAACCGCCTGCCGCTGCCCTCGACGAAGCGGCTCAACGCCGCCATCCACGAGCTGTATTCGGTCGTCACCCGGCTCATCGCCGAGCAGCGCCGCGAACCCCGGGAGGGCACCGTGCTGGCGATGCTGCTGGCGGCCCGGGACGAGCACGGCGACCCGATGCCGGACCGGCAGATCCGCGACGAGGTCCTCACCCTGATCCTGGCCGGCCACGAGACCACGGCCAACGCGCTGGCCTGGACCTGGCTGCTGCTGGACCGGCACCCGGCCGCGGCCGACCGGCTGCACGCCGAGGTGTCCGCGAATCCCGGCGCGGGTCTGGAAGGCCTGCCCTGGACCCGGGCCGTGGTGGCCGAGTCGATGCGGCTCTTCCCGCCGGCCTGGGTGATCGGCCGCCGGATGATCTCCGACGTCAGCCTGGACGGCTGGACCGTCCCGGCCGGGTCGCTGGTGATGGCCTCGCAATGGGTCACCCACCGGGACCCGCGCTGGTGGCCGGAGGCGCGCTCGTTCGTCCCGGAGCGGTGGATCGGCCCGGACGGGTACGACGAGGCGGCGCCGGGGCAGCCCCGAGGGGCCTACTTCCCGTTCGGGCTGGGCCGGCGGGTCTGCATCGGGGAGTCGTTCGCCTGGACCGAGGCGGTGCTGGCGCTGTCCACGCTGGCCCGGGACTGGGCACCGGCCCTGGTCCCCGGCCACCCGGTGGCCCTGCAGCCCGCCGTCACCCTCCGCCCCCGGTACGGCCTGCGGATGACCCTGCACCGCCGCGACTGACGCGGATCCCGGGGTGATTTCGCCCGGAGCGGAAGCGGAGGACACTCCGTGCGCCGGGACGCACCCCGACGTACGGTCGTCGGGTGAGCACCCCGCCTCCGATCCACACCCTCGGCGCCCTGCGCGCCACCGGCCACGTGCACCGCGGCGTGAAGGCCGAGATCCGGGAAAACCTGCTGGCCCGGCTGGCCGCCGGCGAACCCTCGCTGCCCGGCATCGTCGGCTTCGACGACACCGTGGTGCCGGAGGTGGAGCGCGCCCTGCTGGCCGGGCACGACATGGTGCTGCTGGGCGAGCGCGGCCAGGGCAAGACCCGGCTGATCCGCACCCTCGCCGGCCTGCTGGACGAGTGGACGCCGGTCATCGACGGCAGCGAGCTCAACGAGCACCCGTACGCGCCGGTCACCGTCTGGGGCCACCGCATCGTCGCCGAGCGGGGCGACGAGACCCCGGTGGCCTGGAAGCACCGCTCGGAGCGGTACGGCGAGAAGCTCGCCACCCCGGACACCAGCGTCGGCGACCTCATCGGTGACGTGGACCCGATCAAGGTGGCCGAGGGCCGCACCCTGGGCGACCCCGAGACCGTGCACTACGGGCTGGTGCTGCGGACCAACCGCGGCATCTTCTCCGTCAACGAGCTGCCCGACCTGGCCGAGCGGATCCAGGTCGCGCTGCTCAACGTGTTGGAGGAGCGGGACGTGCAGGTCCGCGGCTACCAGCTGCGGCTGCCGCTGGACCTGCTGCTGGTGGCCAGCGCCAACCCGGAGGACTACACCTCCCGGGGCCGGATCATCACCCCGCTCAAGGACCGGTTCGGGGCCGAGGTCCGCACCCACTACCCGCTGGAGCTCTCCGACGAGATCGAGCTGATCCGCCAGGAGGCGGCGCTGGTTTGGGACCTCGACGGCTCGCACGCGGCGCCGGTCGTGCCCGACCACGTGCTGGAGGTCGTGGCCCGGTTCACCCGCGCCGTCCGCGAGGCCCCGCAGGTCGACCAGCGCTCCGGCGTCAGCGCCCGGTTCGCCATCGCCGCGGTGGAGACGGTGGCGGCGTCGGCGGTGCGCCGGGCCGCGGTGACCGGCGAGGCGCTGGCCGTGGCCCGGGTCTGCGACCTGCCCGCGGTCGTGCCGGCCTCCCGGGGCAAGGTCGAGTTCGAGGACGCCGACGAGGGCCGGGAGACCGAGGTGCTGGAGCACCTGCTGCGCCGGGCCACCGCCGACACCTTCCGGGCCCGGCTGGCCGGGCTGGACCTGTCCGCGCTGCAGTCGAAGTTCGACGAGGGGCTGTCGGTGGAGACCGGCGACCTGGTCCCGGCGGGCGAGCTGCTGCGCCAGGTCGGCACCTTCCCGACCCTGGCCACGCTGCTGTCCCGGCTGGAGCCGGCCTCCGGGCCGGAGGGGTCGTCCGCGGTCGGGCTGGCCGCGGCCGCGGTCGAGTTCGCGCTGGAGGGGCTGCACCTGCTGCGCCGGCTGGCCAAGGACGACGTCGGCTACGGCCGCACCGTCTACGGCGGCTAGGGGTGGCCTACAAGTACGGCGCCTGGCACGGCGGCCGCGATCCGCTCGAGCCGCCCTTCGACGTACGGCGGGCGCTGGACGAGATCGGTGACGACGTGCTGGCCGGCGCGTCGCCGTCGGAGGCGCTGCGCCGGCTGCTGCAGCAGGGTGCGGACGGGCTGCGCGGCCTGGACGAGATGCGCCGCAAGGTCCGGCAGCGGGCCCGGCAGGCCCGCCGCCGCGGCCGGCTCGACGGCACCCTGGAGGAGGTCCGGGAGCTGCTGGACCGGGCACTGGCGGCCGAGAAGCGGGCGCTGTTCCCCGACCCGGACGACTCCGCCCGGTTCGCCGAGGCGCAGCTCGACGCGCTCCCCCACGACCCGGCCCGGGCCGTCCGGGAGCTGAGCGAATACCCGTGGCGCTCCGACGAGGCCCGGCAGGCGTACGAGGAGATCAAGGACCTGCTCCGCCGGGAGGTGCTGGACAGCCAGTTCCGCGGCATGCGGGACGCGCTGCGCGGGGCCTCCCCGCAGGACATGGCCCGGGTCCGGGAGATGGTCTCGGCGCTGAACGACATGCTCGAGGCGGACGCCCGCGGCGAGCACACCCAGGAGCAGTTCGACCGGTTCATGGAGCAGTACGGGGAGTTCTTCCCGGAGCGGCCGCAGAACCTGGCCGAGCTGGTCGACACCCTGGCCCGGCGGGCGGCGGCGCAGCAGCGGCTGATGGACAGCCTGTCCGACGAGCAGCGGCAGGAGCTGGCCGACCTGATGGCCGGGGCGATGGGCGATGCCGGCCTGGCCGGTGAGATGGACCGGCTGCAGCAGGGGCTGCGGGCGGCCCGGCCGGACCTGCGCTGGGGCGGCCGGGAGCGGATGGACGGCGACCGGCCGATGGGGCTGGGCGACGCCACCAGCGCCCTGCAGGAGATCGCCGACCTGGAAGAGCTGGACTCGATGCTCGACCAGGACTACCCCGGGGCGTCCCTGGACGACATCGACCCGGAGCTGGTCGAGCGGGCCCTCGGCCGGGCCGCGGTCGACGACGTCGAGGCGCTGCGGCGGATCGAGCGGGAGCTGCAGCGGCAGGGATACCTCAACCGCAGCGGCGGTGCGCTGGAGCTGACGGCCCGGGCCGTACGGCGGCTCGGTGCGACCGCGCTGCGCCGGGTGTTCTCGGTGCTCGACTCCGGTGGCCGCGGCACGCACGACGTCCGGGACGCGGGCGCGGCGGGCGAGCCGACCGGGTCCTCGCGGGGCTGGGAGTACGGCGACGAGCAGCCGCTGGAGGTCGTCCGGACGGTGCGGAACGCGGTGCTGCGGGCCGGGCCGGGGCCGGTGAAGCTCACCGTCGAAGACTTCGAGGTGGTGGAGACCGAGCGGCGGACGTCGGCGACGGTGGCGCTGCTGGTCGACCTGTCCTACTCGATGGCTCTGCGCGGCACCTGGGGCGCGGCCAAGTCGACCGCGCTGGCGCTGCACTCGCTGGTGACCACGGCGTACCCGCAGGACAAGATCGAGATCATCGGGTTCTCCAACTACGCCCGGGTGATCTCGCCGACCGAGCTGGCCGGGCTGTCCTGGGACATGGTCCAGGGCACCAACCTGCAGCACGCGCTGATGCTGGCCCGGCGGCACCTGGACCGCTACCGCGACGGCGAGCCGGTGATCATGGTGGTCACCGACGGGGAGCCGACCGCGCACCTGTCCCGGGACGGGTACCCGGAGTTCGCCTGGCCGCCGCTGCCGGAGACGCTGGCGGTGACGCTGGCCGAGGTCGAGCGCTGCACCCGGCGCGGGGCCACGATCAACGTCTTCATGCTGGACGAGGAACCGGCCCTGGTCCGCTTCGTCGACGAGCTGGCCCGCCGCAACGGCGGCCGCGTCTTCTCCCCCCGCCCCGAGAAGCTCGGCGAATACGTCGTCAGCGACTACCTCCGCTCCCGCCAAGGCCGCCGCCGCGCCGGCTGACCCCGGCGTCAGCGCCCGGCGGCCTTGGCCGTGAAGTAGGCGGTGGAGGTCGGGAGGAGGAAGAGGACGACCACGGCGATCGAGGCCAGCAGAAAGACCACCGAGATGCCCGGGGCGTCGCCGGAGTCGGACCGGGCCAGGCCGACCAGCCCGGTCACCGCGGTCAGCCCCTGCAGCACCACGCTGGTGATCGCGGCCCAGCGCCGGCCGCGGATGGCCAGCGCGGCCAGCACGATCATGAACACGGCGGCGGCCAGCAGCAGCACTCCGGCCACGGCCACCCACCGGGAGAGCGTGTCCGTGGTGCCGCTGATGTCGCTGCCCGACTGCCGGTCGAACTCGTCGCCGGCGTTGTTGACCACGTCCGCGACCAGCAGGATCGCCAGCGCGCCGAGCACGAACAGGGATGCCTGGACGATCTGGATGACGGCGGCGGTGATCACGGTCGCGCCGGAGGGCCGCGGCGCCGGCGGTCCGTAGTGGAACTGTTGCCACTGCTGCCCGTACGGGCCCGCGCCGTTCTGCGGCGCGCCGTACTGAGCCGTCCCGTACTGACCCGTCCCGTAGCGGGGCGTGCCGTATGCGGGCGGGGCGTACTGCTGACCGGTGGGCTCGTACGACGCCGGCGACGCGGGCGCCCATGGGCTCGGGATCGGCTCGCCGTACCCGGGCTGGCCCGGCATCGGCCCCTGCCCCGGCGCGTAGTAGTTCCCCGTTGGCTCGCTCATGGCCGGCAGCGTACCTACGCAATGGTACGTTTTTGGCACAGTCGACAAGATCTACCCCCGCAGACCCCGACCGCTAGGCTGCCGGCCGTGCGAGCCGTGCTGGTGGTCCATGTCGTGTTGGCGATCTTCGTGATCGGACCGCTGGTGGCGGCGGCGAACCAGGCCGCCCGGGCCCTGCGCGCCGACGACGGCCGCGGGCTGGCCCTGGTGTCCCGGACCGTGACCGTCTACGGCTGGGGCTCGCTGCTGGTCGCGCTGTTCGGCTTCGGCCTGGTCCGCGACGACGTCTCGTACTCCGACGGCTGGCTGCTGGCCTCGATCGTGCTGTTCGTGGTGGCCGTGGTGCTGGTCCTGGCCCTGCTGGCGCCGATGCTGCGCCGCGCCGTCGCCACCGGCGGTCCCACCGCCGGCCTCGCTCCCCGGGCCGCGATGGTCGGCGGCATCGCCAGCCTCTGCTACGTCGTCATCGCGATTCTGATGGTCTGGCGCCCGAGCTAGAACCTCCGCGCCCGTCCGGCGCGTCCACCCACCCACCCCGGCTGGCCGCGGCGCCGCCGCTCGGCGATCAGGCCTGCACCGCGGAGCTGTCCACCACCTTCGCGCTGCGGTTCGCCGGTCCGGGCTGGGACGCCACGCTGCGGGTGGAGACGT
>DATDKW010000113.1:0-17424 GCA_036519715.1 Mycobacteriales bacterium
CAGGATCAGCAGCCGGCAGCCGCGCAGCAGCCAGCGGGCCAGCACGACCTTCTGCTGGTTGCCGCCGGACAGCGCCCGCACCATTCGTCGCGGGTCGGCCGGGCGGACGTCGAGCTGCTCGGAGACCGCGGCCGCGGCCGCGAGCTCCTGGCCCGAGAGCACGAACCCGCCGCGGCTGAAGCGGCCCAGGCTGGACACCGACACGTTGCGGAAGACCGGCTCGTGCAGCAGCAGGCCCTGGCTCTTGCGCTCCTCCGGGGCCAGGCCCATCCCGGCCCGGATCGCGGCCGGCACGGAGCCCGGCCGCAGCCGCTTGCCGTCCACCACGACCTCGCCCGCGGTGGCCTTGCGAGCGCCGTACACGGTCTCGACGATCTCGGAGCGGCCCGAGCCGACCAGCCCGGCCAGGCCCACGATCTCTCCACTGTGGACGGTGAAGGACACGTCGGCGAACTCGCCGGTGCGGGACAGGCCTTGCACGCGGAGGATCTCGGCCGCGTCGGCCGGCGGGGCGGACGAGCGGGGGAACGCGTACTCGACGGTCCGGCCGGTCATGAGCCGGACGACCTCGGCCGTCGGGGTGGTCCGGGCCGGCAGGCCGACGGCGACCGTGCGGCCGTCCTTGAGCACCGTGACCCGGTCGCCGATCACCCGGATCTCGTCCAGCCGGTGGGAGATGTAGACGACCGCGACGCCGTCGGCGGTGAGCTGGCGGATCACCCGGAACAGGTTGGCCACCTCGCCGGAGTCGAGCACCGCGGACGGCTCGTCCATGACGATGAGCTTGGCGTGGTGGGACAGCGCCCGGGCCATGCTGACGACCTGCTTGCCGGCCGCCGACAGCGAGCCGACCTCCCGGGTGGCCCGGATGCCGGGATGGCCGAGCCGGTCCAGCAGGGCGGTGGCGGCGTCGTTCATGGCGCCGCGGCGGCTGAAGCCGAGGGTGGCGGGCTCGTGGCCGAGGAACACGTTCTCCGCGACGGACAGCCCGTCGACCAGGTCGAGCTCCTGGTAGATGGTGGCCAGGCCGGCCCGCAGGGCGGCGACCGGGGTGGCGAACGAGACCGGCTCGCCCTGCCAGCGGATCTCGCCGTCGTCGGCCTTGTGCGCGCCGGAGAGCACCTTGATCAGCGTGGACTTGCCGGCCCCGTTCTGACCGAGCAGGCAGTGCACCTCGCCGGGGGCGACCTCGAGGTCGACGCCGTCCAGGGCGCGCACCCCGGGGAACTCCTTCACCACCCCGCGCACGGTCAGCAGAGCGTCCACGCGTCACCTCCGGTCGCCCACCCGGAACACGGGTGCGATGCGGCGAACGCTAGAGGAGCGGACCTGAGCGGACAAGCGCTTCGGTCGAGACCGTTACAAACTTTTGCTAGGTCCGGGAAGAAGACGACCAGACCCGGCGACATCGCCACGAAAGACCGTACGCCGCTGTCCGGACCCGGCGACGGCCGGCCCACGCGACCCCAACATCTTCCCGTCGCAGGAGAAAGTCGGTACGGCCGCAACGAAACGCGAACGGTAGGTGAGCGCGCAGTGTCTCCGCGCTACGGAAGCCTACGGACCGTCCCCCACCGTAGGAGCTCGCGCATGTGCACAGACACGGCCGAGGTCGGCTACGACTTCCTGCGCTCGGTGCGGTTCTAGCCCGGCCGGCGGACCGGCGGCGGCCCGGCTGGTCAGCCCGCGGCGTACACGCGGTCGCTGATCAGCCGGGCGGCGCCGACCACGCCGGCCTCGCCGCCCAGCTCGGACAGCACTATCGGCATGTTGCCGGTCGCCAGCGGGAGGGAGCGGCGGTAGACCACGCCGCGGATCTCAGCCAACAGGGCGTGCCCGATGCCGGCCACCCCGCCGCCGATGACCACCAGCCCGGGGTTGAAGAAGCTGACCAGTCCGGCCAGCACCTGGCCGACCCGGCGGCCGCCGTCCCGGATCATCGACACCGCCACCGGGTCGCCGGCGCTCGCCGCCGCCGCCACGTCCGCGGCGGTCAGCGCGCCGGCTCGCTCCAGCAACGCGGCCAGCTCCGGCGAGCGGTCCGAGCGGGCCGCGGCCAGCGCGTCCCGGGCCAGCGCGGTGCCGCCGAAGAACGCCTCCAGGCAGCCGGTGTTGCCGCAGGTGCACAGCGGCCCGGAGTCGTCGACCCGGATGTGGCCGATGTCGCCGGCGCTGCCGGACACCCCGCGGTAGACCTGGCCGCCGACCACGATCCCGCAGCCGATCCCGGTGCCGATCTTCACGAACAGGAAGTCGTCGACGCTGCGGGCGATGCCGGCGTGCTTCTCCCCCAGCGCCATGATGTTGACGTCGTTGTCGACCAGCACCGGGCAGCCGAGCTCGGCCGCGAACGCGTCCCGGACCGGGTAGTGGTTCCAGCCGGGCATCAGCGGCGGCGACACCGGCACGCCCTCGGCGTAGCTGACCGGGCCGGGCACGCCGGCCCCGGCGCCGGCGAACCCGTGGCCCGCACCGTCGGCGACCAGCTTGCCGACCATCTCCAGGACGCGGCCGATGACGACCTCCGGGCCCTGCCGGACGTCGACCGGCTCGGACTCGCGGGACAGCACCCGCAGCTCGCCGTCGGTCACCGCGACGTCGATCGAGGTCGCGCCGATGTCGATGCCGAGGAACCGGGTGTCCTGGGCGATCCGCACGATCGAGGACCGGCGGCCGCCGCGGGAGGCGGCCAGCCCGGCCGTCTCGACCAGGCCGAGGTCGGCCAGCCGGTCGAGCTCGACCGCCAGCCGGGACCGGGACAGCGCGACCGCGTCGCCGAGCTCGGCCCGCGACCGCGGCCCGTCGTCTCGCAGCAGCCGCAGCAGCCGAGCCTGGTGGGCGTTGTCCGGCCGTACGACTGCCATGGCCGGAACGGTACCCGGGTCAGCGCAGCAGGGGGTCGGCCTTGGACAGGACCTGCGCGTACGCCGCCCGGACGGCGGTGTCCGGCTCGGCCTCGGGCAGCGACTCGGCCGGGACGGTCCAGGCCGGCGGCTCGGCCGCGCCGGACAGGGTCCAGGCCGCCTGCCGGGCCGCGCCGAGGGCGACGTACTCGGCCGGGTCGGGCAGCAGGACCGGGACGCCGAGGATCGCCGGGGCCAGCGCGCGCAGGGCCGCGGACTTCGCTCCCCCGCCGACCAGCATGGCCCGCCGGATCGGCACGCCGTGCGCCCGCAGCGCGTCCAGCCCGTCGGCCAGCCCGCAGAGCAGGCCCTCGACGGTGGCCCGGGCCAGCGTGGCCGCGGTGGCGTTGGCCCGGGACAGCCCGGTGATCAGGCCGCGGGAATTCGGCAGGTCGGGAGTGCGCTCGCCGTCCAGGAACGGCAGCAGCACCAGCCCACCACTGTCCGGTGTGGACAGCGCCAGCTCGTCCAGCCGGGCCAGGTCGACGCCGAGCAGGGTTGCGGTGGCGGTGAAGACCCGGGCCGCGTTGAGCGTGCACACCAGCGGCAGGAACCGGCCGGTGCCGTCGGCGAACCCGGCCACGATCCCGCTGGCGTCGGCCGTCGGCGTCTCGCTGACCGCCGCGACCACGCCGCTGGTGCCGATGGAGACGGTGACGTCGCCGGTCACCGCGCCCAGGCCGAGCGCGGCGGCCATGTTGTCGCCGGTGCCCGGGCCGAGCAGCGCCCCGGCGGCGGTCCGGCCGACCGGCTCGGCCGGCGCCGCGACCGGCGGCAGCTCCAGGTCCCGGCCGAACGCCAGCCGCAGCAGGTCGGTCCGGTAGTCGCCTGTGGACGGTGCCCAGTAGCCGGTGCCGGAGGCGTCGCCGCGGTCGGTGCGGGCGCCGGCCACGCCGTCCGCGGACAGCCGGCCGGTCAGCCAGTCGTGCGGCAGCAGGACCTTCGCCACCCGGGCCGCGTTCTCCGGCTCGTGCTCGGCCAGCCAGCGCAGCTTGGTCACGGTGAAGCTGGCCACCGGCACCGAGCCGACCGCCTCGGCCCACTTCTCCGGACCGCCGAGCTCGGCGATCAGGTCGGTGGCGGCGCCGGCCGAGCGGGTGTCGTTCCACAGCAGGGCCGGGCGGACGACGTCGCCGGCCTCGTCCAGGGTGACCATCCCGTGCTGCTGGCCGCCGACCGCGATCGCGGCCACGTCGTCCAGCAGCCCGCCCGAGGAGGCGCTGTCCAGGGCCGCGGCCCAGACGGCCGGGTCGACCTCGGTCGCGTCCGGGTGGGTGGCCGAGCCGGACCGCAGCACGGCCCCGGTCTCGGCGTCACAGACCAGGACCTTGGTGGACTGGGTGGAGCAGTCGATGCCGGCGACGAGGGTGCTCATGCCCTGATCCTCCGTCACCGGGCCCCCGCCCGTCACGTACAGGTGGCGGCCGGGAGGCGGAGGGTCAGCGGAAGACCTGCAACTACGCAAGTTACACCCCTAGTTCGGCCCGGGCCTGCTGCACGAACTGGGCCGCCGCCGACCGGACCGCCGGGTCGTCCCGGTCCACCCCCTGGTCGAAGACGAGCTGCCAGGTGACACCGTCCTGGCCGGGCACCCGGCGGCCGACGACCCGGACCCCGCGGCGCACGCCCCGGCCCTCCGCGCCCGGCAGCGGGTGGTGGCGGGTGAACGCGATCGCCTTCTGCACCCGGACCCGGACCGTCTGCGGGATGTCGCGGGGGTGGTCGAGCCGGACCGCCCGCGGCGGCTGCTCGACCAGCACCCCGTCGCCGGCGTCGACGGCCGGGGTCAGGGTGAGGATGCCGCCCTGCCAGGTGGCCTTGTCGATGAGGTGCCAGGGCAACCGGTCGGGGTGGCCGGGCAGCCACAGGCCGAGCGGGGTGGCGACGACGGCGCCCCCGGAGACCGGCGCCCAGGACACCACCCGCTCGTCCCGGTCGAGCCGGGCCACCGCCTCGGGCGGGGCCTTCTCCGGCCGGTGGAAGAATCTCATTGCGCTCCCAGCGCCTGCTCGCGCAGGCCGCGGCTGAACTGTTCCAGCGCGACCAGCTCACCGAACAACCGGACGTGCTCGTCCGGCTCCTCGACCGGGTTGACCCGCTGCAGCCGCGACCGCAGCGCCTTGATCTGCCGGGAGACGCCCAGCTCCCGCAGCCGGGCCAGCTGGCTGGCCACGTACTTCTCGTCCGGCTGGCCGCTGGTCCGGGGCCGCTCGACGGCCAGCTCGATCAGGGTGGAGCGGGTCACGAGATCGGGACAGTATTCACCGATCCGCTCCACCCACTCCGGTCCGGACCGGGCCGCGGAGATGCCGCCGGCCGCGGCCAGCGCCTTGCGGATGGCCTGGTACGTCGGCTCGGTGAACGAGGTCTCGTCCAGCGCGTCGAACACCGGGCCGGCCAGCTGCGGGACCTGCACGGCCAGCTTGAGCACCTCGCGCTCGACCGCAACGGCCGGGTCGTCCCGGTCGGGCCGGGACGGCCGGCGGCGGCCGCCGCGCTGCGGCTGCGACTCCCCGGTCAGCTCCATCACCCGGGCCAGCACCGGCTCGACCTCCATGCCCAGGTCGCCGGCCAGGCGGCGCGCGTACTCAGGGCGCAGGGCCCGGTCCTTGATCCGGGCCACCATCGGCGCGGCCTGCTCCAGCGCCTGCACCCGGCCCTCGGCGGTGTCCAGGTCGTAGTCCTTCAGCCGGGCCCGGACGGCGAAGGACACCGCCGGCTGGCGGCGGGCGACCAGGTCCCGTACGGCCGTGTCGCCCTTGGTCAGGCGCAGGTCGCAGGGGTCGAGGCCGGACTCCTCGACCGCCACGAAGGTCTGCATGACGAACCGCTGGTCCTCGGTGAACGCGCGCAGCGCGGCCCGCTGGCCGGCCTCGTCGCCGTCGAAGACGAACACCATCTCGCCGCGGAACTCGTCGGAGTCCAGCAGCAGCCGGCGCAGCACCTGGATGTGCTCGGTGCCGAAGGCGGTGCCGCAGGTCGCGACCGCGGTCGGCACGCCGGCCAGGTGGCAGGCCATCACGTCGGTGTAGCCCTCGACCACGACCGCCTGCCGGCGCCGGGCGATGTCCTTCTTGGCCAGGTCGGCGCCGTAGAGGACCTGGGACTTGTGGTAGAGCGGGGTGTCCGGGGTGTTGAGGTATTTCGCCTCGATCGGGTCGTCGTCGTACAGCCGGCGGGCGCCGAAGCCGACCACGTCGGCGGAGATGTCGCGGATCGGCCACAGCAGCCGGCGGTGGAACCGGTCGATCAGCGAGCCCCGGCTGGACTGCCGGGCCAGGCCGGCGGTGACCAGCTCGGTCTGGCTGAAGCCCTTGTCCAGCAGGTGGGAGGTGAGCGCGTCCCAGCCGGCCGGGGCGTAGCCGCAGCCGAACGTGTCCGCGGCGGCGGCGTCGAAGCCGCGGGCGCTGAGGAAGTCGCGGGCGATGCGGGCCTCGGGGCTGCGCAGCTGCTCGGCGTAGAAGGCGGCCGCGGCCCGGTTGGCCTCGACCAGCCGGACCCGCTGGCCCTGCGGGCGCGACGGGGCGGCGCCGCCCTGCTCGTAGCGCAGCCGGATGCCGGCCCGGTCGGCCAGCCGCTCGACCGCCTCGGCGAAGCTCAGCCCGTCCGTACGCTGGACGAAGGCGATGACGTCGCCGCCGAGCCCGCAGCCGAAGCAGTGCCACAGGCCGCGGGCCGGGGTCACGTTGAACGACGGCGACTTCTCGTCGTGGAACGGGCACAGGCCCTTGAGGTTGCCGCCGCCGGCGTTGCGCAGCGCGACCCGCTCACCGATGACGTCCTCGACCGCGGACCGCTCCCGGACCAGCGCGATGTCCTCGTCCTTGATCCGCCCCGCCACGCCGACGATCCTATGCCCGGCGCCGGTGTCCGGCTCCGCCCGTCATCCGGTCAGGCGGGTGTGCCAGATCGGGGCGGAGAGGTCGGTGAGACCGGCGACCTGGTCGACGACCACCCGCAGCCGGGCGGCGTCGTCGGCGGCGGCCAGCCAGTCCGGGCGCAGCGCCGGGTCCAGGGCGTCCGGGGCCCGGTCGGCCAGCGCCGCGACCAGCTCGGTGATCAGCTCGCGCTGCCGGGCCTGCAGGTCGGAGATGTCCCGGCGGCCCATCACGTAGCGGGCCGCGACGGCCTTGAGCAGCGCGCACTCGGCCGCGACCAGGCGGGGCACGGCCAGGTCGGCCTGGTAGCGGCGGAGCGGGCCCGGCCCGGCCGCGGCGGTGGTGGCCGCGACCGCGGCCGAGACGAACCGGCCGGTCAGCTCGCTGGTCGCCCGCTTCAGGGCCACCTGGGCGCCGCGGGTGCCGTCGTAGCGGACCAGGTCGCGCAGGGTCGGCAGGGCCAGCAGCTCATCCAGCACCGTGCCGAGGTCGCTCGCCGACTCGGCCGAGTACGCCCCGGCGGCCAGTGCGCAGACCGCGGCCCGCTCGTCGGGATCGGCCAGCGCGGCGAACCGGACCAGCCCCGTGTGCACCCCGTCCTCGACGTCGTGCACCGAGTAGGCCACGTCGTCGGCCCAATCCATGACCTGGGCCTCCAGGCAGCGGCGGCCCTCCGGGGCGCCGGCCCGCAGCCAGTCGAAGGCGGGCCGGTCGTCGGCGTACACGCCGAACTTGCGGGCGCCGGCGCGGCGGGACCACGGGTATTTCGCGGTCGCGTCCAGCACCGCCCGGGTCAGGTTGAGCCCGGCCGGGCCGCCGTCGGGGCCGAGGACCTTCGCCTCCAGCCGGGTCAGCGTCCGCAGCGTCTGGGCGTTGCCCTCGAAACCGCCGCAGGGCTGGGCCACGGCGTCCAGCGCGGCCTCGCCGTTGTGGCCGAACGGCGGATGGCCGACGTCGTGGGCCAGCCCGGCGGCGTCGGTGATGTCCGGGTCGCAGCCGAGCGCGGCCCCGATCTCCCGGCCGATCTGCGCGACCTCCAGCGAGTGGGTCAGCCGGGTGCGCGGGAAGTCCTGCTCACCGGCCGCGACCACCTGGGTGGTGGCAGCCAGCCGGCGCAGCGCCTGCGAGTGCAGCACCCGGGCCCGGTCCCGCTCGAACTCCGAACGGTCGGCCGCGCCGGTCCCGAGCTGGGCCCGCTTGACCGGCTCCGGCACCCGCCGCGCCAGCTCATGCTGCCCGTAGCCGTCCATCAGCCCGAGCGTAGGCGCCGGGTGTGGCAGCGGCGGCCGGGTGCGGGGCCGACCGCCCCGGTCAGCTCGTGGCGCGGGCGAAGGTGACGTGGGTGACGCCGCTGGGGCTGGCGACCGACTCGACGTCGAACCGCTCCTCCACCCCCTCCAGCCCGTCCCACAGCCGCACGCCGCGGCCGAGGACGATCGGCACCACCACCAGATGCAGGTGGTCGACCAGGTCCGCGGCCAGGAACTCGCGGACCGTGGTCGGCCCGCCGCCGATCCGCACGTCCCGGCCGCCGGCGGCCTCCCGGGCCACCTCCAGCGCCCGGGCCGGGTCGGCGTCCAGGAAGTGGAACGTGGTGCCGCCGGCCATCTCGATCGACGGCCGGGGGTGGTGGGTGAGCACGAAGACCGGCGTGTGGAACGGCGGCTCGTCGCCCCACCAGCCCGTCCACTCCTCGTCGGTCCAGGGACCGCGCTGCGGGCCGAACTTGTTGCGGCCCATGATCTCGGCGCCGATGCCGGCTCCCCAGCCGGCGGCGAAGATCTCGTCCACGCCGTCGCTGCCGCCGGTCTTCCCCTGCATGGCCTGGAAGGTTTGAGTGCCGAAGAGCCACTCCGACAGCCGCTCGCCCGCGTGCCCGAAGGGCGCCTCGAGGCTTTGGCCGTCGCCGGTGGCGAAGCCGTCCAGCGACACGCCGAAGTTGTGCACGCGGACCCGTGACACCAGGACACCTCCAGTGGGAATCGGCCGGGCGGCCGGGTCCCAGCCTAGGGCCCCGGCCGCAAGTCTGTGCCGATCAGGTCAGCGGGAGTCGGAGCCCGCGCTCTCCACCGCGGCCCGGCCGGCCTCCAGCCGCGCGACCGGGATCCGGAACGGCGAGCAGGACACGTAGTCGAGCCCGACCTGGTGGAAGAAGTGGACCGAGTCGGGGTCGCCGCCGTGCTCGCCGCAGACGCCGACCTTGAGGTCCGGACGGGCGGCCCGGCCCTCCTCGGTGGCGATCCGGACCAGCCGGCCGACGCCCTCGGTGTCCAGCGACTCGAACGGCGAGACGCCGAAGATGCCGAGGTCGAGGTACTTGGAAAAGAACGCGGCCTCGACGTCGTCGCGGGAGAAGCCCCAGCCCATCTGGGTCAGGTCGTTGGTGCCGAAGGAGAAGAACTGCGCGGCCTCGGCGATCTGCCCGGCGGTCAGCGCCGCCCGGGGCACCTCGATCATCGTGCCGATCAAGGTGTCGACCTCGACGCCGGTCTCCTCCCGTACGGCGGCCAGCACCTTCTCGGTCTCGTCCTTGATGATCTCCAGCTCCTGCACGGCCCCGACCAGCGGGATCATGATCTCCGGCTTGGGGTCGCCGCCGGCCTTCTTGCGCTCGGCCGCGGCCTCGGCGATCGCCTTGACCTGCATGCCGAACAGGCCCGGGATGACCAGGCCGAGCCGGACGCCGCGCAGGCCCAGCATCGGGTTGGCCTCGTGCAGCCGCTGCACCGCCTCCAGCAGCAGCTTGTCCCGGCCGACGTCCTCGCCCTTGGACTCGGCCACCGCGACCTTGACCGACAGCTCGGTCAGGTCGGGCAGGAACTCGTGCAGCGGCGGGTCGATCAGCCGGACGGTGACCGGGAGGCCGTCCATCGCGGCGAAGATGCCGACGAAGTCCTCCTTCTGCAGCGGCTCCAGGGCGTCGAGCGCGGCCTGCCGCTCGTCGTCGGTGTCGGCCAGGATGAGGTCCTCGACCAGCTGCCGGCGGTCACCCAGGAACATGTGCTCGGTCCGGCACAGCCCGATCCCCTGGGCGCCGAAGCGGCGGGCCCGCTCGGAGTCCTCCGGGGTGTCGGAGTTGGCCCGCACGCCCAGCCGGCGGACCTCGTCGGCGTGGCCGACGAGCCGGTCGACCGCGGCCACGAGCGGGTCGGAGTCCTTGTCCAGGGTGCCTTCGAAGTACTGCACCACGGGCGAGGGCTGGACCGGCACCTCGCCCAGGTAGACCCGGCCGGTGGTGCCGTCGATGGACACCACGTCGCCCTCGGACACCACGACCCCGCCGGGGGCGGTGAACTTGCGGCCCTTGAGGTCGACCTCGAGCTCCTCGGCGCCGCAGACGCAGGTCTTGCCCATGCCCCGGGCGACCACGGCCGCGTGCGAGGTCTTGCCGCCGCGGGAGGTGAGGATGCCCTGGGCGGCGATCATGCCGACCAGGTCGTCCGGCGTGGTCTCCCGGCGGACCAGGATGACCTTCTCCCCCGCGGCGGCCTGCTCGGCGGCCCGGTGGGACTCGAAGACGACCTTGCCGACCGCGGCGCCGGGGCTGGCGTTCATCCCCTTGGCGATCTGCTTCTTGTCGACCTTCTCGTCGAAGGTCGGGAACATCAGCTGGGCCAGCTGCGCGCCGGTCACCCGCTGGATCGCCTCCGACACGTCGATCTGGCCCTCGTCCACGAACTGGGACGCGATCACGAACGCGGCCGCCGCGGTGCGCTTGCCCACCCGCGTCTGCAGCATCCAGAGCTTGTTCTTCTCGATCGTGAACTCGATGTCGCAGAGGTCCTTGTAGTGCCCCTCCAGCGTGGCCATGATCTGCAGCAGCTGGTCGTACGCGGGCTTGTCGATGCCCTCGAGGTCGTGCAGCGAGAGCGTGTTGCGGATGCCGGCGACGACGTCCTCGCCCTGCGCGTTCTGCAGGTAGTCGCCGTAGATGCCCTGGGCCCCGGAGGCCGGGTCGCGGGTGAAGGCGACGCCCGTGCCGGAGTCCATGCCGGTGTTGCCGAACACCATCGACTGCACGTTGACCGCGGTGCCGAGGTCGGCCGGGATGCGCTCCTGGCGGCGGTAGAGGATCGCGCGGTCGGCGTTCCACGAGTTGAAGACGGCCTGGACGGCCAGGTTCATCTGCTCGCGCGGCTCCTGCGGGAACTCGCGGCCGCCGTGCTCGCGGATGACGCCCTTGAACTTCTCGACGATCTCCTGCAGGTCGGACGCGTCCAGGTCGAGGTCGTTCTTGGTGCCCTTGGCCGCCTTGGCCCGGTCGAGGATGTCCTCGAAGTGTTCACCCTCGATGCCGAGCACGGTCTTGCCGAACATCTGCACGAGCCGGCGGTAGGAGTCCCAGGCGAACCGGTCGTTGCCGGCCTGCTTGGCCAGGCCCTGCACCGAGGAGTCGTTCAGCCCGATGTTGAGGACCGTCTCCATCATGCCGGGCATGGAGAACTTCGCCCCAGACCGTACGGAGACCAGCAGCGGGTTCTCCGGGTCGCCGAGCCGGCGGCCGATCGCCTGCTCCATCGCCTGCAGGTGGCTGGTGACCTCGTCGGCCAGTTCGGGCGGCTCGCTGCCGGTGGTGAGGAACGTCGTGCAGGCCTCGGTGGTGATCGTGAACCCGGGCGGCACCGGGAGTCCGAGGTTGGTCATCTCGGCCAGGTTGGCGCCCTTGCCCCCCAGGAGATCCTTGAGGTCTCGGTTTCCCTCGGCAAAGTCGTAGACGAACTTGGGCACGTGAACTCCTCCGGTGCGGTCTCCCCGCCAGCCTATCGGGGTGCGGAGGAGAGGCTGCCGACCACCGTCCGGCCGCCCTGGACGACCGCCCGCAGGTGGGTGTCCGGCCTGGTCAGCACGGTGATGTCGGGCAGCGGGTCGGCGTCGAGCAGGAGCAGGTCGGCCCGCGCGCCGGGCTCGACCCGGCCCAGGTCGGCCTGGCCCAGCAGGGCGGCGGCGTTGACGGTGGCGGCCTGGACGACCTCGGCCGCCGGCTGGGCCTGGGCCCGCAGGGCGAACTCGGTCAGCTGGGCGTCGTGCATGGCGCCGAGCAGGTCGGTGCCGTAGACCAGCCGGACCCCGGCGGCGGAGGCCAGCTCGATCGAGCGCAGGCCGGCGTCGCGGACCCGCTGCAGCTTGGCCAGCTGGTCGGCCGGCATGCCCTCCTCCCGCCCCCGGACGGCCAGGGCCTCGTACGTGGCCAGCGTGCCGACCACGAACACGTCCTTCTCGGCCAGCAGCCGGGCGGTGGCGCCGTCGATGAGGTTGGCGTGCTCGACGCAGCGGAAACCGGCCCGGGCGGCCCGGGCCACGCTGGCCGCCGTGTAGGCGTGGCCGGTGACGTACCGGCCGGCGTTGGTGGCCTCCTCGACGAAGGCCTCCAGCTCGGCCGTGCCGTACTGGAGGGAGTCGAGGCGGTCGGTGGGCGAGCTGATCCCGCCGGACACCATGACCTTGAGGAAGTGGGCGCCCTTGCGGAGCTCGTCGCGGGCGGCGCGGCGAACCTCGGTCACGCCGTCGGCGATCCGGGTCAGGCCGTCGCCGCCGCCGGCGTGGAAGTCCTCCCCGGCCGTGCGGGTGTCGCCGTGCCCGCCGGTCTGGCTGATCGCGTGCCCGCAGAAGAACAGCCGCGGGCCCTCGATCAGGCCGTCGGCCAGCGCGGCGGCCAGGCCGGCGTCGGCGCCGCCGGCGTCCCGGACGGTGGTGAAGCCGCGGCGCAGCATCGCCGCCAGCAGGCCCGCGGCCCGCAGCGCCGTGTACGACGCCGGCCGCCGCGGCACCATCGCCAGGTCCGCGTGCCAGGCCTTGACGTGCACGTGCGCGTCGATGAGGCCGGGCATGACGGTCAGGCCGCGCACGTCCGGGCGGTCCGCGTCCGGGACGGTGGCCGTGCCGGCCGGCCGGACCTGGGTGATCCGGTCGCCGGCCAGGGTGACCTGCCGGTGCGGCACGGTCCGGCCCGCCTCCACGTCGACCACCGAGACGTCGTCCAGGACGATCATGGGCCGACCCTAATCGGGTGGCGGTCCCGGTCGAGCAGCACAGCGTTGTTTTACACACCGTGTCCGTTGAGGCAACGACATTGCCTCCGCGAGCGTGTAAGAAGGGCGGACCACCAGTGACCGGGAGGTCCGCCTCCCGCACCGCACCCGAGGAGCGTGGATGCCGGCAGACCTCGAGCCGGTCGACGACGGACTCACCCTGACCGAGCACGACCTGCGGCGGCAGCTGGCCCGGCGTACCGCCGAGGTGGCGGCGCTGAAGGCCGAGGTCGCCGCGCTGACCGCGCAGCTGGCCGACGGTCATGCCGCCCCGGCCGGGATGTCGCAGGTCAGCGAGTGGCGGGCCAAGGCCGCCGAGTACGACGCCCTGATGGCGACGAAGACGATGCACGCCGTACGGATACCGCGGGCGATCTACGGGCGGATCCTGGCCCGGCGGGTGCAGGGCTGAGCGCCCGCCGGGCCGCCCGCTCGGCCACGGCCGACCGCTCGGCCACGGCTGACCGCTCGGCCACGGGCTGACCGCTCGGCCACGGCTGACCGGGGCCGGCCCCGGTCAGCAGCCGGGCAGCCGCTCGGCCAGGTAGGCCGCGACCCGGTCCAGGCCGACGCGCTCCTGCTGCATCGTGTCCCGGTCCCGGACCGTCACCGCGTCGTCGGTGAGCGTGTCGAAGTCGACGGTGAGGCAGAACGGCGTGCCGATCTCGTCCTGGCGCCGGTAGCGGCGGCCGATCGCGCCGGCGTCGTCGAAGTCGACGTTCCAGCTCAGCCGCAGCTCCTTGGCCAGGTCGCGGGCCTTGGGTGACAGGTCGGCGTTGCGGGACAGCGGCAGCACCGCGGCCTTGACCGGGGCCAGCCGGCGGTCCAGTCGCAGCACCGTGCGCTTCTCCGGCTTGCCCTTGGCGTTGGGCGCCTCGTCCTCGTTGTAGGCGTCGATGAGGAACGCCATCATGGAGCGGCCCACCCCGGCTGCCGGCTCGATCACGTACGGCGTCCAGCGCTCGCCCTTGTCCTGGTCGAAGTAGGACAGGTCGGCGCCGGAGTGCTTGGAGTGGGTGGTCAGGTCGAAGTCGGTGCGGTTGGCGATGCCCTCCAGCTCACCCCACTCGGAGCCGGCGAACCGGTAGCGGTACTCGATGTCGACGGTGCGCTTCGCGTAGTGGGAGAGCTTCTCCTTCGGGTGCTCGTAGTGCCGGAGGTTGGCCGGGTCGATGCCGAGCTCCGTGTACCACTTCGTCCGCTCGGCGATCCAGTAGTCGTGCCACTCCTCGTCGCTGCCGGGCTCGACGAAATACTCCATCTCCATCTGCTCGAACTCGCGGGTCCGGAAGATGAAGTTGCCCGGGGTGATCTCGTTGCGGAACGACTTGCCCTGCTGAGCGATGCCGAACGGCGGCTTGCGCCGGCTCGACTGCAGCACGTTGAGGAAGTTGATGAAGATGCCCTGCGCCGTCTCCGGGCGCAGGTAGGCCAGGCCGGACTCGTCCTGGGTCACGCCCAGGTGGGTGGACAGCAGGCCGTTGAACATCTTCGGCTCGGTGAACGCGCCGCGGGTGCCGCAGTGCGGGCAGACGATGTCCTTCAGCCCGTTGTCCGGGGCCTTGCCGTCGTGCTTCTCCTCGTACGCCTCGATCAGGTGGTCGGCCCGGAAGCGCTTGTGGCAGGACTGGCACTCGGTCAGCGGGTCGACGAACTCGCTGATGTGGCCGGAGGCCTCCCAGACCTCGCGGGCCAGGATCACCGAGGAGTCGAGGCCGACGATGTCGTCGCGGCTCTGCACCATCGAACGCCACCACTGGCGCTTGACGTTCTCCTTGAGCTCGACCCCGAGCGGACCGTAGTCCCAGGCCGCCCGCTGCCCGCCGTAGATCTCGCTGGACGGGTAGACGAAGCCGCGCCGCTTGGCGAGGCTGACGATGGTGTCGATGCGGTCGGCTGGCACGGTGGCGCTCCTCCGGCTGGCGGTCGGTGAGGACGCCGAGGTTACTCGGCGTGTCGCGGCGTCCCCACCGGGTATCGCGCCCGGTCGGTCTTCCGTCCGGTCGGTCTTCCGTCCGGTCGGTCTTTCCGTCCGCTCGGTCTTTGCGCCCGGTCGCCGGCGGCGTCAGTTCCCGGCGGCGTCGTTGAGGCTGCAGACCTTCTGGCCGCCCTCGTTCCAGACGCCGAGGCTGAGGTTGACCGGCCGGCCGGAGTCGTAGGTGATCGAGACCGGGATCAGCGTCTCGTCCTTGTCCTCGCGCTTGCGCTTGGTCTCGGTGCCGAGCGTGTAGGCGGTGATGGTCCGGTCGTCGAGGTCGAAGTCGTCGCGCAGCGCGCTCTCCGACTCCTTGTCCTTGCCGTCCTTGCACAGCAGGCTGTGCGCCTTGCCCACGTCCTTGGCCTTGAGCGCGGCCATGAACTGGTCCGCGGTGTCGCGGGGGTCGCGGTTGCCGCCGGCGATCGAGCCGATGATGCCGAGCGCGGCGACGACCACGGCGACGACCGCGCCGATGACGAGCAGGCGCTTGCGGCGGGAGGTCGTCGGCGGATCCCCGTACGGCTGGACGTACGGGGTCGGCGGGTAGGGCGGCGGCGGGTACGGCGGCTGGCCGAACTGGAGAGGCTGGCCTGCGGGCGACTGGCCGTAGGGGGTCGGGGCGCCCTGCTGCCAGGGGGCACCGCCGGGCTGGGCCGGCTGCTGGCCCGACTGCCACGGGGCTCCGCCGCCGGGCTGGGCCGGCTGCTGGCCCGACTGCCACGGGGTTCCACCGCCGGGCTGAGTCGGCTGCTGGCCCGACTGCCACGGAGCCCCACCGGGCTGGGCGGGCTGGTGGCCCGGCTGCCAGGGGGCGCCGGCGGGCGGCTGCTGCGGCCACCCCTCGCCCGGCGTCCCGTCGTTCGGTGTGCTCATCGGTCCCCCAGTCGGGCATCGTCGTCGTGGCGGTCGCGCGGCCGGACGTCGTCGGCGGCCCCGCGGATCCCGCCCGGGCCGGCGATGTCGGCGTCGGCGGCGCGGTCGCTCACGGCGGTGCCGGTCACCCCGCTGGCGTCGGCGGTGACCAGCTCCTCGAACGCGCCGGCCTCGTCCCGGGCCTGGGCCAGCAGCGGCGTGGCCGCGAGCTTCACCTCGTACGTCCCCAGGGCGCGGCGGTAGGCGCCGACCCCGTCCCATTCGCTGACCAGCACCCACTCGGCCGGGTCGTCGACGGACCGGCCGGCGTGGCCGCGGCGGAACCCGGGCCGGCCGGCCAGCGCGGCCAGCGCGTCCCGCGCCAGCTCGGCGAACCGGCCGCCGTCCGGCTCCGGCACGGTGAAGCGGGACACGACCAGCATGTCCGCACCCCCGGCTGCTCGCCCAGGACGGGCCTGGGACCGTGTCGCAAGCCCGGCCGGGCCCACCGGCAAACCGTACCCAAACGGCTGCCGGACCCCGGTTGCCGGCCCCGGCCGCCCCCCGGCTGGTCGTCCCGGGTGGGCCTGGGAAGATTGGGGCGGGTCCGGCCGGATCCGTTGCCGAGTCGGGCCAGGAGAGGTGAGCGGACGTGCCGTCCCCGCTGCGCCGGAAGGTCGAGCGGCGCAGCGCCGCCCCGTTGACGTGGCTGGCGACCCGGCCGCGCTGGCTGCCGTTCCTCATCGTGCTGGCCCTGCTGCTGGGCGGGTTGTTCGCGCCCGTGCCGGTGGCGGCCGTGCTGCTGGTGGCGCTGGCGCTGCTGCTGGTCTGGCTGACCTACCTGGCCTGGCCCAAGCTGGACCCGACCGGCCGGTTCACCCGGCTGCTGGTGCTCGTGCTGGTGGTCTACGTGCTGGTCCAGCGCCTGGTGGGGTGAGCGGTCGTGGCCGGCCCGGACGTGGTGGCCGGGCGGTTCGCGCTGTGCGACCCGCTCGCCCGGGGTGCCACCGGGACGGTGTGGCGGGCCTGGGACCTGCGCCGCGGCGACTGGTGCGCGGCCAAGGTGTGCTGCGGCAGCGGGACGCCGGCGCCCTGCTGCGGTTCGCCCGGGAGCAGAGCCTGCGGCTACACCATCCGCACCTGCTCACGCCGTACGCATGGGCGGCCGAGGACGCGCACGTGGCCATCGTCAGCCCGCTGGTCGCCCGCGGGTCGCTGCACACGTTGCTCGGTGACCACGGCCCGCTGGCGCCCGAGCTGGTCGCGGATCTGCTGGACCAGCTCCTCGACGGCCTCGACTACGCGCACCGCAACGGGATCGTGCACCGCGATGTGACACCGGCCAACGTGCTGCTGGAGGCGACCGGGGCCGGGCGGCCGGTGCTGCGGCTGGCCGACTTCGGGCTGGCGGTCCGGGTCGGCGAGCCGCGGCTGACCCGGCTCGGCACGGTGCTGGGCACGCCGGGCTACGTCCCGCCGGAGGTGCTGGCCGGCGCCGCGCCCGCGCCCGCCGCCGACCTGTACGCGGCCGGCCGGGTCGCCCTCGCGCTGCTCACCGGCACCGACCGCCGCCGACAGTCGCTGACCGAGCAGAACTATCCGCTTCGGAACTGTTCTGCGGCGGGAGTATCTTGGGGACATGTCCACCCCCGACCTGGGTCTGCTGTTCACCTCCGCCGGTCACGCCGTGGACTCAGAGCTGACCGCGAAGCTGGGCGAGCTCGGCACCACCCCGCGGGTGATCTGCGTGCTCGGCAAGGCGCTGGGCCAGGAGCTGACCCAGT
>DATDKW010000114.1:0-6132 GCA_036519715.1 Mycobacteriales bacterium
GGCAGGATCGACGCGCTGCCCCACGGCGCCGCGCTCACCGGGCCGGGCCCGGTCTCCGGGCCGGCCAGCGGCTGCAGCGGGTGGTTGGGCAGGTACGGCGCCAGGTGGGCGCGGGCCGCGACCGGCCCGATGCCGGGACCGCCGCCGCCGTGCGGGATGCAGAACGTCTTGTGCAGGTTGAGGTGCGACACGTCGGCCCCGAACCGGCCCGGCTTGGCCAGCCCGACCAGCGCGTTGAGGTTGGCCCCGTCCACGTAGACCTGGCCCCCGGCGTCGTGCACGGCCGCGCAGATCTCGGTGATGTCCTGCTCGAACACCCCGTGCGTGGACGGGTACGTGATCATCAGCGCGGCCAGCCGCTCGGCGTTGGCCTCGATCTTGGCCCGCAGGTCGTCCAGGTCGACGTCGCCGTTCTGCCTGGTCGCCACGACCACGACCCGCATCCCGGCCATCGCCGCCGACGCCGCGTTGGTGCCGTGCGCGGACTGCGGGATCAGGCAGACGTCGCGGTGCTCCTGCCCGTGGGCGGCGTGGTAGGAGTGGATCGCCAGCAGGCCGGCCAGCTCACCCTGGGATCCGGCGTTCGGCTGGAGCGACACCGCGTCGTAGCCGGTGATCTCGGTCAGCCAGCGCTGCAGGTCGCCGATCAGCTCCAGGTAGCCCGGGACCTGCTCGGCCGGCGCGAACGGGTGCACGCCGGAGAACCCGGGCAGCGACACCGGCTCCATCTCGGCCGCGGCGTTGAGCTTCATCGTGCAGGAGCCGAGCGGGATCATGCCGCGGTCCAGCGCGTAGTCGAAGTCGGCCAGCCGGCGCAGGTAGCGCATCATCGCGGTCTCGCTGCGGTGGTCGGCGAAGACCGGGTGGGTGAGGAACTCGCTGGTGCGGGCGGCCCCGTACGCGTCCGGGGTCGCGGCGTCGAGGGCGTCGACGTCCCCGGTCACGCCGAACGCGGCCCAGACCGCGGTGAGGTGCTCGCGCCGGGTCACCTCGTCGCAGGCGATCCCGACGTGGTCGGCGTCGATCAGCCGCAGGTTGATTCCGCTGCTCGCCGCCTTATCGACAACGCTCTTCGCCGCTCCGGCGACATGCACGGTCACCGTGTCGAAGAACTTCTCTGTCGACACCTCGACTCCCCCGGCTCGCAGCCCGGCGGCCAGGATCGCGGTGAGCCGGTGCACCCGGGCCGCGATCGCCCGCAGCCCCTCCGGCCCGTGGTAGACCGCGTACGCCCCGGCCATCACCGCGAGCAGCACCTGGGCGGTGCAGATGTTGCTGGTCGCCTTCTCCCGGCGGATGTGCTGCTCCCGGGTCTGCAGCGCCAGCCGGTACGCCGGCGCGCCGTCGGCGTCCCGGGACACCCCGACCAGCCGGCCCGGCAGGTGCCGCTGCAGCCCGTCCCGTACGGACATGTAGCCGGCGTGCGGGCCGCCGAAGCCGAGCGGGACCCCGAAGCGCTGGGAGGAGCCGACGACGACGTCCGCGCCCCACTCGCCCGGGGCCGGCAGCAGGGTCAGCGCCAGCAGGTCGGCGGCCACGGCGACGATCGCGCCGCGCTCCTGGGCCTCGGCGACGATCGCGGCGTGGTCGCGGACCTCGCCCGAGGCCCCCGGATACTGCAGCAGCAGCCCGGTCAGGTCGCCCTCGGGCAGCCCCTCGGCGGCCAGGTCCCGGACCACGACCGGGATGCCCATCGGCACGGCCCGGGTCCGGATGACGGCGATCGTCTGCGGCAGGCAGTCGGCGTCGAGCACCACCGGCGCGCCGGCCGGGGCCTTGCTGACCCGGCGGGCCAGCGCCACCGCCTCGGCCGCAGCGGTGGACTCGTCCAGCAGGCTGGCGTTGGCCGTGGGCAGCCCGGTCAGGTCGGCGACCACCGTCTGGAAGTTGAGCAGCGCCTCCAGCCGGCCCTGCGAGATCTCCGGCTGGTACGGCGTGTAGGCCGTGTACCAGGACGGGTTCTCCATGACGTTGCGGCGGATCACCGGCGGGGTGACCGTGTCGGAGTAGCCCAGGCCGATCATGCTGGTGGCGGTGCGGTTGCGGCCGGCCAGCGCGCGCAGCTCGGCCAGGACGGCGGCCTCGTCGGCGGCGGCGGGCAGGTCCAGCGTCCGGTCCGCGATCGAGCCCGGCACGGCCGCGGCGACGAGGTCCTCGATCGAGTCGTACCCGACCGTGGCCAGCATGGTGGCCTGCTCGTCCGCCCCGGTGCCGATGTGCCGCCCGGAGAAGGGCGACGCGGCCTCGAGCTCGGACAGTGTGCTGCGATCCGACATGAAGTTCCTCGCTGAGAGCAGGGCGGGAGCGGGCGGTGTCCGGGCGCCGTCGCCCGGGCTCCCCCTCTGTCCGCACCCGTCCAGAGTCGCCTCGCCCGCGTGGTCCTGTGCGCCTGAGAGGTTCCGGGGATGTTGCCCCTTCGGCGCTCCGGCTGGCTTGCCGGAGACTCTCCCGCGCGGGTTCTGCAGCACGTCAAGGCTACCAGCGTGGCCGGGACCGGCCCGGATGCACAGCACTCCCGGACATGTCGGCCGGTGCAGCCTCAACCTGCACTTCACCCCGAGCCGGAATCGGTGCACCCGGGTCTGTCCGGCGGCGACCGACGTGACCATCCTGAGGACATGACCTCCGTACGGGATCTCGACGCCCTGCTGGCCCCGCTCGACCTGACCACCAAGGTGCGGCTGCTGACCGGCGCCACCGCGTTCACGCTGCCGCCGGAGGAGTCCATCGGGCTGGGCGAGGTGCGCCTGTCGGACGGGCCGACCGGGGTGCGCGGGCTGAAGTTCGCCGGCGGCCGGACGGTGGCGCTGTTCCCCAACGCGACGCTGCTGGCCGCGGCCTGGAACGAGGAGACGGCGGCCGAGGTCGGCGCCCTGCTGGCCGAGGAGGCTCAGGTCCAGGGCATCCACGTGGTGCTCGGGCCGACGATCAACCTGCACCGGTCGCTGCTCAACGGCCGCGTCTTCGAGGCGTACTCGGAGGACCCGCTGCTGACCGGCCGGCTGGCCGCGGCCTACGTACGGGGGCTGCAGGAGCGCGGGGTCGGCGGCTGCCTCAAGCACCTGATCGCCAACGAGTCGGAGACCGACCGCAACTCGATGAACAGCGTTGTCGACGAGGCGACGTTGCGGGAGCTTTACCTGCTCCCGTTCGAGATCGCGGTGGCCGAGGCCCGGCCGTGGTCGGTGATGGCCGCGTACAACGACGTCAACGGGGTGCCGGCGACCGAGCAGGACCACGTCATCAACGAGATCCTCAAGGGCGAGTGGGGCTTCGACGGGGTCGTGATGTCGGACTGGTTCGCGACCAAGTCGGCCGGGCCGGCCGCGAACGGCGGGCTCGACCTGGTCATGCCCGGGCCGGACGGGCCGTGGGGCGCGGCGCTGGTGCAGGCGGTCTCCCAGGGTGAGGTGGCGGAGTCGGTCGTGGACGAGCACCTGCGCCGGGTGCTGCGGATGGCGGACCGGGTCGGCGCCTTCGGGCCGTCGCCGGCGACCCCGGACCTGCCCGCGCCGGACAGCCCGGAGCGCAAGGAGCAGCTGACCCGGCTGGCCGCAGGCGGGATGACCGTGCTCACCAACGGCGGCGCGCTGCCGCTGGCGCGGGGACAGCGGGTCGCGCTAATCGGCCGGCACGCGCTGCAGACCATCGACATGGGCGGCGGCTCGGCCCAGGTCAACCCGCCCTACCAGGTCAGCGTGGCCGAGGGGCTGACCGCGCTGCTGCCCGACGTCACCGTGGTGGACGGGGTCGAGGTTCGGACCCGGCCGGTGCCGGCCGCACCGTCCTTCGTCACCGACCCGGTCACCGGCCAGCCCGGCGTGCGGGTGACCCTGCTGGAGGCGGACGGGTCGGTCATCCAGGACCGGCACTCGCCGGCCGCGTCGGTGATGGTCGGGTTCGACGACGACTTCCCGGAGACCGTCGCCACGGTCCGGATCCGGGCCGCGCTCGGGACGTCGGGTCCGGTCGAGCTCGGAGTACGCGGTGCGGCCGACTGGAGTCTGACCGTCGATGGGAGATCGAGCCTTCACTCCCTGCATGTGACCGGAAAGGGAATCGGTGAGGAGCTGCTGTCGCCGCCGGCGACGGTCTCCTCGTACGAGGGCGCGGAGCTGGTCGAGGCGACGGCGACGCTGCGGCTGGGGTCCGGGCCGCTGGGCGGGGCCGGGATGTTCGCACTCGTGGCGCGGCCGGCCCGGCGCCCGGACGAGGACGTGATCGCGGCGGCGGTCGAGGCCGCGGCCGCGGCCGACGTGGCCGTGGTGGTGGTCGGGACGACCGAGGAGCAGGAGACCGAGGCCGTGGACAAGACCACGCTGGCGCTGCCGGGCGGGCAGGACGCGCTGGTCCGGGCGGTCGCGGCCGCCGCGGCCCGGACGGTGGTCGTGGTCAACTCGGGCACGCCGGTGCTGATGCCGTGGGCATCGGAGGTCGACGCGATCCTGTGGGCGGGGATGCCCGGGCAGGAGGGCGGGTACGCGGTCGCGGCGGCCCTGCTCGGCGACATGGAGCCGGCCGGGCGGCTGGTCAGCACGTGGCCGGTCGCGGACGCGGCCACGCCGGCGTGGTCGGTGACGCCGGTCGACGGCGATCTCGAGTACACCGAGGGGACGTTCATCGGCTACCGCGGGCACCGGGCCGGGCTGGCGCCCGAGCCGGCGTTCTGGTTCGGGCACGGGCTGGGCTGGTCGACCTGGTCGTACGGGGAGGCCGCGCTGGACGGGACCTCGGTCACGGTGCCGGTGACCAACACCGGCGACCGGACCAGCCGCGAGGTCGTGCAGGTCTATCTCGAGCCGGCCGGGTCGGACCAGCCGGTGCGGCTCGTCGGCTGGGCCGCGGCCGTGGTCGAGCCGGGCGCGACGGCGTCGGTCCGGGTCGAGCCGGACGAGCGGCTGTGGCGCCGCTGGGATCCGGCCGCGGGCCGCTGGGACCGCCTCTCCCCCGGCGGCCGCCTCCTCGTCGCCCGCGGCCTCGGCGACATCCGCGCCACTCTGCCCCTCTGACCCACCCGGCGCCAACGCCTACGTTAGGACGCGCCCACGAGACCGGTCCGGCCCGGCTCCGTGAGGAGTCGGGCCGGGGTGGTGTGTGGCTCAGGCTGAGGCGGAGCGCCGGCGACGGCGCTGGCCGAGCTCGTCGGACTCGGTCGGGACCGCCGGGGCCGCGTCCTCCTCGACCGGCTCCGCCCGCTCGGACGGCAGTTGGGACAGCGACCCGTGCAGCTCCTTGAGCGCCCCGCTGACCGCGATCCCGAACACGCCCTGCCCCCCGGCGAGCAGGTCCACGACCTCCTCGGCCGACGTGCACTCGTACACCGTCGTCCCGTCGGACAGCAGCGTGATGTTGGCCAGGTCGGCCACCCCGCGGGCCCGCAGGTGCTCGACCGCGACCCGGATGTTCTGCAGCGAGACCCCGGTGTCGAGCAGCCGCTTGACCACCTTGAGGACCAGGATGTCCTTGAACGAGTAGAGCCGCTGGGTGCCGGAGCCGGCCGCGGACCGGATCGACGGCACGACCAGGTCGGTGCGGGCCCAGTAGTCCAGCTGCCGGTAGGTGATGCCGGCCGCGTTGCACGCCGTGGTGCCGCGGTATCCGAGCAGCTCGTCCGGGACCTCGGCCAGGCCGTCGGTGAACAGCATCTCCTGCAGCGGTGGCTGACCGCCGGGATCGTTCACGGGACGCCCTCCTCGGAACACCGGCCGGGGAGTTGCACGGTGGTGATTCGGACGCTAAGCGGTGTGGCCTCCCAGGTCAACGCGCCACCCCGGCGTGTTCCGGTCGGCGTGTCACTGACCGGCGAAGTCGTCGGGCGAGATGGTGTCCAGGAACTCCCGGAACTTCTCCACCTCGTCCTCCTGCTCGTCCGGGATGGAGATGCCCGCCTCGGCCAGCACCGCCTCCTCGCCGAGGATCGTGGTCCCGGACCGCAGCGCCAGCGCGATCGCGTCCGACGGCCGGGCCGAGACCCGGGCCCCGCCGGCGAAGACCAGCTCGGCGTAGAAGACCCCGTCGCGCAGGTCGGTGATGTGCACGGCCTCGAGCCGGGCGCCCAGCGCGCCGATCACGTCGCGGAGGAGGTCGTGCGTCAGCGGCCGGGCCGGACGGACCCCCTGCTGCTCGAACGCG
>DATDKW010000115.1:0-2374 GCA_036519715.1 Mycobacteriales bacterium
GCCGGCGGACCATGGTGTCGGTCTTGCCGGCCATGAAGTCGCAGAAGTCGTCGACGATCTGGCGGTGCTGCTCGGCGTCGACCCGGCCGACGCAGGGGGCCGAGCACTTGCCGATGTAGCCGAGCAGGCAGGGCCGGCCGATCTGGCCGGCCCGCTTGAACACCCCGGTCGAGCAGGTCCGGGCCGGGAACACCCGCAGCAGCAGGTCGAGCGTCTCCCGGATGGCCCAGGCGTGCGCGTACGGCCCGAAGTAGCGGACCCCCTTGCGCTTCGGTCCGCGCATCACCTGCAGCCGCGGGAACTCCTCGTACAGCGTCACAGCCAGCGACGGGTACGACTTGTCGTCGCGGTAGCGGACGTTGAAGCGCGGGTCGAACTCCTTGATCCAGTTGTACTCGAGCTGCAGCGCCTCGACCTCGGTGGACACCACGGTCCACTCCACGCTGGCCGCCGTGGTGACCATCTGCCGGGTCCGCGCATGCAGGTTGTGCAGGTCGGCGAAGTAGGAGTTCAGCCGCTGGCGCAGGCTCTTCGCCTTGCCGACGTAGATGACCCGGCCGCGCCCGTCCCGGAACCGGTAGACGCCCGGGTCCTCGGGGATCGTGCCCGGCGCGGGGCGGTACGTCGACGGGTCGGGCACGCGCCGAGGGTACGCGCCCGGCGTGTCGGCGCGACTCCACGCTCGGCGCGTCGCGGGCCCGGTGGACACCCGGAGTGACGCCGCGAGCACCACCGCGGACGTCGTCGACTGGCGACCGCGGTTCCGGGATGCAACCCTTCAGAGGTGCGGCCCACGCGGGCCGGACACCGGCTGAGACGCCAGCCGGCCGCCCCCCGACCCCGATCCCACGTGGACCGTCGATGATCGAGACCGTCAGCTGCGAGATCGTGCTCGGCGACGGCCGGCCATGGCGGGGGCACCTCCCGGTGCTGCGGCTGAGCTGGTCGGAGGACGACCCGCTGGCGGTGATCGTCGTGGTCGGCGCGCGGCCGGCGCACCCGGCCCTGCTGCGCGGCCGCTGGGTCGTGCTGCGGGACGCGCTGCGGGCGGTGCTGGCACCCGGGGGCGAGCGGACCGGCGCGGCCGGGCCGGGCACGCCCCGGGCGGCCGGGCACGTGTCGATGTCGCGGCAGGACGAGCACGTCACGCTGACGCTGCGGGCCGCGTCGCTGCCGTGCGTGGTGACCGTGCCGGCCGGTCCGATGCGGGAGTTCCTGGCCGAGACCGACGCCATCGTGCCGCCCGGGCGCGAGTCCTGGGCCCCGGCGCTCGACGCCGAGATCGCCCGGATGCTGCACGAGGGATAGTCCTCCCGACCGGCCTCGTGTCGCGGCTGCTGTCGATCTTGCCGCGCCGCTACGCTCTCCGGCAGCTTCCGGTCCCGACGTCCCCCGCTCGGCCCAGCCTTCCCGCACGGCACGGCTCTCCCGCACGGCAGCGCTCCGGCGCCCTCCCACGCGGCTCCGCCTCTCCCCACGCGGACGGTGTCCCCGGGTTCCCCTGTCGGCGGCCCCTCGCTGGCACAGACACGCACGTCCCGCCGCGACGACGCGGCTCCCGCCCGACCCGTCCGCCCCCGCACCGGCCCGGCACCCCCGCACGGCAGCGCTTCCCGGCGCCCTCCCACGCGGCCCCGCCTCCCCCGTACGCGGCCCGGACCCCGGTCGCTCCCGGGAGTCCGGCCGCCTGCGGCCGCGGACGGCAGTCGGTGTCCCGCACGGCTCCCACGCCCGGCACGTCCGTGCCGCGACAGCCCTCCGCGATCGCGGCCCGCTCCGGGCGGGCACGAGACGACCGACCCCCGCACCGCAGCCTCCGTGCGCCGCGGTGCGGGGGTCGTTCCGCGTCCGCCTCCGGGTCAGACCTCGGCCCGCCCGCGAGGCGGCCCGGGTCGCCGCCCCGGCAAGCCCCGCGACGCAGCCCCGCTCCGGTACTGCGCGTCAGCCGCGCGACCAGGACGGTCAGGCCGGGAGTTTGGTCTTGCGGGGGCTCTTGGCCGCGACCTTGGCCGAGGTCACCTTGGCCGCGGTCGTGGCCGCGGCCGGCTTCGCGGTCTTGACCGCCTTGGCCGGCGCCGTCTTCCGGGGCGCGACCGCGCCCGCCACCGGCGCGACCGGGGTCGCGGCCAGCATCTCGCGCAGGAACATCCCGGTGTGGCTATCCGGCACCTCCGCGATCTCCTCCGGCGTCCCGGTCGCGACGACCGTCCCGCCGCCGCTGCCGCCCTCCGGGCCCATGTCGATCACCCAGTCCGCGGTCTTGATCACGTCCAGGTTGTGCTCGATCACGATCACGGTGTTGCCGGCGTCGACCAGCTTGCCGAGCACGCCGAGCAGCTTGCGTACGTCCTCGAAGTGCAGCCCGGTGGTCGGC
>DATDKW010000116.1:0-3995 GCA_036519715.1 Mycobacteriales bacterium
CGGGACGCGACCGCGGTGGCGCAGCGGCTGGAGATGGTGCGCCGGATCGCGGACGAGATCGAGGGCTACGTCGTCGAGCTCGGCACCGACGGCCGGCTGCTCTCGCTGCAGCTGGAGGAGCTGCTGGCCGGCGTGGACGCCGAGCGGGCCCTGGTCACCCGGGACTACGTGCCCGGCGGCCGCCAGGTCGAGGCGACCGAGGAGGCACTGGCCGCGCTGGCCGCGCTGTCCTCGACCGAGCTGCTCGACCTGGGCGCGGTCGCCCGCGGGCTCGGGTTCGCGGCCACCCCGGAGGCGCTGGAGACGGCGGTCAGCCCGCGCGGCTACCGGCTGCTGGCCCGGGTGCCGCGGCTGCCCGGCGCGATCGTGGACCGGCTGGTCGACCACTTCGGCGGCCTGCAGAAGCTGCTCGCGGCGACCGTGGACGACCTGCAGGCGGTCGAGGGCGTGGGCGAGTCCCGGGCCCGGTCGGTGCGGGAGAGCCTGTCCCGGCTGGCCGAGTCCTCGATCCTGGAGCGGTACGTCTAGCGCAGGGTGAAGGGCGTGCGGCGGGTGACGGCCGTACCGACCCGGGCCACGACCGTGTAGGTGCCGGCGCCGACCCGGACCCGCTTGCCGGCGCAGTCGGGCCGCGAGCCCAGCCCGGACCACGTCACCGACGAGGTCTCCTGCACCCCCGGCCGGAGCAGCTGGGGCGACTTCTCCGTGCTCGGATAGCAGTCGTTGGACGACCACAGCCGCTGGGTGCCCCGGTTGACCACGACCTCCTGCTGGCCGGCGCCGAGGTCGCGGATGCAGGACACCGCCGAGACGTTGCGCACCCGCAGGTCGAAGATCGGCTCCTGGCCGACCTCGTACGTCGTGACCCGCGGGCCGACCGTGACCTGGAGCGCGGAGTCGGGGCAGGTCGTCGGTGGGGCCACCGTCGGTGCCGGGGTGGTCGGGACCGGGGTCGGGCTCGGGGTCGGGGTGCCGGCGGCGCCGCCGACGCCGTTGCCGTCCCCGACCGGTCCCGGGTCGTCGGTCGGCGCGGTCGCGGACAGACCGGTCGGCGCGGCCACCGGGTCGGTCGGGCCGGGTGAGCCGGCCGCGGCCGCCGTGTCCCGGGGCCGGTCGTCGCCACCGCCGCCGGGCCAGACCGCCCACGCCAGCAGCAGCACGACGATCACCACGGCCAGCGCCACGGCCCGGCGCCGCCAGTACACGGACGCCGGGAGTGGGCCGACCGGATCAAGCACGCGAATCACCGTAGTCGCGATGATCCCCCCGGCCCGGCCGCCGCGCCGGGGCACACCCCAGGTCAGAGCGTCGCCCGGACCACTCGACCGGGTCCGGCCCGGACGCCGCCCCGCCGAACCCGGCCCGGACGGCGCCCCGCCGGACCCAGGCGCGGGCGTCGGCTCGGACCGGCGGCGCGCCGGGGTCGCCCGGCGTGGTTAGGCTCGCCGGCGTGGAGGGGTTCGCCGACGCGGTGCTGGACTGGTACGAGCTGGCCGCCCGGGACCTGCCCTGGCGCCGTCCGGACGCCTCTCCCTGGGCGGTGCTGGTGAGCGAGCTGATGCTGCAGCAGACCCCGGTGGCCCGGGTGCTGCCCGCGTACGAGGCCTGGCTGCGGCGGTGGCCGACGCCGGCCGACTGCGCTGCCGAGCCGGCCGGGGAGGCCGTGCGGATGTGGGGGAAGCTGGGCTACCCGCGCCGGGCGCTGCGCCTGCACGAGGCCGCCCGGGCCATCGCGGACCGGCACGGCGGGGTGGTGCCGGCCGACCTCGACGAGCTGCTGGCGCTGCCGGGGGTGGGCGCGTACACGGCCCGGGCGGTGGCGTCGTTCGCCTACGGCCGCCGCCACCCGGTGGTGGACACCAACGTGCGCCGGGTGGTGGCGCGGGCGGTGCTCGGCCAGGGCGACGCCGGCCCGCCGTCGACCACCCGGGACCTGGCCGCGGTGGAGGCGCTGCTGCCGGTCGCGCCGGCCCGGGCGGCCCGCTTCGGGGTGGCCACGATGGAGCTGGGCGCGCTGGTCTGCACGGCCCGCGCGCCCCGGTGCGGGTCTTGTCCGGTGGCGACGACCTGCGCCTGGCGGGCGGCGGGCTGCCCGCCGTACGCGGGACCGGCGAAGCGGCCGCAGCGCTTCGCCGGCACCGACCGCCAGGTCCGCGGTCTGCTCATGGACGTCCTGCGCGCGGCCGAGGGCCCCGTCTCCGCTCCGGCCCTCGACCGGGCCTGGTCCGACGACGTCCAGCGCGCCCGCGCCCTCGACGGCCTCGTCGCCGACGGCCTCATCGACCCCCTCCCCGACGGCCGCTTCGCCCTCCCCGGCTCCCCGACCTGACGGCCCCCTCCCTCCGGCTCCCGCCTGACGACCGCCCCGCGCTCCCCGGCCGGACGGCTCCGACTGACCGACGGTACGGGGCCGGGTCAGAGGTCGACGGGCTTGCCGGGGTCGAGGCGGGAGTAGGCGGTGCCGCCGCGCTGGATGAGCCAGTTGTCGGAGATGCCCTGGCCGGCCGCGGACAGGACCGCGTCGTGGGTCGGGTGGGCCCGCTGCGGCGCCACCGCGCGGACGTAGTCGATCGCCTCGGCCAGCTTCATCCAGGGCGCGCCGATCGGCACGAACAGCGTCTCGACCTCGACCCCGGGCTGCGAGAAGGAGTCGCCGGCGTAGTAGACCCGGCCGCCGATCAGGTAGGCGTTGTTGGGGATGTCGGGCACGTCCTCGTGGATGTGCGCGTGCCGGTCGCCGAACACCCGGACGTCCATCCCGGCCGCGGTGACGGTGTCGCCCGGCGCCACGGCGGTCAGCTCGGCGTCCACTTCGGACAGTTGCGCGACCACATCGGCGGGCGCGTAGACGGCGAGGCGCGGAACGGCCTTGAGCGCGTCGACGTCGACGTGGTCGGCGTGCTCGTGGGTGATGAGCACCGCGTCGGCGCCGCGCAGGGCGTCGGCCGGCGACGAGAACGTGCCCGGGTCGACGACGAGCACTCCGCCGTCCTGCTCGATGCGGAGGCACGCGTGCGGGAACTTGGTCAGCTTCACCCCGACACCCTAGAACGGGCCAGCGCGTCGACGCCGTCGAGGATGCGGCGCAGGCCGAAGTCGAACTCCTCGTCCGGGAAGGCGTCGAGCTCGTCGTCGAACACGCCGCCGGACACCAGGGCCGCCACCTCGGGGAACCGGTCCGGGTCGGCGACCCGGCGCACCACGGCGGCCCAGTCGACCGGGGGCTGCCCGTCCACCGGCGTGGCCGCCCGGACCAGGTCCGCGACCATCTGCACCTGCCCACGGACGTACGTCGAGAGCAGCAGCACCGTGCTCGCCCGCTGCCCGGCCTCCAGCGTGGTGCTGGCCAGCGCCCGCAGCCCGCGCTCGAACCAGACCAGCTGGTTGGGCCCGGCCGGCAGCCCGCTGATCGGCACGTCCAGCATCCAGGGGTGCTGCTGGTAGCGGACCCGCAGCGCCCGGGCCCAGCCCTCCAGCTGCTCCCGCCAGTCCCCGTCCAGCTCCGGCGCCGCCCCGATCGTCGCGTCCAGGCACAGCACCAGCAGGTCGTCCTTGCTGGCCACGTACCGGTAGACGGACATGGTGGTGAAGCCGAGCGCCTCGGCCAGCCGGCTCATCGACAGCGCGGGCAGGCCGCCCTCGTCGGCCAGCCCGATCGCGGCCGCGACGATCCGCTCCAGGCTCAGCGCCGGTTTCGGCCCGCCGCGGCGGCCGGATCCGCGCAGGCCCCAGAGCTGCTCGATCGCCGGCGGCAGGCCGGACGGGGTGTCGGTCATCGGTTGACATCCTAAGACTGTGTATGACCTACTCTAACTTGTGTACGACATACACGAACTAGACCGGCCGGTCGGCGGGACGGCCGGGAGACTCGACGAGGGAGATTCCGTGGACGCGGTGGAGACGATCGGCCTGCGCAAGGCGTACGGGCCGAGGACGGTGCTGGCCGGGGTCGACCTGACCGTCGCCCGGGGCTCGGTGTTCGCGCTGCTCGGCCC
>DATDKW010000117.1:0-18185 GCA_036519715.1 Mycobacteriales bacterium
CCGCGGGACGCGATCCCGGCGTTGCAGACCAGCGCGTCGACCTGCCCGAAGTCGGCCAGCACGGCCTGCGCCAGCGCGGTGCAGTCGTCCCGGTCGGCCACGTCGGCCCGGTAGGCCCGGCCGCCGACCTCGGCCGCGGTCGCCTCGGCCGCCTCCCGGTCGCGCCGGTAGTTCACCGCCACCGCGAACCCGTCCGCCGCCAGCCGCCGCGACACCGCCCGCCCGATCCCCCGCCCACCCCCCGTCACCAACGCCACCCGCCGCATGCGCCCCACTGTCCCGCTCACCCCGGCCCACCGACAAGCCGAGGTCCGAGTGAGACGGGGCCCGGAGGCGCTGCCGCACGGGACACGGCTGCCGCCGGCCGGTGGACCGTGCGGCCGGTGAACCGATCTGGCCGGGCGTCGGCGGCCGACCCGGTTGCGCTGCTGCAGGCGCTGCGCGGCGAGCGCACCGCCGCCGCGACCCTGGGCGGGCCGGCAGCCGGCGGGAGGGCCGGCCGCTGCGGGAGGCGCCGCCGACGTCATCGCCCGCGGAGCCACCATCGGCGGCGGCCCCATCGCGGGCGCACCTGCGGCCGGCCCCGCTACGGTGCCGGGATGAGTGATCTCTGGCACCTGGCCGAGCGGGCGCACTGGGACGAGGTCCGCACCACCGGCTGGTACGAGCGCTCGACCCGCGGTCTCAGCCTGGCCGACGAGGGCTTCGTGCACTGCTCGTACGCGGACCAGGTGGCCGGTGTGGCGGCCGCCTACTACGCCGATGCCGGCGACCTGGTCCTGCTCCGGATCGACCCGGTCCGGGTCCCGGCCGAGGTCCGGGTCGAGGGCGGCTTCCCGCACGTGTACGGCCCGATCCCGGCCGCCGCGGTCATCGAGGCCACCACCCTGACCCGGGACGCCGCCGGGCAGCTGATCCTGCCCGGCGACGTGACCGGCAGCTAGCAGCTAGCCCACGAAGTCCTGGGCGACCTTGTCGAACGGGCGCCGGTCGACCTGGGTGGCCTTGTTCATCTTGGTCAGCTCGTCCTGGGTGAGCTTGGCCGAGAGGCCGTCCAGCGTGGCCTTCAGCTCCGGGGTCGACTTCTTGGTGTTGACCGCCGGGACGATGTTGTCGTTGGGGTTGAGGCCCTTGTCGTCCTTGAGGATGACGACCGGGTTGACCGACAGCACCGCGTCGGAGGAGTTGAACACCGCGGCCTGGTACTCGTTCTTGATCAGGCCGTCCACGGCCGGCTGGCTGGAGAGCACGATGACCTTGTACGACCCGATCTTCATGCCGTACTTCTGCTCCAGGCCGAGCTTGCAGTAGCTGCGGTCCTTGCACTCCTGGGTGCCGCCGAACCCGATCGGCGTCTTCTGCGAATACGCCGCGAGCTCGGACACCGTGGTGACCGAGTTCTTCTCGGAGAAGTCCTTGGTCACCACGTACGCGAAGTTGTCGGTGGCCGGCGCGGGCGTGTAGATCGTGACGCCCTTGGCCCCGGCCAGCTGGGTCAGCTGGGCGACGTTGGCGGCGTCGTCGGCGGTGGCCGCGTTGGCCTTGTAGTAGTTGAGCGCGGAGCTGACGTACTCGGGGACGACGTCGATGTCGCCCTTCTGCAGCGCCAGCTCGACCGCCTCGCGCTGGCCCAGCTGCACGACGGTGGCGTCGTAACCGTCCTTCTTCAGCGCGGCCGCGTACACCTGGGCCAGCAGGCGGCCCTCGGGGAAGTCGAACGCGCCGACCTTGATGGCGCCTTTCGCGGTGCTGCCGCCGCCGTTGCCCGAGTCGGAGGAGTCGTCGCCGCAGGCGACCAGGCCCAGGCTCAGGGTGAGTGCGGCCGCGAGCAGCCCGATCGCTCGGCGTGTGGTGCGCATGTCTCTGGTGCCCGCCTTCTGTGTCCCGCCGGCAGCGCCGGCGCGTGTCGGGCGGGGATGGCCCCCGCTCAGAGGTCGATCCAACGCGGACCAGCCGCAGGCGGCAACCCGCCGTGACCTGCCCGTGATCTTCCGGGGGTGAAATCCCGGCCGGGCCGGGTATCAGACCATGGTTGCGGCCCGCTCCGGCTGGGCCAGCGTGCTCGCGTCCTGGACCCGGACCCGGCTCACCCGCAGCCCGGCCGGGGTGACCGCCCGCTGCAGCAGCCCCAGCAGCAGCTCGGTGATCAGCGCCAGCGCCGCCACCAGGATGGCCCCGCCGATGACGAGGTAGTCCAGGTTGATGTTGAAGCCGCGGAACACGATCGCCCCGAGCGTGCCGTTGCCGGTGTAGCCGGCCAGCGTCGCCGTCGCCACCACCTGCAGCGTCGACGTCCGAATGCCGGCCGCGATGAGCGGCAGCGCCAGCGGGATCTCGACCGCGCGCAGCACCTGGCCGCCGCTCATCCCCATCCCGCGGGCCGACTCCTTGGCGTCGCGGTCCACCGTCGATACGCCCACGTACGCGTTGGCCAGGATCGGGGGCGCCGCGAAGATCACCAGCGTGGCGATCAGCGTCCAGGTGTTGAGCCCCAGCGGCGACACCGCGAACAGGATGATCACGCCCAGGGTCGGGATGGCCCGGCCCACGTTGGCCAGGTTGATCGCGACCGCGCCGCCCCGGCCCAGGTGTCCCAGGAGGATCCCGATCGGCAGCGCGATCAGGCAGGCCACCAGCACCGACACCCCCGACAGCCACACGTGCTGCCAGAGCCGGTGCAGGATGCCCTCCTCGCCCTCCCAGCTCGCGGCGGTGGTCAGCCAGCCCCACACGCTCGGCTCGTTCATCGCGCAGCCTCCGCCCGCACCCAGGGTGTGAGCAGTCGCTGGATGCCCAGCAGGATCAGGTCGAACACGATCGCCAGCAGCACCACCAGGACGACCCCGGTCAGCACCTGCTGCCGGTAGAGGTTGTCCTTGAACCCGGTGGTGATGATCCCGCCCAGGCCGCCGTGCCCGACCGCGAAGCCGATGGTCACCAGCGCGACCGTGTTGACGGTGGCGATCCGGGTGCCGGCGGTGATGCTGGGCAGCGCCAGCGGCAGCTCCACCTTGGCGATCCGCCGCAGCGGGCCGAAGCCCATCCCGGTCGCGGCCTCCTTGGCCTCCTCGGGCACGCCCTGCAACCCGGTCAGCACGTTCCTGACCATGATCAGGATGTTGTAGAGGGTCAGCGCGATGATCACCGGCCAGACGCTGAGGCCGAGGTTGAACGACGAGTACAGGATCAGCAGCAGCGAGATCGACGGGATCGCGTAGATGATCCCGGCCGTGCCCAGGACGAGGGCCTCGGCGGCCCGGTTGCGCTGGGCCAGCAGCGCCAGCGGGATCGACAACAGGAGGCCGAGGGCCACCGAGGCTATGGTGATGACCACGTGCTCCCGCAGTGCGGCGATGACGTCGTCCGAGTAGTCGGAGAGATACTGCGTGCCGAACCACGGGTTCGGAGCGCCAGCAGCGAGCACCACATCAGGCGCCGAGGAGAACACGCGTGGACGGTACCCCGGACCAGCCCGCCGAGCGGGCCGAGGCCATCCGGCTGGAGAAGGTCGGCAAGACCTACCCGGACGGGACGGTCGCGGTCGCCGAGCTCGACCTGGCCATCCCCGAAGGGGAGCTGGTCTGCCTGATCGGACCGTCCGGCTGCGGCAAGACCACCACCATGAAGATGATCAACCGGCTGGTGGAGCCGACCACCGGGCGCATCCTGCTCGGCGACGAGGACGTGACCCGGGCCGACCCGGTGCAGCTGCGCCGCCGCATCGGCTACGTCATCCAGCAGGTCGGGCTGTTCGCGCACGAGACGATCGCCGACAACGTGGCTACCGTGCCCAAGCTGCTGGGCTGGGACCGGGGCCGGACGAGGTCGCGGGTCAACGAGCTGCTCGAGCTGGTCGGCCTGGACCCGGACACCTTCGCCAAGCGCTACCCGGCGCAGCTGTCCGGCGGCCAGCGGCAGCGGGTCGGGGTGGCCCGGGCGCTGGCCGCGGACCCGCCGGTGCTGCTCATGGACGAGCCGTTCAGCGCCATCGACCCGATCGCCCGGGCCCGGCTGCAGGCCGAGTTCCAGCGCATCCAGGGCGAGGTGCACAAGACGATCGTGTTCGTCACCCACGACGTCGACGAGGCCGTCCGGCTCGGGGACCGGATCGCGGTCTTCCGCCAGGGCGGCCACCTGGAGCAGTACGACACCCCGGCGCAGGTCCTGGGCGCGCCCGCGTCCGAGTTCGTGGCCGACTTCGTCGGCGCCGACCGGGGGCTGCGCCGGCTCGCGGTCACCGGCATCCAGGACGGCGACCTGGAGCACCCGCCGGTGGTCGTGCTGGACGACGGCGTCGCCGACGCCCGGCAGGCCATGGTCGGGTCGCACTGGGCCGTCGTGCTGGACCCTTCCGGCGGGCTGCACGGCTGGGTCAAGGACTCGATGCTGACCACCGGCACGGTCAAGGACGTGGCCCGCCGGTTCGACGCGACCGTACGGATGGGGGCGTCGCTGAAGGACGCCTTCGCCGAGATGCTGCAGCACGACGCGGGCTGGGTCGCGGTGCTGGACGGCAACCGGTATCGCGGCGTGCTGACCCCGTGGTCGCTGCACACCGCGCTGCGGCGGTCGGTCGACTCCGGCCTCGGCGTCGACTTCGAGAAGCCGGTCGCGACGTACTGAAGCCGGTCGACGTACTGAGCCCGGCGTGACGTCCTGAGGTCAGGATCCGGCCGGAACGGTCCCTAGGCTCCGGTCGTGATCTCGGATCGGGCACTGAACCGGGCCCTGCTGGACCGGCAGCTGTTGTTGGCGCGGGTGTCCCGGCCGGCCCTGGACGTGGTCGAGCACCTGGTCGGGATGCAGGCGCAGGAGCCGGCCGACCCGTACGTGGGGCTGTGGACGCGGCTGGCCGGGTTCGACCCGGGCGAGCTGGCCGCGGCCGTGGCCTCCGGGGCGGCGGTCCGGCTGGCGCTGCAGCGCTCGACCATCCACCTGGTCACCGCGGCCGACTGCGTGCCGCTGCGGACGGTCCTGCAGCCGGTGCTGGAGCGGCAGGCCCACGGGATGTTCCGCAACCGGCTGGGCGGGGCGGACCCGGCCGAGCTGGTCCGGCTCAGCCGCGCCCTGGTCGCGGAGTCGCCGATGACGTTCGGCGAGCTCGGCCGGGCGCTGCGGGAGCGCTGGCCCGGCGGCGACGAGACCGCGCTGGCCCAGACCGCGCGGGCGCTGGTGCCGATGGTCCAGCTGCCGCCGCGCGGGGTGTGGGGGCGCAGCGGCCGGGCCCGGCACGGCGTCCTGGACCGGCCGCTCGGCCCGGACCCCGCGCCGGACGGGCTGGTGCTGCGCTACCTGGCCGCGTTCGGCCCGGCCTCGGTGGCGGACGTGCAGAACTGGTCCGGACTGACCCGGCTGGCCGAGGTGGCCGACCGGCTGCGGCCGTCGCTGCGGACGCTGCGGGCGGCGGACGGGCGGGAGCTGCTGGACGTGCCGTCCGGACCCCTCCCGGCCGAGGACGTGCCGGCGCCGGTGCGGTTCCTGCCCCAGTTCGACAACGTGCTGCTGGGGCACGCCGACCGGAGCCGGATCGTGCCGCCGGAGGCCCGGGCCCTGTACGACGAGGAGTTCCACTGGTCGCCGGTGCTGGTGGACGGCCTGCTGCGCGCGGTCTGGCGACTGGACCGCAGGGCCGGCCGGCTGCACGTCCGGGCCGGGCGGCTGTCCCGGGCCGAGCGGGCCGAGGTCGTCGCCGAGGGCGGCGCGCTGCTCGGCCTGCTCGTCCCGACGGCTCCGGACCCGGACGTGGTGCTCAGCTCCGGGTGAACGTCAGGTCCGCCTCGACCTGGATGCGGTGACCGACCATGAGGCGCGGCGCCCGGATCGCGGTCGTGGTGCGGTCCAACTCGCCAGTGATTCGGACCCGGACGCCATCCGAGCTCGGCAGCTGCTGGGCGTACAGGGTGATCGGCGTCTCGACGCCGTGCACGGTGATGGTCGCGGGCACGGTCCAGCCGCCGTCGGCCGGCTCGAACCGCAGCGCCCGCAGCCGCAGGGCCGGGTGCTCGGTGGCGGCCAGGAAGCGCGCGGAGCGCAGGTGCCCGTCCCGCCGGGGATTGCCGGTGGCGACGCTGGCGGCGGTCAGGGTGCCCTCGGCCGTCACCGGCCGGCCGCCGGCCACGGTGAGGGTGCCGGTCTCGACGGCCAGGGTGCCGCGGACGGTCAGGACGCCGAAGTTGCGGGCGGCGAAGGTGGCGGTGGTCCCGGTGGCCGGAACGGTCCAGGTGCCGTCCCGGAGCTCGGCCGCGATCGTGCTGCTCATGGTCTCTCCTCCGGTCTCAGCGGGTGGCGGTGGCGGGGACGTCGGCGTGCCGCAGGCGCAGCACGACCAGCCCGTCCGGGCCGGTGAGGTGGGCCGGGTCCTCCCACGGCAGCAGGTCGGTCGACAGGATCGCGGCCGCGCCCGCCTCCAGGGCCTCGACCGAGTCGGCCAGCGTCAGCGCCACCCGGCCGCCGTCGGGCGCCCCGGCGGTGACCACGCCGACCAGGCCGGGCAGGTCCTTCACGGCCGGCCAGATCCGCTCCGCGCCGCTGCGGTCGAAGGCCGCGCACCACTCCGGGCTGCGCCCGGCGAAGCTGGTCAGCTGCACGTAGCGGGCCGGTCCGGCCGACGGTCCGGCCCGGTACGCGTCGACCTCGTACGCGGTGCCGGGGCCGACGGTGACGTCGCCGGCGGCGAACCCGGCCGGGTCGGGCTGGTCATCGCGGAACACGACCAGCGCGCCCGGGCCGATCCCCAGCGGCGCGGCGACCAGCACGCCGGCCGGGGCGTCGAGGGCGGACAGGACGGCGTCGACCCAGCGGATGTCCTGCGGGCCGGGGACGGCGTCGACGGGGTGCACGGTGAGCTTCATGGCGGGTCCTCTCGTGGGCTGACCCGACCGTCCCGCTCCGGCCGCCGGGATCCATCAGTACTGGCACTGAGCCCGGCGCTGATCCGCGATACTGCCGTCGTGGCCGGGCCCCCGCCGTTCGTCGGCCGGCAGCGCGAGCTGGCCCGGCTGCACGACCGGCTGTCCGCGGCCGGGGCCGGCGCCGGCGGCGTGCTGCTGGTGTCCGGGCCGGCCGGCATCGGCAAGACCCGGCTGGTCGAGGAGGCGCTGCGCGGCCACGCCGGCCCGGTCGGCCGCGGCCGCTGCACCGACGACCCCGGCGCCCCGCCGTTCTGGCCCTGGTCCCGCGCCTTCCGCGCCCTCCACCCCGGCCTGGCCGCGGCGCTCCCGGGGGCCGGCGCGGGTTCGGGGGACCCGGGTGCGGTGGCGGCGGAGCGGTTCCGGGCGCTGACGGTGGTGACGGACGCGCTGCTGCGGGCGGCCGCGGCCGCGCCGGTGGTGATCGTGCTGGAGGACCTGCACTGGGCCGACGCCGAGTCGCTCGACCTGCTCCGGCGGGTCGCGGCCGAGGCCGCCGACGCCCCGCTGCTGGTGCTGGTCACCCACCGCGACCTGCCCCCCGACGAGGTCGCGGCCGCGGTCGCCGACGTCCGCCGCGACGCCGGGACCGAGGCGCTGCCCCTGCCGCCGCTGACCGAGCAGGAGGTCGGCGACTACCTGGGCCGGCCCGGCGCCGAGGCCCACCGCCGCACCGGCGGGCTCCCGCTGCTGCTGGCCGCCGGCGGCGACCTGCCCGTGGTGGTGGCCGGCATGCTGGCCCGGCTGAGCGAGCCCCACCGGGCCGCCATCGGGACCCTGGCGCTGCTGGGCGACGACACCGGCCCGGCCGTGCTGGCCGAGGTCACCGGCACCGACCCCGGTCCCGCGCTGGCCGCCGCCCGCCGGGCCGGCTTGCTGGCGGCACCGACCGAGGACGGCCTCCCGTTCGCGCACGCCCTGGTCCGCGATGCCGTCCGGGCCCAGGTCCCGGCGCCGGTCGCGCTCGGCCTGCACCGCCGGGCCGCGGCCGCCCTGACCGGTACGGACCCGGGCCGGGCCGCCGCCCACTGGCGCGCCGCCGGCGACCCCCGCGCCGCCGCCGGCTGCTCGGCCCGCGCCGCCGAGCAGGCCGAGCAGGCCCTGGCCCTGGACCCCGCGGCCCGGCTCCGGGCCGACGCGGTGACCGGCCTCCGGGAAGCCGGCGCGGCCGACGCCGAGCTGGCCGCGGCGCTGGTCCGGCTGGCCACGGCCGAGTTCCGGGCCGGCCGGCTGCCGGCCAGCCTGGCCGGCTGCGAGGAGGCGGCCGCCGCCGCCACCCGGGCCGGCCGCCCCGACCTGCTGGCCGAGGCCGCCCTGGTCATCCGCGGGGTGACGTACCCGGAGGTGGCCCAGGTGCTGGGCCGGCTCAGCGCGACGGCGCTGGCGGCGGACCTGCCGACCGCGACCCGGGCCCGGCTGCTGGCCCAGGCCGCGACCATGGCGGCCGAGCGGGGCGACCCCGGCCAGGCCGAGGAGCTGGCGGTCGAGGCGCTGCGGACGGCCGAGCGCGACGGCGACCCGCCCGCGGTCCTGGACGCCGCCCGGGCCCGGGAGATGACCCTGCTGGGTGCCGCCGACGGGCCCGAGCGGCTCCGGCTGGGCCGGCTGGCGGTGGACCGGGCCGACGAGCTCGGGCAGCCGCTGGCCGGCGCGACCGCGGCCGGCTGGCTGCTGCGGGCCGGCTACGAGCTGGCCCGGCTGGACGTGGTCAGCGAGGCGGTCGGCCGGCTGGAGCGGGTGGCCGGGCGCAGCGGGCTGCCGCTGGCCCGCTGGCACCTGCTGCGGGCACAGGCCGCCCGGGCCACCACCGAGGGCGCGTTCGCGGCCGCGCGGGAGTTCGACCGGGAGGCGACGGACGTCGCGCGGGCCACCGGCGACCCGACCGCGGCCGGGCTGTCCTACGCGTACGCGGCCCATCTGACCCAGCTCCGCGGCGACCCCGGGGACCTGCCGCCGGACTTCTGGGACGTGCTGCGGCACTTCCCGGCGATGCCGCTGATCCGCGCCCACGAGGCCAACCTGCTGCTCGTGTCGGGGCGCCGGGACGAGGCGGCCGCGATCTGGGACGAGCTGAGCGGCGGCCTGGCCGGCATGGTCGCCGACTTCCGCTGGAACGGGGCGCTGCTGGAGTTCGCCGGGCTGGCGGCCGCCTTCGAGGATCGGACGACGGCCGGGGTCCTGTACGACCGGCTGTCCGGCTACCGCGACTGCCCGGGGACGGTCGGCGTGGCCACGGTCTACTTCTCCGGGTCGCCGCTGCGGGAGCTCGGCCTGCTGGCCGCGACGGCCGGTCGGGCCGAGGAGGGCATCGCCCTGCTGCGCCGGGCGATCGCCGCCAACCTGGCCGTCCGCGGCCGCCCGCTGGCCGCCGTCACCCGCCTCGACCTGGCCCACCTCCTGGACCCGGGCCCGGAGGCGGAGGTGCTGGCGCGGGCGGCCGCGGACGAGTTCCGGCGGCTGGACATGCCCGGTCCGCTGGCCCGGGCCGACCGCCTGCTGGCCGCGCTGGCGTCGGCCCGCCGGCACGCCGACCCGCTGACCGCGCGGGAGCGCCAGGTCGCCGACCTGGTCGTGCAGGCCCGCTCCAACCGCGACATCGCCGAGGAGCTGGTGCTGTCCGAGCGCACCGTGGAGTCCCACGTCCGCAACATCCTGGCCAAGCTGCAGCTGGCCAACCGCACCGAGCTGATCGCCCGCGGCCGATAACGGCTACGTTCTGCGCAGGGCGGACCGGGGAAAGGTGACCAGATGGGCGGACGGCTGGACGAACTGGACCTGTCCCTGCGGCTGAACCGGGCCCAGGAGGCGGAGCGGCTGGCCGCGGCCCAGACCAGGCTGGTGTGGCTGCGGCTGTCGCTCGGCGGCCAGCTCGGCACCGACCCGCGGCTGGGCCCGCCGCTGTGCATCGTCTTCGAGGGCTGGGACGCGTCCGGCAAGGGCGGCTGCATCCGCCGGCTGGTCGCCCCGCTCGACCCGCGGCACGTCCGGGTCGCCTCCTTCGCCGCCCCCACGTACGACGAGAAGCGGCACCACTTCCTCTGGCGGTTCTGGCCGACGCTGCCAGGCTGGGGCGGCATGGCCGTGCTCGACCGGTCCTGGTACGGCCGGGTGCTGGTGGAGCGGGTGGAGGGCTTCGCCACCAAGCACCAGTGGCGGCGGGCCTACCAGGAGATCGCCGAGTTCGAGCGGACGCTGGTGGACGAGGGGATGATCCTGGTCAAGTTCTGGCTCCACCTGTCCGAGCACGAGCAGCTGCGCCGGTTCGAGCGCCGCCAGTCCGACCCGCTGAAGCAGTGGAAGCTGACCGACGAGGACTGGCGCAACCGCGACAAGCGGGCCGCGTACGAGGCCGCGGTCGAGGAGATGCTGGACCACACCGACACCCCGTACGCGCCCTGGTCGCTGATCGAGGGCGACAGCAAGCGCTGGGCCCGGGTCAAGGTGGTGGAGACGACGCTGCGCGCCATCGAGGACGGCCTGCGGGCCCGGGGGCTGGAGGTGCCGGTGCCGCCGCCGGGCCTGGAGGCCAAGCTGCACCAGTGAGGTCCGCTGGACCGGACGCGTAGCGTGCACATCGTGAGTGAGCACTGGGTGCCGGTGGCCCGTTCGTCCGATGTCACGACCGTGCCGCGGCCGGTCGAGGTGGCCGGCCGGCCGTACGTCGCGGTCCGGCTGGGGCCGGATCAGCCCGCCACCGTGGTCGCCGCGCTCTGCCCGCACCGGCTGGTGCCGCTGACGGCGGCGGCGGTCGACGGCGGCCGGCTGCGCTGCGCGTACCACGGCTGGGAGTTCGACCCCGGCGGCACCTGCGTGGCGCTGCCGTCGCTGGGGGAGCAGGCCCACATCCCGCCGCGGGCGCACCTGTCGGCCGCGCCGGCGTCCCGGGAGGCCGACGGCCAGGTCTGGGCCCGCGTCGACGACCTGCCCCCGGAGCCGGCCGCGCCGACCCTGCTGCGCAACACCGACCCCGGGCTGCGCGCGGCCTGGCACCCGGTGGCGCTGTCGACCGAGGTCGGGCCGGAGCCGTACCAGGCCCTGGCGGTGGGGCAGGCCTACACCCTGACCCGGGGCCCGGAGCTGGCCGCCGACCCGGCGCCGGCCGGGCTGACCGAGCGCTGGGGTGTCGTCTGGCTGGCCCCGGACCCGCCCCGGCTGGAGCTGTTCGACGAGCCCGACGCCGAGGACGCCGGCTACGTCGGGGCCTGGCTGCCGCCGGCCCGGACTCCGGTCAACGCCGGCTTCGTCGCCGACAACTTCTTGGACGTGGCCCACTTCCCGTTCGTGCACACGGGCACGTTCGGCGCCGACGCCGACCGGGTGGTGGAGCCGGCCGAGGTCGAGCTGGAGCCGGGCGGCTTCCGGAGCGTGCAGGACCAGTGGTTCGACAATCCCGAGGACCCGGGCGTGCTCTCCGGGATCCGGCCGCTGCGGCAGCGCCGCCGGGCCACGTACGTCTACCGGGCCCCGTTCCAGCTGCTGCTGCGGCTGGAGGAGCTGGACGCCGGGTCGGTGAAGACGATCCTGTTCCTGATGCTGCCGGAGACCGACACCAGCACCCGCATCTACACCAAGATGCTGATGCACAACATCGGCGGCGAGCTGCGGCCGGGCCCGGAGACGGTGGCCCGCGAGGTCGCGTTCGAGGAGGCGGTGCTGGAGGAGGACCTGCGCCTGCAGGCGGTGGTCACGGTGCCCGGCCTGCCCCTGGACATGCGGACGGAGCTGCACGTGCGGGCCGACCGCCTCGGCGTGGCCCTGCGCCGCGAACTGACCCGCTTCCTTGATCGGTCACGTGGGTAGACCTCGTGTCGACGACGCTCGGGAGGGCTGATGGGCAGAGATGTCGACGCCACGCAGTTCAGCCGCGAGGACCGCACCCGTTACCGGCAGAAGGTCCGGCAGTGCCTGGACGTGTTCGAGCGGATGCTGGCGCAGTCCCAGTTCGACTTCGAGAAGCCGATGACCGGGGTCGAGATCGAGCTCAACCTGGTCGACGAGGCCGGTGACCCGGCGCTGCGCAACGCCGAGGTGCTGGAGGCGGTGTCGCACTCGGACTTCCAGACCGAGCTGGGCCAGTTCAACGTCGAGATCAACGTGCAGCCGCGGACCCTGGCCGGCGACTCGGTGGGCGAGCTGGAGCAGAGCATCCGCGACACGCTCAACAACGCCGAGGACAAGGCGGCCTCCACCGGCAGCCACATGGTGATGGTCGGCATCCTGCCCACCCTCACCGAGGCCCAGCTGCGCGGCGACAGCCTGTCCGCCAACCCGCGCTACAAGCTGCTCAACGAGCAGATCTTCGCCGCCCGCGGCGAGGACCTGCAGATCACCATCGACGGCATCCAGCGGGTGTCCACCACCGCGGACACGATCGCGCCCGAGGCCGCCTGCACCAGCGTCCAGTTCCACCTGCAGGTCAGCCCGGCCAACTTCCCCCGCTACTGGAACGCGGCCCAGGCCATCGCCGGGGTGCAGGTCGCGCTCGGCGCCAACTCACCGTTCTTCCTGGGCAAGGAGCTGTGGCGGGAGACCCGGATCCCGCTGTTCGAGCAGGCCACCGACACCCGCCCGGCCGAGCTGGAGGCGCAGGGCGTCCGGCCCCGGGTCTGGTTCGGCGAGCGCTGGATCAACTCGATCTTCGACCTGTTCGAGGAGAACGTGCGCTACTTCCCGGCGCTGCTCCCGCTGGTCGAGGAGGAGGACCCGGCGGCGGTGCTGGACCGCGGCGACGTGCCCGCGCTGGCCGAGCTGATGCTGCACAACGGCACGATCTACCGCTGGAACCGGCCCGTGTACGACGTGGTCCGGGGCAAGCCGCACCTGCGGGTGGAGAACCGGGTGCTGCCGGCCGGGCCGACGGTGGTCGACATCATGGCCAACGCGGCCTTCTACTACGGCATCGTCCGGGCCCTGGCCGACGACGACCGTCCACTGTGGAGCCGGATGTCGTTCGCGGCGGCCGAGGAGAATTTCCACACCTGCGCCCGGCACGGTCTGGACGCGCAGGTCTACTGGCCCGGCGCGGGCCAGGTCCCGGTCACCGAGCTGGTGCTGCGGCGGCTGCTGCCGCTGGCGGAGGAGGGGCTGGACCACTGGGAGGTGGCCCCGGCCGTCCGTGACCGGCTGCTCGGCATCATCGAGCAGCGCTGCCTGATCCACCGCAACGGCGCGTCCTGGCAGGCCGCCACCTTCCACCGGCTGTACGACTCGACCAGCCTGGACCGGCAGGACGTGCTGCGCCGGATGACCCGGGACTACATCGAGAACATGCACTCGAACGAGCCGGTCCACAGCTGGAAGTAGCCGCGGGCCGGCCCGCCGGAGGTCACCTGCTCACTTCTTGCGGTGGGCGACGGCGTCGGCGACGAAGCCGAGCCCGATCCCGAGCATCCACACGTCCTTGGCCAGGCCGACGCCCTGCTCGGTCGGCGCCAGGCTGCCTTCCTTGCGCATGCCCGGCGTCTTCAGGTAGAGCCCGACCAGGCCGCCGGCGAAGGCGGTCAGGGCCGCCCCGGCCAGCGCGGTCGGCACCACCGGGGCGAGCAGGGCCGCGCCGAGCGTGATCTCCGCGGCGGAGAGGATCTTGGCGAACTGCTGCGGCTCCACCTTGCCCAGGAACGGGTACGCCCCGCTGGCCATCCCGTGCAGCCCCGCCGCGTGCTCGGGGCCGATGTTGCGCTTGCCCAGACCGGAGTTGAGGATGAAGGCGCCGGTGGCGACGCGCGGTGCCAGGTCGGCGATCTTGACCGGTAGACCCACTGTGCTTGCCTTTCGAGCGTCGGGCAATTTGCCCGTTTAACTACCCTGACGCGGAAAGGCTATGCCCTCGCCGGATCAGGGCAGCAGGGCGATCCGGCAACGGGTCTCGCCGGCGATGGTGCAGGAGTCGCTGGCCACCCACAGCCCCTTCGGGGTGACGAGCAGGTCCTTGCCGCCGACCCCGCGGGTCTTGGTCGGGTTCCAGCTCAGCGCCAGCCCGGTGGACGGGTTGATGGCGCCGATGCCGGGCCGGCTGACCGCGCCGGGGCCGGCGCTGTCGCGGCCCTGCGGGTTGTTCAGCCAGCGCTGGTGGCCCTGCACGTACACGGCCAGGTCGGTGACGGCGACCGAGTGCAGGGTGTCGCCGCCGGTGTAGTTGATCCAGGTCGGCCGGGTCGGGGCCAGGTTGGCGGTCTCGAACCGGGCTGCCGCGTCGCACAACGCCGTGCCGATCTGCCCGGTCTGCGGCACGTAGCCGGTGGAGACGAACACGAAGTACGACCCGTCCGGCGAGAAGTCCACGTCCCGCATGTAGTCCGGGAGGCTGTCGGCCGCGCAGAGCTGCTGCAGGGGCGTGTAGTTCCAGGGGCTGACCGTGGCCGAGGTGGCGTTGAGGTCGAGCATGAAGGCCCGGTAGTGGGTGGCGCCGCCGACCGAGGTGAAGTTGCCCACGGCGACCAGCCGGGTGCCGGCCGGGTTGACCGCGAACCGGTAGACCTCGGTCGAGCCCGCGTTGGACGCCACCGTGCCGGTCACGGCCGTGGTGATGTAGCCGGTGTCCGCGCCGGTCGTCGGGTTGACGGCCTGGATCTTCCGACTCGACGTGCCGGAGATGATCAGCCGGCCGTTGACCAGCGCGGCCTCGTCCACGTTGCCGTTGAGGTTGGCGTTGAACGCGGTGTCGACGGCGCCGGTGGTCGCGTTCAGCTTGGCCAGGCCGCGGCGGGCGATGCCGTTGACCGTGCTGAACTTGCCCCCGACGTACACGGACGTGCCGCTGGCGACGATGGCCCAGACCTCGCCGTTGAAGTTCGGCGCGAAGGCGGTGGAGATACTGCCGGTGCTGGCGTTGAAGGCCACGATCCGGTTGCGGGTGAAGGTGCCCGTCGGCGTGGTGCCGGTCGCGGCCGTCACCGAGGTGAACGAGCCACCCGCGTACATCATGCCGTTGAGCTCGGCCACCTTGTAGACCGCGCCCTGGTTGACGTTCGGCGTGTAGTTCACCGGGTTGGTGGAGACCACCCGCCCCAGTGCGATCGACGCCTCGGCCGTGCCGCTGCCGACGACGGCCAGGGTGACCGCGACCGACCCGGCGGCGATCCCGCGCAGAACCCTTGCCCGGATGCCCATGTGTACCCCCACACCCCGCGTTCCGGCCGCCCCCACCGGCGGCCTTCATCGCAGAATAGGTCGGGGATGCTGAGAACGGTCACCACTTAGCGACATTGCCCATGAAACTGCTGTACGGAGTCAGGCGGTCACAGCCAGTAGTTGTCAGAACACGACGACCGAGCGCAGCACGTCCCCGTGCTGCATCGCGGTGAACGCCTCCTCCACCTCGTCGATCGTGATCGTCGCCGACACGAACCGGTCCAGGTCGAGCCGGCCCTTCAGGTAGAGGTCGATGAGCATCGGGAAGTCGCGGGAGGGCAGGCAGTCGCCGTACCAGGACGACTTGAGCGAGCCGCCGTGGCTGAAGAAGTCCAGCAGCGGCATCTCCAGCCGCATCTCCGGCGTCGGCACGCCGACCAGCACCACGGTGCCGGCCAGGTCCCGCGCGTAGAACGCCTGCTTGTACGTCTCCGGCCGGCCGACGGCCTCGATGACCACGTCGGCGCCGACGCCGCCGGTCTTGCGCTTGATCGTCTCGACCACGTCCTCCTCGGCCGCGTTGACCGTGGTCGTCGCGCCCAGGCTCAGGGCCGCGCCGAGCTTGCGCCGGTCGACGTCGACGGCGATGACCTCCCGCGCCCCGGCCAGCACCGCCCCGGCGACCGCGGCCGCGCCGACCCCACCGCAGCCGATCACCGCGACCGTGTCGCCCCGGGTCACCGCGCCGGTGTTGATCGCCGCCCCGATGCCGGCCATCACGCCGCAGCCGAGCAGGCCGGCCACCCGGGCCGGTGCCTCCGGGTTGACCTTGGTGCACTGGCCCGCCGCAACCAGCGTCTTCTCCGCCAGCGCGCCGATGCCGAGGGCCGGGCTGAGCGCGGTGCCGTCGGCCAGCGTCATCCGCTGGGAGGCGTTGTGGGTGTTGAAGCACAGCCACGGGCGGCCGCGGGCGCAGGCCCGGCAGGCGCCGCAGACGGCCCGCCAGTTGAGGATCACGAAGTCGCCGACGGCCAGGTCGCTCACACCCTCGCCCACCGCGTTGACCAGCCCGGCGGCCTCGTGCCCGAGCAGGAACGGGTAGTCGTCGGAGATGCCGCCCTCCCGGTAGTGCAGGTCGGTGTGGCAGACCCCGCAGGCCTGCACGTCCACCACGGCCTCGCCCGGACCGGGATCCGGCACCAGCACGGTCTCCACGGTCACCGGCTCGCCCTTGCCCCGGGACACCACGCCCCGCACCTCAGTCGCCACGGCCGCCTCCTCGCGTCACCGCCGACCTTAAGCCGTCGGTGTCTCGGTCCCGTGGCGATGGGTAGGCAGGATCCATGAGCAACCTGAACAACCCGCACGAGCTGGAGCAGGCCGCCGAGGAGATCACCGTCCAGGAGACCCAGGGCACCGGCGGTCCGGACCGGCCGGCCCCGCCCGGATACGTCGACCCGGCCGTCCGCGGCTCCGAGTCCGCGGCCGAGCCGATCCCGCAGGACGACGCCGAGCAGCTGGAGTCCGCGCTGCGGGAGGGCGCCGGCTTCCTCCGCATCGCCGACGAGGACGCGGTCAAGCGCGCCCGGCAGCCCACCGAGGAGGGCCCGGGCACGTCCCTGAACTGAGCCCGAGCGAGCCGTCCGACAGGGCCGGTCATGCCGTACGTTCGCGGCGTGCCCGGTCCTGTCGCGTTCGTGCTCGGCGGCGGCGGGCTGCTGGGGGCGCACGAGGTCGGGATGCTGCGGGCCCTGCTGGAGGCCGGTGTCGTCCCCGACCTCGTCGTCGGCACCTCCGTCGGCGCGCTCAACGGCGTGGTGGTGGCCGAGGACCCGACCCCGGTCGCGGCCCGCCGGCTGGCCGAGCTGTGGCTGGACCTGGACTCCAGCGACCTGTTCGCGGGCTCGGTGATCGGCCGTCTCTCCACGCTGGCCCGGACCCGGACGTCGCTGCACACCGACCGGCCGCTGCGGGACGCGCTGACCGAGCACCTGCGGTCCCGGACCTTCGCGGAGCTGGCCGTCCCGTTCCAATGCGTGGCGGCGAACGTGGAGCGGGCGGCCGAGCACTGGTTCACCGACGGGCCGCTGGTCGACGCCGTGCTGGCGTCCTGCGCGGTGCCCGGCCTGCTGCCGCCGGTCGAGGTCGGCGGCCAGACCTATCTCGACGGCGGCCTGGTGCACAGCATCCCGGTCGGCCGGGCCGTCGCCCTCGGCGCCACCACGCTCTACGTCCTGCAGGTCGGCCGGATCGAGCAGCCGCTGACCGCGCCGCAGCGGCCGTGGGAGGTCGGCCTGGTCGCGTTCGAGGTCGCCCGCCGGCACCGGTTCGCGGCCGACATGGCCACGCTGCCGCCCGGCGTCACCGCCCACGTGCTGCCGACCGGGGCCGCGGAGAAGGTGCCGGACCTGCGCAGCCAGCTCAAGTACCGGGACCGGTCCGGGATCGCCCGCCGGATCGACAGCGCGTACGAGGCCACCGTCGCCTACCTGAGCGCACTGTGAGCCGCCCGCTGCCGCCCCCGCTGGTCCGGCGGGTGGTCACCGTGCCGCTGGCGCTGGCCGCCCTGCCGGTGCTGGTCGCGACGCTGCCGTTGTGGGTGCTGACCGGCGCGGTCAGCTCGCCGTTCCTGCCCGGCAAGTGGCGCGGGCTGCGGCTGCTGTGGTTCGGCATCGTCTGGTTCGCCTGCGAGTGGGTGGCGATCGGCGCGCTGGGCTGGATGTGGCTGCGGTCGGGGTTCGGGCGGGATCTCGGGACCGAACGCTGGCAGGCCGCCCACTACCGGCTGCTGGGCTGGATCCTGGACCACATTTACCGGACCGCCCGCTGGACGTTCCGGCTGCGGGTGGTCGGCTCCGGCGACGGCGAGCCGATCCGGCGGGACCGCCCGCTGCTGGTGCTGTGCCGGCACGCCGGCCCGGGCGACTCCGTGCTGCTGGTCCGCACGCTGGTGTCGCTGGCGCAGCTGCGGCCCCGGATCGTGCTCAAGGACGCGCTGCAGCTCGACCCGACCGTCGACCTGCTGCTCAACCGGCTGCCGAACCGCTTCATCACCCCGCACCCGGACGTGGCCGAGGACGTCACCGCGGCCATCGCCACGCTGGCCGCCGGCGCCGGCCCCGGGGACGCGGTGATCATCTTCCCGGAGGGCGGCAACTTCTCCGAGCGCCGCCGGTCCCGGGCCATCGAGCGGCTGCGCGGGCTCGG